>NZ_DLNT01000011.1:0-74960 GCF_002477055.1 Clostridium sp. UBA7503
GTCATAGCTACAATATTACCCCTACTTTTAAAAGCCTTTACTATTCTTAATTTATGTTTAGGGCTAACTCTCGCAAATATTCTATAATCATCTATGGACTTTTCAAGTTCTTTATCATTTATTCTATCAAGTTCAGCTCCTGTAATTACTTCCTTGCTTTCATTACATATATTTAGATCTTTTCCTATAGCAAAGGCTGTATTTTTATGATCACCTGTAATCATAACTGGTCTTATTCCTGCAACCCTGCATTTTAAAACTGCATCCTTTACTTCTTTTCTTGGTGGGTCTATAATTCCAGCCACCCCTACAAAAATTAAACCATTTTCCACCTTGTCTCCTTTAATTAAGTTATTCTCTTTATATGCACCTGCAATGCATCTGAGAGCTCTAAAGGACATATCATCAATAAGCTTTTCTACACTTCTTCTATAAGGAATAGTTAATGGCTCTGCCCTTCCATTTACTAATATATGTGAACATCTATCAAGTACTCGCTCTGGAGCTCCTTTAACATAACATACATCCTTCTTAGTAGTTACGTCCTTTACAATTACTGTCATCATTTTTCTTGTAGAATCAAAGGGGATATCAAAAATCCTCTCTACTTTACTATTAAATCCTTCTATTTCAGAAACCTTTTTAAAGAAGCCTTTTATTAAAGCAGTCTCTGTTGGATCTCCCATTAAAGCCTTTTCCATGGAATTAGAAGAATAATTATAGTTACAATCATTACAATATACAAATATCTTTTTTAAAATATCATGGTCAAAACTTTTATCTTCATCAATATCATGAATTTTTCCATTATGAAGAAGTGCTGTTACTGTCATTCTATTTTCTGTTAAAGTTCCTGTTTTATCACTACATATTACAGATGTACATCCTAGAGTTTCTACCGCTGGTAACTTTCTTACTAGGGCATTTCTTTTAAGCATTCTTGATACTCCTAATGCAAGGGCAACAGTTACTATAGCTGATAACCCTTCTGGAATTGCAGCAACAGCTAAACTAACGCCAGATAAAAACATGTCATAGACATTTTCACCTCTATAAATACCTAAAAAGGTTACCACAGCACATATAGTTAAGCAAAGAACTACAAGTACCTTTCCAAGTGAATTTAATCTTTCCTTTAGTGGGGATGGTTCATCTTCTATAGAGTGAAGCATATGAGCTATTCTACCCATTTCTGTATTCATTCCAGTTCCATATACCTTTGCTTTTCCCCTACCTGTTAATACAATAGTTCCCATATATATATTATTATCACTATCCTCTGGATTCTTGTGCACTCCTACGGATTCACCAGTTAGAAGAGATTCATCCATCATAAGATTATTTCCTTCAACTAAAATACTATCAGCAGGTATCCTATCCCCACTTTCTAATATAACCAAATCTCCTGGTACTAGATATATGGAATTAATAACTTCAATTTTTCCATTCCTTATTACCTTAGCAGTAGGTGAGGATAATTTTTTTAACTGTTCTAAGGATTTTTCAGTTTTATATTCTTGTACAAAACCTAAAACTCCATTCATTACTATAATTATTAGAATAGTTATAGCGTCTGCTTTATCCCCCATAAAACCTGATATAACAGTTGCCACCATTAGTATCCAAATAATCAAATCATTAAATTGTGACAAGAATATTTTTATAGGTGACACTTTTTTCTTACTCTGTAACTCATTTAATCCGTATTCTTTCAGCCTATCTTCTATTTCATTGGTAGATAGCCCTCTATATTCTTTAGCACTCACATTTTTTCCCCCTTACAATTTTTTTATTTATAGTTAGAAATAATCTATCATTAAAATATATGTACCATCCTACCAGTATATGAAAACTTTAACTTTACATAAGGTAAATAAACCTTTAAAATACTAATTATAAATAAGAATAGATATTATAAAGGAAGGTTATTCATGGTAAATAAAGTATACATAACAGGTCATAGAAACCCTGACTCTGATTCTATTTGTGCAGCCATTGCTTATTCAGAGTTTAAAAACAAAACTCAACGAATCAATGCTATTCCAATTAGACTAGGGGAAATTAGTAGAGAAACTCAATTTATCCTAGATTACTTTGGAGTTCAGCCACCACAGCTTGTTCAAACTGTAAAACCTCAAATTATAGATTTAAAAATAGATACTGTAGCTCCTATTGCTTCAGACATATCCTTAAAAATGGCTTGGTCTATAATGAAGCAAAAAAATATTAAAACTCTCCCAGTTATACATCCTAATGAAAAATTAGCTGGAATTGTATCTGTATCAAATCTGGCTGCTAGTTATCTAGATATTTGGGATAATTACGTTTTAGCTAAAAGTAAAACAAGTCTAAGTAACATTTTAGAAACTCTATCCGCTAAAATTGTTTACTTATCAGATGAAAACTTAGAACTTAAGGGTAAAGTTGTAGTTTCTATGATGGAACCAAATGATAGAAATTTAATAGAAGCGGAAGATATTTGTATCTGTGGAGACCGTGAGTTAGTTCAAGAATTTGTATTAGATTGTAATGCTAGATTAATGATAATCACTAATAATACAACTCCCTCTGAAAAAATTATTGACTTAGCTAAAGAAAAAGGCTGCACTATAATCACTACTCCTTACGACTCTTTTACTGCTGCCAGACTAATACCTCAAAGTATTCCTATAGAATACGTAATGACTAAAAATAATTTAATTACCTTCTCTACTAGTGACTTCATTGAGGAGATTAAAGATATTATGCTAGAAACTAGGTATAGAAGTTATCCAGTTTTAGATGAAGATGGTTCAGTGGTTGGAAGCATTTCTAGATATCATTTAATAACCCAACAAAGAAAGAAAGTAATTTTAGTGGATCATAACGAAAAGACTCAGTCTGTAGACGGTCTTGAAGATGCAGACATTTTAGAAATTATCGACCACCATAGAATAGGAGATATTCAAACAGGTCAACCAATATACTTTAGAAATGAGCCCGTAGGAAGTACTTCTACCATAGTTGCTAATATATTCTTTGAAAATGGAATTAGACCATCTAAGAAAGTAGCTGGATTATTATGTGGCGCTATTATTTCCGATACTCTACTATTAAAATCTCCGACAGCAACTATTGTAGACGAAATTATCCTAAAGAGATTAGCTGAAATTGCAAGTATAGATATAGAAAAATTTGCCCAAGAGATGTTTAAAGCGGGAACTTCATTAGAAGGAAAAAGCTCAAAGGAACTTTTATACCAAGATTTCAAAATCTTTAATATGGGTAATTTTAAAGTAGGTGTTGGACAAATAACAACTACTTATATGGATGGATTTACTCCACTAATTAATGATTTAAAAACTGTAATGAATGAAAAAGCAAATCAAGGAAAGTTTGACTTAATTATTCTTATGGTTACTGACATATTTAAAAGTTCTTCTTTATTCATCGTGTGTGGTGAACACAAAGAAGTATTCTCAAGAGCCTTTAACATTAAGTTAAATAACGGAACAGCATATATTGACCAGATAGTTTCTAGAAAGAAACAAGTTATCCCACCTCTTACAGAGGTTATAAACCAAATTAAGTAATTCTTTAACTCCAAAGGAGACTGTCCTTAAAGACAGTCTCCTTTTATTTACTGTACTACTAATTTAAGAAATGAACCCTTATTAATAATATAAATCCAAAATATAACAAAGAAAATAAAACATACTCCATATATAACAGTTAAAAAATCCTTAACACATAAATCATCAATCTTTCCTTGATACACTCCATAACTTTTTAGATAATGTACCCCCTTATCTTCTATGTAGTAAAAATTAACTGATTCAATGTATGCAGCAAAAATATAAATGTTTAAGAGTGGATTAGTAAATAGATTTTTAAAAAAATCCCCCTTGAAATTAATTTTAAAGGTTTTATTTCTAATAATATAGACAATATATAAGAATATTCCACCTATTAAAGTTGGAATAATATTTAACACATTTAATATACCATTAATAAACTTTAGACTCTCATCGTCACTCATATAATATATTAATGTATATATTACTCCTCCTCCATTACCTATGATTATAATATAAATTAAGGGTGCCAAAAAACCACAAATCAATGATTTGCTAATTAAGGATAAAGTATTGTAAAACTCCTTTTTTTCAGTGGACTTTTTAATTACTGTTTTTCTTTCACTATTGCTTATCTCTATAACAAAGAAAGCTACAATAGCATTAATAATTTCCCTATTAGATATAAGACTTATCATTACCCCCATGGTAGATATAAGTATAAAATATACCCATTGTAAAACTACTTTGCTTCTTATTTTAGAACTAAATTTCTCATTGACTTCTATTGCTAACCTATGTCTATCAAACTTCCAAAATAATATACTTAGCAAACATCCAAATAAATATCCTACCCCATAATATCACCCCTCCTATTTAAAGTTTATCCTTTGTTAATATTATATTATATGTTTTAGTACATAAAAAAAGAATGAAAAACTATGTCTTTCATTCTTTTCTATTCCATTGCTATCTTAAATTGTTTATCATTCCCCACATATCATCTGCAGTTTTTAATGCAGACGAGCTTAATTGAAAAGCTCTTTGGGCTACAATCATATCAGTCATCTCAGTAGCCATATCTACATTAGATCTTTCCGTAAACCCTTGATAAATATCTCTATCCGTAGTCTCCATTACAATAGCTCCTTCTATTGGAACAAATAAGCTTTGTCCTGCAGAAATAAAATCTGTATCACCTATGGTCTTATAGGTTTTAATATCTCCAACTTTTATAGAGCTTCCATCATTATCTAAGGATAAAGCTCCATTTGCATCTATAGAAAACTTATCTTTAGCAAAGTTAATTTGGCCCCCTGGCACATTTATCTCATTACCATTAGCATCAGTTATAGATAATCTATATCCATTATTATCTACTAAAATTCCTGAAGCATCCACTTTGAAGTTTCCATTTCTAGTGTAAGCTACACTTCCATCTTGTTTATATACTTTAAAGAATCCTTCTCCATCTATAGCTAAATCTGTAGATATCTTTGTATTAGTTAAGCTTCCTTGAGTTTTTATTCTAACTTCATTAGTAGATTTCACTCCTGTACCAACATAAAGTTCAGTATTTGCATTCTTAGACCATGGTACTCCTAGTCTCTCTAATGAACTGGTATAAAGGTCTTGGAATGTAGATGTCACTTTTTTATATCCAATAGTACCGGAATTTGCTATATTATTTGATACTAAGTCTAATTTATTCTGTTGTGCCTCCATTGCACTTCTATTGGTGTAAAACATACCGTACATAAACTCACTCCTCAAATTTTTCTTTCTCTATTAATTCTATCTAGCTTTACCTATTTCATTGACAGCCTTGTCCAAGGTAGAATCTAAAACCTTTAAAATAGTTGCATTACTTTCAAAGTTTCTCATAACAGTCATCATGTTACTAGTTTCTTGAACTACGCTAACATTAGATCCTTCAAGCGATTTATTAACCACATAAGGATTATTAACAAAGGTAGGATTAACTCCTTCATAAAGGTTATATGTAAATTCATTAAGATTTTCATATTTACCTTGGTTATCCTTTGGAAAATCAACTACAGCTAATCTGCCAACTTCTCGTCCATCCACAGATATATTCCCAATATTGTCTGCAGAAATACTTCCTTCACCTATATATATAGGTGCTAGTCCATTTCCACTCCTACTAAGTACCCTATCTCCATTAGATGTCACTAAATATCCTGAAGTGTCTACAGCAAAATGACCATCTCTTGTATAATAATTTGTAGCTCCATTAGCGGTTTGTCTTTGAACTACAAAAAATCCTTCTCCCTGAAGAGCAAAATCAGTTGTTACTCCTGTATCCTTTATAGTTCCTTGTGAGAAATTAGTGGTTCGATCATTTATTTCTACTCCATTACTCATAGCTCCAATGGTTACTCTTTCATTGTTTTTTCCATCTTTGTTAGAAATATATACCTCATCAAAACTCTTCATGGACAATATCTGCGATTTATATCCTGTGGTGTTTATATTTGCTATGTTATTCATAATAGCACTTTGATTTTTTTCACTGGTAATTATTCCTGAAGCTACTGTATACAATCCTCTAATCATTGTTTGCACCCGCCTTTATATCAATTTTAATCTGGTCTGGATAGGTCATTCCTAACTTTTTTGCTCTTATTTCAATTTCACCATCGCTAAGTTTATAATCTATTTTTGCAGGTATAGTAAAAAATATTCCTAGTATTATGCCAATGCCTATACCAAATAAAATTTTTCTATCACCTAAAGCTCTCATACACCTTTTTATTTTAAATATAATTCCTTTATTAATAAGACCTCACCCTTTCCTATATTCAGCTGTTGTGCTACACCTTCTTCACTTAAGCCTTCAGCTAATAAGGCTTTTACTTCTTCCACTTTTAAGCTATTACCTTTTATATCTTTTTTAGGATTACTGTCTTTTTCTTCTTCTTTTAAATCATTTATTAACTCATCCATATTTTTTCCTTCAAGAATAATATTATTATCTAAGGAATCAATCTTATCTACCAAGGTATTTATGTACTCATCGTTACTAATATTTTTATCTGAATCATCCCTTTTTTCTAATAATTCATTTTTAATAAATTCAGTATGATTTACTTTTTTTAAATCATTTATTTCTCTTTGTAATTCTGTAATTGTTTTAGCAAAATCACTTCTTATTTCAATAAGTCTCATATCTACTTCATCTATATTAGATTCTGCATCTATCATAGCTTTACTAAAGTTATTTTCTTCTCTCATTATAGTCCTTATATTTGTAGCAATTAAAGCCACTCCAATAATAATTAATAAAATATACATATTCTCACCTATCTTCTACGATCTAATATCATATTGGAGTTTCTCAATTTCTTTTCTTAAATTTAAAATAGCTCTACTATGAAGTTGACAAACTCTTGATTCTGATACCTCTAACACTGCTCCTACTTGTTTTAAAGTAAGTTTTTCAAAGTAGTATAGATTTAGTATAAGTCTATCTCTTTCCTTTAGATTATCCAGGCCTCTCCTCAAGTACTCTAGCATTTCTTTTTCTTCCAAAGACTTTTGTGGAGAGGGACTTTTAGTATCCTCTATAGAATTGATTAAAGACATTTCCTCATCATCACCAAATAAAATAGTTTCTAAGGACATCATTGAAATATAGTTTACATAACCTTGTATATCTGTAAGCTCCTTTAAACTTATTTCCATCCTTTCAGCTACTTCAATATCTTTTGGTTCTCTGTAAAGCTTATTTTGTAATTCTTCCACTACCTTATTGTATCTATTAAGCTTATCGATAGCTCTTTTCGATATAGGACTATTTTTTCGTATTTCATCTATAATACTTCCATTTATTCTTATGGCAGCATAGGTGGAAAATTTCATACCCTTAGTGTCATCGTACTTATTTATAGCATCCATAAGCCCAATCATTCCATAACTTATTAAGTCTTCATATTCAACATATTTATTTTTCCCTACGATAATCTTGGAAGCAATATACTTTACAAGAGGTATATTTTTTTTAATTATCTCTTCTCTAACATCTACATCACAAGCTACAGACACATCATTTCCCTCCTACTTCGTTTTCATTAACTTTCTCATATTCTTAAAAATAAACTGTATTATGTTTTCCCTTACCTTATCATCAATAAATTGAAATTTTACTCCATATACATATTCATCTTTATTTTGTGTTTCATCTCTAACGATTTTACCTAAGGCTAATATATCTTCGTTATTAATCTTAGTATTCAACATGACTAGTTGTCCTAAATTAAGACTTTCCTTTATCTTTATTCTAATACCACCACCACTTAAATCTAAAGTTTGTCCTTCCCTATAATTACAGTTTTCAATATCCCTAAGGATACTTTCATTATATTTATCTATTGGTGAATATCTCATCATATTTATAAAGGGCAATCTTACATAGTCTCTTCTTTGTACCTTCTGCAATTTACTTTCTCTTTCCAATGTAATCAAGGCTATTTTATCAAATTTTCTTCCTTTCACCTTAGCCTGAAAATTATATATATTACCTTTTCCATCATTATAATTACACTTAACTGTGTCTCCAGTACTTAAAGGATAACTTATGCCATTTAGTATAGGTGTAGCTATAGCTATATATATACCTTCTTCATCAATATCTTGAATTTTTGATTTTGCTAATTCTCGATTTTTTGTATAAATCTCTATTTTATTATTGATTTCCATAATATTATTAGCTTTCATACTCTCCTCCTATGAAAAAATATTAAGCATTTTTTTAAATATACCCTGGATGCTATTGCCCTTATTATAAGATATACCTTCTAACTGCTTTGCAATAGCCTCAATGTTTTCACTTACTTCACTTTTAGGGAAAGACAATACCACAGGCCTTTGCATTCTTACAGCTTGCACTAATTTTTTATCTTCAGCGATGTTTCCTAAATGCACTAAATTAACTCCTAGAAATCTATTTGCTGAACTATTAAGTCTATTAAAAGTATTATTTCCTTCTTCTTTAGTTAAAACCTTATTAACAATAATTTTCGCTCTATTTTTCACATTATGATTACATATGGTTTTTAATAAGCTGTATGCGTCCGTTAATGCTGTTGGTTCCGGAGTAGTAACAATAAAAACTTCATGACTACATTCGATAAAAGCCATAACGGTTCTATTTATGCCTGCTCCTGTATCAATTAATATATAGTCAAAATCTTTTATTTCGCCTAACTTATTAAGTAAAACTTCTCTTTGCCACATATTTAAGTCATCTAATCTAGAAAGTCCTGTACCTCCACATAAAATTTTTATACCTAAAGGTCCATTTATTACTACCTCATTAACGGATTTATTATTTAATATTATATCAAAAATAGTATATCTAGGTATAGTCCCTATTAAAACATCTACATTGCCCATACCTAAATCTGCATCTAGTACTAAGACTTTTCTTCCTAGTTTTTTAAGAGAAATTGCTAAATTAATTACCATGTTACTCTTACCTACCCCTCCCTTACCGGAAGTTATGGTAAAAATTTTAGTACTATTATTGCTTTCTTCCATAGCACCTTGCTTTTCAAATACCATCTGTCTTAATCTTGAAGCCTGGTCTAACATATACTATTTTCCCCTAACACCAATTTTATTATCTCATCCTCCAATGGTATCTTTATATCATCTGGTACATTCTGTCCTACAGTGATAAATTTAATAGGAACCTCAGTCCTTCTACATATATTTAGTATGGAACCATAAGTTGAAGTCTCATCTAACTTAGTTAGTATTAGTCCCTTGTATTTTATATTAGAAAATCCATTAGCAATGATGTCCATGTCACCACTCTTAGTAGTAGCACTGACTACTAAATAAGCATTATCGACTTTAGCCCTATCTAGAAAAGCCTTTAATTCTAATACTTGCATAGTATTTTTACTACTCCTACCAGTAGTATCTAATAAAATCACATCACAGTCTTTCATTGAGTTTATAGCCTCTTCCATCTCAGTTAATGAAAATACCACCTTGAAATCAATATTCATAATATCTGCATAGGTTTTTAACTGTTCTACTGCTCCTATTCTATAGGTATCTACAGTAATTAAACCTACCTTTTTCTTTTTTACAAGAGCTAGCTCCCCTGCTAGCTTTGCTATAGTTGTAGTTTTTCCTACTCCTGTAGGACCCACTAAAGCTATGGTTCCATTTATTTCACTAGAATCTATTTTTATAGTAGCGCTAAGTTCCTCTTTAATTCCATTCATGATTTCATCAATGGAAGACACTTGTTTATTTATTTTTATAGTTTCTGTTAATTCTTCAACTATATCTTTAGATATATCTAATTCTCTAAGTATTTCCTTAGCTTCTTTAAAATAAATTTCACTATTATTAGCCTTTTCTTGTTCTAATTGATTTTCTTCTTTGTTATTGTTATCTAATTCTTCTAATTCCATTTCCTCATTTATAGAATTATTGCTTTGAGTAGAAAAATAGGAATTTATAAGACTCTTCATCGTTTCAACTTCTTGTCTTAGCTCCAATTCATCATTGTTTACTATATCTACTGGTAAAATACTATTACTATTTATTTCTTTATCATTCCAACTTAAATCATTAGATTTAGATTCAACAGCTGCGGTTATCTCCACTACTTTAGGAGAAAATAACCCTTTAATACCAGGCTTTCTTATAGCTCTCTGACTTATAATTACAGCATCTTTGCCTAATTCCTTACCTATCTTACTTAATGCTTCCTTCATGGTAGAAGCTACATATTTCTTTATAATCATTAGATAGATACAACTCCTTCGGTCCTTATCTCTACATCATTAGGTATTTCATTTAAAGACAACACTACAATACTTGGAAATACCATTTCTATAAGCTTTCTAAATGCTGGTCTAATTCTTGGAGAAACTAGAATTATAGGTATATTAGTTGGGAAGTGGGTGCTTTCTAACATTACCTTGATACTATTAAATATTTCTGTTGTAATATCTGGATTTATGGCTGGGAAAGAACCCTGCATAGATTTTTGAATATTACTTCCTATCAGCTTTTCTATATCTGGAGATATGGTTACTGCTGTAATTCTATGTTCTTCATCCACTAAATCATTACAAATAGTTCTGCTTAGTGAAAATCTTACATATTCCGTTAACATTTCAATATCCTTAGTATTTCGTGAATTATCAGCAAGACATTCTAATATAGTTACCATGTCTTTTATAGATACCTTCTCTTTTAAAAGTCCTTGTAAAATCTTTTGAATTTCTCCTATGGTCATAAGGTCTGGTACAAGTTCCTCTACCACAGTAGGATACTTTTCCTTTACAGAATCTAAAATAACTTTAGTTTCTTGACGCCCAAGAAGTTCATAAGAATGAGCTTTAATAGTTTCTGTAAGATGAGTAACCATAACTGTAGTTGGATCTACCACAGTAAGTCCCTTTATCTCTGCATCTTCTCTTTGATCCTTATTTATCCATAGAGCATCTATTCCAAAGGTAGGCTCTATTGTCTTTATTCCCTGCATATTTATATCTTCTCCAGAAGGATTCATACATAGAAACATGCTTGGCATTATCTCCGCTCTAGCTATCACTGTTCCTCTTATCTTTATTACATATTCATTATTTTTAATTTGTAGATTGTCTCTAATTCTAATAGGCTGAACCACAATTCCCATCTCTATAGCACATTGTCTTCTCACTGATGAGATTCTCTGCAACAAATCTCCTCCTGAGGATTCATCAGCCATAGGAATAAGCCCATAGCCTATTTCTACCTCTAATGGCTCAACAGAAATTAAATTCATCACATTTTCTGGCTCTCTGCTCTCACTCTCTACAATTTCCTTTTCTTCTATTTCTATCTTCTGCTTAACTTGTTGCTTTTCATCCTTATACATTAGGTAAGCACTTGTTCCAGCTGCTGCAGATAGAGCAAAGAATACTAGCATAGGCATCCCTGGAATTAATCCAAGGATAAATAGTACTAGAGATGCAATTGCTATAACTACTGGAAATGCTGTCAATTGTGATGAAACCTGTGTTCCAAAGTTATCATCACTTCCTGAACGAGTAACTAATATACCTGAAGCTGTAGAAATTAACAGTGCAGGCAATTGACTTACAAGTCCATCTCCTATGGTGAGTTGTGTAAACTTAGCAGCAGACTCTCCTATACTCATATCCATCATTACTGCCCCTATAACAATACCACCTAAAATATTTATTATAGTAATTATAATACCTGCTATGGCATCACCTTTAACAAATTTAGACGCACCATCCATAGCTCCATAAAAATCTGCTTCCCTTTGAAGGTCAAGTCTCTTTTTCCTAGCATCTTCTTCTGTAATCATTCCTGCATTTAAATCTGCATCTATACTCATCTGTTTTCCTGGCATTGCATCTAAGGTGAATCTTGCTGAAACCTCAGATACTCTCCCAGCACCACTAGTTATAACTAAAAACTGTATAATAACAATAATTAAAAATATTATTATTCCAACAAAATAGTTACCACCAATTACGAACTCTCCAAAAGCCTGCACTATCTTTCCTGCATCTGCTTGTCCTAGAATTAGTCTAGTAGAGGATACATTTAGTGCTAATCTAAATAGAGTAGTTACAAGTAATAATGTTGGAAATACTGATAATTGCAATACATTTGTAGTAAACATTGTAAGTAACATTATAATTATAGATATTGAAATATTAATGGCAAAGAAAAAATCAAGTATTTCCGGGGGCAATGGTATAATTATCATTAGTACAATAAGAATTACCCCAAATGCTACTATTATATCTAAGTTATTCTTAATACTAAATCCCTTATCTTTAAGCATAATTATCATCCTTTTTTACGTTATTTCTTCATTTTATAAACTAATACTAATATTTCTGCCACTGCTTTATACATATCAAAGGGAATTTCCTTATCTAAATCCACTTCTTTGAACATAAGTCTAGCTAATGGTTTATTTTCTATAATTGGTACATTATTTTCAATAGCCTTTTCCTTAATCTTTAACGCCACATACTCACTGCCCTTTGCCACAACTATTGGTGCTTTTCCACTATTTTCTTCATATTTCAAAGCCACCGCAATGTGGGTCGGGTTTGTAATTACAACAGTAGCATCTGGTACTGATTGCATCATTCTTCTCATAGCCATTTCTCTTTGCTTTTGTTTTCTTTTCCCCTTAACTATAGGGTCTCCTTCTTGTTGTTTATATTCTTCCTTTATCTCTTGTTTAGTCATTTTTAAATCCTTATTATGTTGGAATTTCTGATATAAAAAATCTATGCATCCTATTATTAATAAGGCTATACCAACTTTAACAAAAACATTAATTATTAAGCTAGCCAATTCTGTAAGTATTGTTCCTGTTTTAAGATTTCCAAAGTTCAAAAGACTATAGTAATTATCTATAACAAACTTATATCCTATATATCCTACAATAGAAACAATACCCAAGTTTTTTACTAAATCCACTAAGGATCTTATAGAAAACATTCTTTTAAATCCACTTATAGGATTTAGTTTGCTAAACTTAGGTTTTAATGGATCTCCAGTATATATAAAACCCGTTTGAATTATTGATCCAATTACGCCTATAACCATAATAGGAACTGCAACTGGTATAAATATTTTAAAGATATCCATGAATACCTTTATTAAAAGTCCTACTAAACTCTCTTGGCTTAACTGAAAATTTAAGTAGCTCCCTAGATACTTTTTCATACTGGAGCTTAATACCTTCAGCACAAAGCTACTTAAGATAGCTATAACTAAAGTAGCTGCTAAAAGAGTTAAGGCAGAAGATAATTCCTTACTTTTAGCTACTTGACCTTTTTTCTTAGCATCTTGAAGCTTTTTAGGAGTAGGCTTTTCCGTCTTATCTCCACTATCATTAGATGCGGAAATTAATATAAAGGGCATCATAGTAAAGATTTCCGAAAATATATGCTTAATAGCACCAAAATTTGAGGCTATAATTTTCATAATTAAAGGAATAGAAATTATAAAGGTTGCAAGCCCAACAAAAATCTTGATTGGCATTCCTAGTATCATAGCATTAAGCTGAGGCATAACTCTTGATACTAAGCCTAATACAATTTCAGTCATAAGTATTATAAGCATTATTGGCACTGCAATCTTAATCCCAATAGTAAAAAATTCAAATACAACTTGAATAATATATCCTAAAATTTCTTTATTGAAGGTTACAGTTCCTACAGGAACTGAAGTAAAACTATCTATAAGACACTGCACTAAAATAAGATGTCCATCAATTAGCATAAATACAGCAAGACAAATCCAGTACATCAACCTTCCCATTACTGATATGTTTTCACCTGCAACTGGGTCAAATAAGCTCATCATAGAAAAGCCCATGGAAAAATCCATAATTTGTCCTGCCATCTGTACAACACTAAACAGTAAATTTACTATATATCCTAGACATATTCCTATGATTACTTCTTTACCTATAAGAACTATTAAAACAAATATATTACTTATTTCTGGTAATGCTTCAGTACTGACTATAGGAGATAAAATCATGGATATAATAAGTCCTACACCAATCTTTGCTATATTGGGTGTTCCTGTTGGGAAAAAGGTTGGCACTGTAAAAATCAAGGATGTTATCCTCATAAATACCATTAAAAAAGCTATAAACATTAAAATATCTACCAACGTTATCCCACCTAAGCTCCTATATTAGAAATTATTGAAAAAATTCTTTGAGTAAAACCTATTACTGTGTTTCCTATAAAAGTGGCAGTAATTATTCCCACTATTGCCACAGCTATTATTTTAGGTACAAAGGTTAAAGTTTGTTCTTGTATCTGAGTTGTGGCTTGAAATATACTTATCAAAAGACCTACTGCCGTAGCAGTAAGTAGTATTGGTCCAGCTGCCATTAAAGCTGTCTTCACCATATCCTGTAATATTGCAACCACCATAGTCTGTGTCATATTACATCACCCCTCTAAAATCCTAGTATTAAGGATTGGCTTAACAAATTCCATCCATCTACTAATACAAATAAAAGTAATTTAAATGGCAAAGAAATCATAGCTGGCGGTAACATAAACATACCCATAGACATAAGAACACTAGCAGTTACAATGTCCACCAATATAAATGGTATAAATAACAAAAATCCTATTTCAAAGGCTGTTCTTAACTCACTTATAACAAAGGCTGGTACAATTGTATAAAGCGGAACATCATCATAATTATAAGTTTCCTTACCATCTGCATCCTTTTCCACTTTAACAGCGTCCTCTACCTTTCCAGCTTCAAGAAACAACTTTAAATCTTTTACTCTAGTTTGCTTTAACATAAATTCCTTCATGGGCTTTATCCCTTTATCTATAGCAACATCCATTGTTATTTCTTCCTTCATGTAAGGCTGAACTGCCTTCTCATTAATTTCTGAAAAGGTAGGTGCCATTACAAAGAAAGTTAAAAATAAGGACAACCCAACAATTATTTGTTTAGGCAGTGATGTAGCTCCTATAGCACTCTTAAAGAAAGAAAGTACAGTTACAATTCTTATAAATCCTGTAGTCATTATAAGGATTGATGGAAGTATTGTAAGTACTGTTAGTACTAATAATAATTTTATATTGTCCACATATTCAGTAGGAGTTTTTGCATCCCCATCACCAAAGGATATATTTATATCTGGAATTGGCATGGTATCTCCAGTAGCATAAGCTACTTTACTACTAATTGAAATAACACAAAACACCAGTAGTATTAGCATTATGGGTTTTATAAACTTTTTTAGATCAAATTTTTTCATATGTATTATCCCTTTATTCCTAAAATAATATTTTACTTTCTCCATTTTAGATACTTGTTTTTAAAAATTTGTTTTAACTCACTACTATTCTTCAATTTAATCATTTCAATTTCTTTGTAATCTTCCCCCGCAACTTCTTCTACAATTTCTATTTTTCCTTGAGCTGAAGTTACTAAATAAAATTTATCTCTTATCTTTACAATGAGCAGAGAGTTATCCTTACTAATGGTTAGTCTCTCTACTACTCTCATTGTAGATTTGCTGTTTATGTGACTATATTTCTCAACGGTCTTCCCTAGCCAAAGAATTAATCCTATAACTAAGGGGAAAAATATTACAAGTTTTAATAAGGTTAAAATCAATTGACTATCCATATGTCACCTATTGAACAATTATATCTGTGAAGTAAATATTGGTTATCTTACCACTATTTAAAAGCTCATTTGCCTTTACGATTATCTCTTCTTTTAATAAAGCATCTCCCTCTGTTTTGAAATCCGTAGATTTCTTAGCTCTTAATACCTTATTTATACTGTCTCTTATTTGCGGAATCTTTGCTTTAAGTTCTTCTTGCAAATCCTCATTCTCTAAATTTGACCCTAAGGAAATTTTCACCTTTACAAATTTAGACTTTCCCTCATCACTCAAATTTACTAAAAACTCGTCTAAATTTAAGGTAGCTTCCTTTTCTACTACATTACTTTCACTAGTGCCATTGCTATTTTTACCTACATTCTTTGTTGCAACGGTATATCCAACAAATACAGCTCCACTTATAAGTGCAAATATTACTATAGCGGTTACTATAACTAGAACCAATTTAGAACTTCCGCCCTTTTCTTTTTCTAACTCATTACCTTTGCTATTTTTTTTGTTCATTTTACTGCTCCTTTACATTAGTTACAACTATAATATTGACTCTTCTATTTTTAGCTCTACCTTCATCTGTATCATTTTTAGCTATAGGTCTATACTCTCCACATCCCTGAGCTGAAAACCTTTGAGGATTTAAAATTTTTTTACTATCTAGAAAATAATCAAGTACGCTTAATGCTCTTTCAGAAGATAGATGCCAGTTATTTGGCATACCTGGTCTGCTAATTGGTAAATTATCTGTATGACCTTCAATTATAATCTTGTTATCTACCTTTCCTATTAAATCACTAACCTTATCTAATACGGTTTTACTATCCGACCTTAGTTCTGCTTTTCCAGTATCAAAAAGAACCGAATCTTTCATCTGTATATTAAGACCTTTTTCATCTTCATATATTTGAACATCATTCTCTAAATCATTTTCTTTAATATAAGTTAATACATCCTCTAAAATTTCCAAGTTTTCATTTTCTTGAGCATCCTCCACTGTAAGCTGTGGTTTTCCAACTATAGGTACATCACCACTAGTTGAATTAAATTCAAGGATGGACCTATCAGCCTTACCACTAAAAGCACTTTGCATGGCTACAGCTATCTGCTGAAACTTTTGTGAGTCTATAGTTGATAGTGAATAAAGTAAAACAAAGAAGGTTAATAGCAAAGTAACAGTATCTGCATAAGTAGCTAACCACCCATCAGTTTTTACGTCTTTCTTGGCCATAATTATTCACCTACTCTCCTTGATTAACACTACTTAAATACTTTACTCTATCCTCTGGTGATAAATATACTATCATTTTATCTTCAATTACCCTTGGGTTTACTCCTGATTGTATAGAAAGTACTCCTTCAATCATCATTTCCATTTGGTTTACTTCCTTAGATGTTTTATAATTTAGCTTTCCTGCTATAGGAAGTACAACTAAGTTAGCAAGCATTGAACCATAAAAAGTTGTAATAAGAGCCTTACCCATACCTGATGCTAAGTTGTCTGCATCTGATAAGTTAGCAAGCATTTGTATAAGTCCAATCAATGTTCCAATCATACCCATGGCTGGAGCATATGCTCCCCAAGTTGTGAACATAGATGCTGCATCTTCATGTCTTTTTTCTAATTCTTTAATTTCTAAAGTCATAATTTCTCTAATAGATTCAGGCTCAATACCGTCAACTATCATATTTAAACCTTTTTTAACAAACTCGTTATTAATCTCTTGTATATCTTCTTCTAAAGAAAGTAGTCCATCTCTTCTAGCTTTTTTAGATAAATTAACAAACAGTGCAATATTATCTACCTTAGATGTTCCATCTTCTTTGAACGCCTGTGCTGCAACCTTGATAAATCTTTTTATTTCATTCATCGGATAAGACATTAAAAGTGCACCGAAGGACCCTCCTACTGTTATAGCTAAGGATGGTACATCAAAGAATAACTTTAATGATCCTCCATTTAGCATTCCATAAAATACAAGAACAATTGCAATCACAAAACCTATAGCTGTTAACATATCATTCTTCTTCATTGCTTTCCTCCAACCGTACATTTGCCCAGTATTTTCGTCTAAACTCTATAACCTTATCAACTATTTCTTTAGAACTTTCTTTAACTAAATACTTTTTTCCATTGACTAAGGTAATTACTGTCTCTGGGATTTCTTCAATTTTTTCAATGTGATTACTATTAAGAATAAATTTGCTTCCATTTAAGGGATTAACCTCTATCATATTCTCCTATACCTCCTATGATATAGTAAATTTACTTAAGCTAAGATCAATATAAGCACCGTCTTAGCCTAAGGAAAATCACATTTACATATTTACATAAGTTATCTTTTTAAATTTACAAGTTCTTGTAATATTTCATCTGCAGTGGTGATAATTTTACCGCAAGCCTGGAAAGAACGAGTTGCAACTATCATATCTGTAAACTGTGCAGATAAATCAACATTTGACATCTCTAAGAATCCATTTAAAACTTGTCCATAAGCCTTGCCATTGTCTTCTCTTCCACCTAAAGCAGCTTTATCAGTATATTTACCAACTCTAGCTAATGGATTTCCTGAGTTTGCTGAAGGAGAGTACATATTATTTCCCTTTTGCTCAAGCCCTTCATTGTTGGTAAATGATGCCATAGCAACTTGTCCAAGAACAGTAGTACTACCATCAGCAAGTACAGCCTTAATTAATCCATCATTTTCTATAGAGAAACCTTGAATCCTAACATCTTCTCTTCTTCCTGTTGGATTTCCACCAGCATCTACTTCTGGATTCCCATCTTTGTCAGTTACTAGCTTAGAAACAGTCTCTGGTATTTTAAGTGCTACTAATTCATTTTGATTAGCATTTAAGTTTTCTGATTCTCCATCTACATAATTAACTATTCCACCTAAAGGAGATGTTGATGTTCCATCACTTATAGCATAACCCATAATTCTATATCCATTAGAATTTAGAAGATTACCCTTACTATCTACCTTAAAAGAACCATCCCTTGTATAGAAACTCTCTAAAGTTGTAGATTCCATACTTTGATCTGGATTAACTGTTATTGTGCCACTTTCTTTTCCTTTAGCTACTATAAAATATCCTGTCCCATCTACAGCTACATCATAAGGCCTTCCTGTTGGTTGCAGACTTCCCTGAGCCATATTTGTTACTATACTTTGTATAGAAACTCCCATACCAACTCTAGAAGGGTTAACTCCTCCTAAGTTTAATCCTGGACCAGATGCTCCCTTATAACTTTGATACATACTATCTTGAAAAGTAACTGAAGATGATTTAAAGGAAGTAGTTCCTGAATTAGCCACGTTATTTCCTATTACATCTAACTTTTTTTGATTTGCTCCTAAACCTGATATCCCTGAGTACATTGAATTTAACATATTATACTATCCCTCCGATTCTCTATTTTTTAATATAATTTTATTAACCTTTTACTCCAATTACAGAGTCAAATAAGTAATCTCTAATTTCTATTTTTCCGTCAACTTCAACTTCAACCTTAAGCTTTATGCCTTCTGCATCCCTATATACTTCTAGAACTTTCCCTGTAATACTCTTAGGTTCAACTGGCTTTTCTTCTTCCTTGCCATCTCCCTTAGGCTTTTCTACAGATGTATCTGCTGGTAGTGCTATTTCAACAATTTTACCCATCAATGTTACTGCATTAGAGAAGGTTAAGTTATCCATGTTTGGATCTCCTGAATCAATAACATCTGTAACTTGACTATATTCATAATCTGTATACTTTCCATCTACACCTTCCACAGTAACATAAACGTCTCCCTTATGTTTATACACAGCCCTAACTACGCCACACTGAGGTACTCCATTAGCATCTAAGGCATCTAAAGCTACAAATTTTCCAGTTAATCCTTGTGCAGAAGAAAGAGTCATTGTAGAATTTAATGAACTCATCTGTTCAAGGGTTGTAAATTGAGCTAACTGTGAGACATATGCAGTAGTATCTTGTGATTGAGTTGGATCCTGATTAGAAAGCTCAGCAGCTAATATTTTAAAGAAGGAATTTTTGTCAAGTTCTGCCCCTGGTTTTACAATCGGTGTACCATTTTTAGTTTTATTTCCTTCAACCCAAGGTGCTGTTGTATTATTAGTTGATATTGCCATTTTATCATCTCCTAAACTAGTAAATCTATCTCATTAGAGGCTTTCACATTAGCTTCAGATATAACATCCTCTTCAACTATATTCACCTCTGAACCTTGTCTACCCTTTTCACTACCTCTTTGTCCACCATTTTCAGATGCTTTGCCTTGGCTGTTTTCATGAGCAAAATAGGTAGTATCCTCTTCATAAAGTCCTATATCTACTGATTGTATTTTTATGTTGTTTCCATTTAACTTTTCATTTATGTCCTTAAGTCCTAACGCTAACATCTCTACGGTTTCCTTTGATGTAGCCTTAATCATTGCCTTTAAAGAACCTTGTTCCATACTTACGGATATGGATATTTCACCTAACTCTTTAGGATAAATTTTTACAGTTAAATCCTTTATTCCATTTTTATCCATATATGATAGAGCTTTTATCACATCATTATTAACATCACTCTTTGTAATAGCTATAGGCTTTTCACTAGATACTTCTCCTGATTTTTGCACACTATTTTCAAAGTATGACATAAAATCAGCAGCTCTTGTAACCTTTGAATCCTTCTCTTCACCATTAATTACTTTATTCAAAATAGCTGTTTCCTTTGAAAATTTACTATCTTTACTGCTACTTTCTTCATTATCGCCTACTCCAGCTACTACATTACTTTTTTCTATAACATTAGTTTCCAGTTCTATTCTTCTAGGTATATTTAAAGGATCCTCTTCTTTGTCAGCATCCTTCATTGAAACTATTTTTTGTAACTGACTTATTAGATCATCATTATCTATACCTTCTTCTGATGTTAATAGTTTCATAAGACTTTCACTACTATTGTCTAGCTCAGTAATATCTTCATTAATTAAAGTTAATAACTCTGTAAGTTTATTTTTCATGTCACTATTAATTGATGATTCCCTTAATAATTCTAATAGGCCATTTACCTTTTTTTCACTTCCTAAAAGGTCTAATAAAGGTTGCAGTTCCACTTTACCTTCATTTCTACTAATAAGGTCAGAAGAAACTGTTTCAGCCTTAGAAGTATCCTCCTTATTCAAAAGAGCTATTATTAGATTTATTAGTGACTGCATATCTTCTGAGGTAATTAGCTTTTCATCTTCATGAACTTCCTCAGAGCTCACTATGTAATCCTTCGAAGGCTCTTCAACTTTTTCTTGCTTAATAGAATTTACTGATTTAGTTTTAGAGCTTTCATTATCTGTACTGTAGTTTTTAAGTTCCTTAGAAAATTCCTTATTGGAATATCCTTTATTTCCTTCAGACTTTTTAACTTTATCACTAGTACTGCTACCTTTATACAGGTCATTTCCAACACTAAATTGTGCCATTTCCATCAAATTTATCGCCTCCCACACTCACGTATAAATCCATAAAGTGCAAATTCATCATTTTGAATTTGTTCTATTCGATTTTCTTCTTTTATAAATGCTACCCGATCCTTATCTTTTAATATGCCTACAATCTTTTTATTTACTTGAGCAGTAACTAATTCTTTCCTAGTGTGCTTCACTCTTTCTTCATCAGTTTTAAGCTTTTCTTGTGTAATATCAATAGTACTATTTAATAGATTTAAATAATGATGTTGAATTTTTCTTTCAGTTACACTCATGTTATTACTCACAGTAGAGTATCTTTGGAAGCTATCCTCTAGACTTTTAAGCTCTTCTTCTACTCTGTTCTTTTCCCTTAGAGCCTCCATAAAAACTATTTTTTTACCATCTTCTTCTTTTTCTCTTAAATCCAATAACCTTTGTAATTTAAATTTATAAGTTTGTCCCAAAATTTACACCACCTTTATTTAAACATATTAATAAGCATGTCTTTACTAGCTTCAATTTCGCAACCTTCTTTTATTTCTTGAGTTAAAAATCCATTTATACTATCTATATACTCAATGGCCATATCTATTTTAGAATTACTTCCCTTTACATAAGCTCCTAGATTTATTAAATCTTCTGCTTCTTTATAAGAGGCCATTAAATCTCTAGCAAGGGAAGCAGCCTTTATATGGATTTCCTCTGCAATTTCTGGCATAAGTCTGGATACACTTTTAAGTACATCTATGGCTGGATAATGATTTTTAGTAGCTAACTCACGGCTTAAGACAATATGTCCATCTAAAATACCTCTTACCGCATCTGCAATGGGTTCATTAAAATCATCTCCATCAACAAGGACGGTATAAAAAGCTGTAATAGATCCTTTGTCAGACATACCACTACGCTCAAGAAGTTTAGGTAACATTGCAAAAACCGAAGGAGTATATCCTTTAGTAGCTGGAGGCTCTCCTATGGCAAGACCAATTTCCCTTTGTGCCATAGCAAAACGTGTTACTGAGTCCATCATAAGAATAACCTTTAATCCTTTATCCCTAAAGTACTCCGCAATAGCTGTTGCTGTAAATGCACCCTTTAGCCTAACAAGTGCTGGTTGATCAGAAGTAGCACATACTACTACAGATTTCTTTAACCCTTCTGGACCTAGATCTTTTTCTATAAAATCTAAAACCTCTCTACCTCTTTCTCCTATTAGGGATATCACATTTACATCAGCCTTAGCTTCTCTAGCAATCATTCCCAGTGTAGTACTTTTTCCTACCCCTGAACCAGCGAAGATACCAATTCTTTGTCCTTCACCACAAGTAAGAAATCCATCTATGGCTCTTACACCTGTAGGAAGAACTTCTTTAATCCTTCTTCTCTTCAATGGGTCTGGTGGCATAGCTTCCAAGGGATAATTCTTATAAAGGGACAATTCCTTTTCATCTAAAGGATTTCCAATTCCATCTAAAACTCTTCCTAAAAGTTCATCTGAACACTTTATACTTAACTGCTTTCCTGTCCTCTCTACTCTGCATCCAGGAGATATACCTATTAAGTTTCCAAGGGGCATAAGAATTAGATTTCCATCTTTAAAACCTACTACTTCACAGGCTATAGTTTTATCTTCCTCATTATATATATGGAAAATTTCCCCTACAAAACCCTTAACACCTTTTACTTCAATGGTAAGACCTATAATATTTTTAACTACGCCTTCCATATGATTAAAATTTGTTTTATTAATATTTTTTTCAATGTCTCCTATATTCAAATTAATCATAATACCATCTTCCTCTATGCTTCCATGAGAATTTCCTTTAGTTTCTCTATGCTACCCTTAATAGTAAAGGTGGTTTTTCCATCATCCTTTTCAACAACTAAGGTTCCATACTCTAAATAATTATCCTGTAAAACCACTACTTCTCCTCTGATGCCCATACTATGCTTGAATTCTTCTATCTTTGTCTCTATTTCTTCTAAATAGTTAGGTGCTACCCTTATAATTATCATCTTGGCATTTTTCTCTTCAGATAGGATGTTGAAAAGTAATCCATTTAGTGCTTCCTTACTTTCCAACTCCTTTTTAAGCATATTTTCTACTGCATTTATAATAATTTTTCTAATGCCCATCTCCTTAGACTTAAGAAATTTATCATACTCTTCCTTAGCTTGGTAAAGAATAAAATTTGCATTTTGGATTATCTCTTCACCTTTTTTTACTCCTTCATCATAAGCCTTGTCAAAGCCTTCTCTATAACCGATACTATGGCCTTCCTCATAACCCTTATTAAATCCATCTTCCTTGGCTTCATATAGAAGCTCTTCTACTTTTCCCTTTGCATTTGCAAGAATAGCTTCCTCTTCTTTATGGGCATTTTCAACTATTTCTTCACCCTTTTTCTTTAGTTTTAAATACTCCTCCATACTCCTAGGATTAGTATCCTCAAGATCTATGGTCTCTTCTATTATTTGAGCTGGCTCTATATAAAAGTCTGTATCTATTGCCTTCGTTCCACTTTCACATACATTAACACTTTTTATTACCCTATAAGATGAGTGCATCGTCTCCACCTCTTACAATTGTTATTTCTCCTGCTTCATCTAGTCTTCTAATTAAAGCAACAATTTTTTGTTGAGCTTTTTCAACATCCATAAGTCTTACAGGTCCTAAGAATTCCATATCTTCTTTCAATGTAGCTGCTGCACGTTTTGAAAGGTTTCTTGATATAGTTTCTATTACTTGTTCTGAAGTACCCTTTAGCGCCATACATAGCTCCTTATTATCAACTTCACGTAAAATTCTTTGAATTTCCACATCATTGATAGTAATAATATCCTCAAATACAAACATAGATTCCTTAACTTTATCTGCAAGTTCCATATCTTCTCTTTCAAGACCTTCTGTAATGTTTTTCTCTGTAGTCCTATCAACTTGGTTAAGTATATTAACTAAAGATTGAACTCCTCCTATAACACTACTTTCACTAGTAACCACTGAAGATAACTTACTATTTAATACCTCTTCAATTTCCTTTACTACCACCGGATATATATTGCTCATAGTAGCAACTCTAAAAGCAACTTCACTCTGTAATTCAGATGGAAGTGCAGACATTATCTGACCCGCTTTGTCAGGCTGTAGATGACAAAGTATTAATGCTATAGTCTGAGGATGTTCTCCTGAAATTACATTCATAAGCTGAGTTGCATCAGCTTTTCTAGCAATAGAAAAAGGTCTAAACTGTTGTGAAAACTCTGTAACTCTCTCTAGAATATCGTTGGCCTTTTGAGTTCCTAAAGCTTTAGATAAAACGCTCCTAGCATACTCTACTCCACCTTCAAGAATATAATCCTTAGCCTTATTTAATTCCATAAATTCATCCAAAATAGCTTGTCTATCCTCAGCTTTAACCGATGACATATTAGCAATCTCATAGGTTATCTTTTGTATATCTCTTTCATTTAATCTTTTTATTATCGCTGCAGATGCATCTGGTCCCAAAGAGATAAATAATATTGCTGCCTTTTGAATACCTGTAAATTTTTCTGTTTTAGCCATTACTATCTCCCTTCTTCATCAGTCATCCATGATTTTATAATATCAGCTACCTGTTCTGGTTTCTTTTCTGCATATTTTTTAACTTCTTTCATGATCTTTTCTCTTTCAGTTTCTGCTTCTAAATCTAAATCTTTATATAAATCAGCCACTGTTTCTAAAGTTTCATCTCCTACAACTACATCTAGTCCTTCTATAGCCTCTTCCTCTTCGTCATCATCTTCTTTTCTCTTACTTCTAATAATAGAAACAACTACAATAATAAGTATAAGTGCTATAACTGCCCCTACTCCTAAAGCAATAAGCTTAATCTTTCTAGATTTTGCTTCTGCTTCCTTCATAGCGTTAATCTCTTCTTCTGCTTGTGTTTTATAATCATCATTAAAGTCTAAGCTTTCAACTGAAATTCCATCACCTCGTGCGTCATCAAAACCAATAGCATCAGATACTAAATTTTTTATAGTGTTCTTAGTTGCATTATCTATATCTCCATTTACAACAACAGATGTGGTAATTCTCTCCACTTGACCTGGTGCCTTCACAACTGTTTCTTCACTCTTAGTATTATTATAATTTCTTGTTTCCTCTGAATAGCCTGCTTTTTCAGTATCTTTTTCTGCATCTTGCTCATTAGTCATATTATTATCCACAGTACTTCCTGAAGTATTTTCAGTACCCTTACTATTGTTTTTAATAATATGCTCACTTACTACTGCAGATCCCTTTGGATCATATGTAACATTATTTTGCTTTACAGCATCAAAATTAAGTTGTGCATTTACAGATACTTTTATATTATCTTTATAAATTGGTTCTAATACATTTAAGATTTTCTTTTCATATTCTTTCTCAACTTTTTTAGTTGAATCAATTTGATTTTCTGTACTAGTAGCCTGGGTTCCTTTTTCATTATCAAACAACCCCTCTGTTAATAACTTTAGATTATCTGATACTATTGTAACGTCTTCCTTATCTAAGTTTTCCACACTACCTGTTACTAAGTGTACAATAGCTTTAACTTGCTCTGGTGAAAGTTCATTTCCTGGCACTAACTTTACCGTTACTGAAGCACTAGCAGGAGTTGGTTTAGTTACAAAGGCTGAGTTGTTTGGTAAAACTAAATTTACTTTTGCAGCCTCTACTTCTTCAAAACCCTTTATAGTTCTTTCAAGTTCTCCAGAAAGTGCTCTTTGATACATTATTCTTGATTCTTCATCTGTAGCTCCAATGCTACCCTCATCAAAAAGTTCAAACCCTTGGCTTCCTTCTGTTATTTGAACCTCAGATAGCATTTCCATTCTCAGTTTATCTACTTGAGACTTTTCAACTAAGATTGAATTTCCTTCTATTTTATACTTAGTTCCTTTACCTTCTAAATTGGCTATAATTTTTCCTGAATCTTGGGAATCCATATTTGAAAATAAAACTGTATACTTTGGTTTAAGTGATACATAAAGTAGTGTTCCTACTGCTATAAAAGTCACCACCGCAATTATCACTAAAGCTATCTTCCTAGTTTTCGACATGGAATTCCACTTATCTTTTATCTTCTTCATTAGCTCCGATAGCTTACTCATCTAATCCTTACCCCCATTATACTTGCATATTATTAAATTCCTTATAAGCATCAACTAGCTTATTTCTTATTTGAATAGCAAGCTCTAAGGACATAGATGCCTCTTCTGTAGCTAATACTACTTCATGGATACTTTTTTCTCCTGCAATATATCCTGTTACATTGTTATCTGCTTCAACTTGTAGATCGTTGACCTTCTGCAATTCATCCTTTATAACAGCTGCAAATCCTGTGCCACTTGAAGCGCTATTCTCTTCAGTATCCTTTTCTTTTACCCCATAAATTTCCCTTAGCTCATTTTGAAAAATTGTTGCATTTGATATGTAATTGTTCATCATAAAGTACTACTCCTATCTTTTATTTACCTATTTCTAAAGTTTTTAAAAACATACTTTTTTGTGCATTCATTGCATTAACATTGGCTTCATAAGCTCTACTTGATGCTATTAACTCCACCATTTCATTGGAGATATTTACATTTGGCATAGTTACAAATCCTTCTTCATCCGCATCTGGATGACTTGGGTTATATACTTTAATAAGTTCTGATTCATCATCTACAATGCCAACTGCTTTAACCCCATTTAACTTGTCCTCTACTTTTCCATTACTTTTATTGTAGGCTTCCTTTAAGTTCTCTTGAAACATAGCAATTTTTCTCACATAAGGTTTCCCATCTTTTCCTCTAGTAGTTCCTGCATTAACAATATTAGAAGAGATAGTATCCATTCTTAATCTTTCTGCAGTAAGACCGCTAGCTGAAATTCTCATTCCTCTAAATGCTTCCACTTTTAGTTCCCTCCTTTTATAACTCTACTTGTACTATTTAGCTTTCCACTGGCAAATCTAACTAAAGACTCATACATCATAGTATTAGCAGCTTGACTTGTCATTTCCGTTTCAATATCTACATTATTTCCATCTTCTCGCATAGATGCACTGTCATCTCTTTTAACTTGTACATCTTTGCTTCCAATGCCTATATGTCTTTCATTTGTAGTTTTTAAATTACCATTAGCTGTTGACTCTTCCATAACCTGTTCAAAAGGAACATAATATCTCTTATAGTTTTTTATATTTACATTTGCAATATTATTAGCAATAACCTTATTAGCCTGAACAGTTACATTCATAGATTTTTTCAATAATCCATATACTTCATTTTGTGACATTTTATACCTCCATTTTCCACTAAAACATACTTGATGTTTATAAATTAGACATAAATACTTAAATCCCTTCTTTTTTTTGTTAGTTATACGATTTTTTATTTATTTTATACACTTTAAACTTACTTTAAATAGAAATAAATCTACAAAATTCATCATTAGTAAAAAATATCATGGTAAATATTGAATGATAGTTATATGTTATTTTATGTAAAATATTCATTGTAAAACACAAAAATGAGTAATTGTTTATAATTCAGTATATTTTACAAAATAATTTGTATTTTTTTGTAATAAATTGTAAAATTTATATAATAAAAAGCTACTCAAAAAGAGTAGCTTTTAATTACAACAAGGTTAAAATAAAAATATTATTTACTTCTATAATACCTAAAACAAAAAGTATACTTACTCTTTGGCAACTGGCTGGCATACCCTTAGGCTTAGCCCCTATAGCTTTGCGTCACTAACTTTCGTCAATTTTGCCTATTTAATTTTTTCACATATCTGCATTATATACTATATTTTTCTTCCATTCAACCTTTTAAACGTAAATTATTTACTTTTTACTTAAAATTCCTTATTTACTACATGAAATTTCTTTTCTCTACCTATTAGGATATGCATTGCTCAATATTTGTAGAATATCCTGTGGAAATTCATTGCTTTGAGCCATCATAGCCATACCTGATTCCACTAAAATTGAATTTTTAGCATATTCAACCATTTCTAACGCTATATCAGTACCAGTAATTTCACCTTCTGCTCCTTCTATCTTACCTACTATTTCACTGGTATAATCCGCAGTCGACTCCATTCTATTACTTAGAGCTCCATACTTTCCTCTTCCAGAATTTAGTTTATCTATAGCATCATCTAATCGTTCTAACCCATCATTTATATTCTCTACACTTATTTTGTTACTACCATCAGCATTCACCAGTCCTAATCCAGTGGATGTAAAATTATATGTTGGCAGTTTAGTTATATAATCACTAGTTGCTCCAATAAGTAGATCCACTGTATCACCCGGATTATTTTTATCAGCTAACAGTTTTACACCATTCATTTCCGTATTATTTGCAGTATAAGTTATATGCTCTAGGTTCTGATCTATTTCATTTTGAATAACTGCTCTATCTTCCAGTGTAGTTGTTCCTCCAGCTTGAACCATAAGTTCTCTAGCCCTTTGCAATGATTCACTTATACTCTGCATACCACCATCCATGGTTTGCATAAGACTCACACTATCTTGAATATTTCTAGTGGCCATTTGAAGACCTCTAATCTCTAACTTCAACTTATCACTCTTAGCCTTAGCATTAGGATCATCTCTATAGGTCTGTATCTTATTACCTGAACTAATACTACCATAAGCCTTAGACTGAGCTACTAAATTTTTAGTATAGCTATTAAATATCCTCATAGCGGACATATTTCTACTTAATCTCATTATCTCACTCCTTACACAAAAATTACCATGGGGTCAGACCCCAAGGAAAAAAATCCCTTGGGGTCTGACCCCGTGGAATAAAGTCCCATTTATTCAAACTATGTTTACTTTAAATTCATTTTACTTATCGTTACTTTTTATTAATAACTTTATGATTAGCGAAAAGCATTAACAGCTATTTTTAACCATTAATACTTTTCCATTCTTTCACAAGTGTCTGTCAACAAATTTAATTGAAAAAATTTCCACGGGGTCTGACCCCGTGGAATAATTATACTGTAAATTTATTGATAATACTTTGTAGTTCATCTATAATATTTACCAATCCTTCACTACTATTAGCTATTTCTTCGATACTTGCTGATTGTTCTTCTATAGCTGCTGAAGCTTCCTCAGTTCCTGCTGCATTTTCTTCTGCTATAGCCGATAAATTTTGCATTAAGTCTACAAGCTTTTCTTTATTTTCATTCATTTTTTCTGACGATTCATTAAGCTTATCTATAACATTATTAGTTATCTCTATAGAGTTTGATATACTATGAAATTTTTCTTCAGTTTTTTCTACACTTTCAGATTGGGAATCAATTATTCCTTTTACTTCTTTCATTCTATTTACTGCATTTTCAGATTTTAATTTCAACTCCTCTATTACAGTTTTAATTTCTCCTGTAAAATTATTAGATTCTTCAGCAAGTTTTCTTATCTCTTCCGCTACTACAGAAAAGCCTCTTCCATGCTCACCTGCCCTTGCTGCTTCAATAGCTGCATTCAAAGCAAGTAGGTTTGTTTGTTCTGATATAGATTGAATCATTGTACTTGCCTTTTCTATCTTTTCTGCACTTTCGTTATTACTTATTATAATTTCATGCACCTGCTTAGAGGCATTGTTACTTTCTCTCGTTTTTAATACCAAATCTTTTAGTATAATAAAGCCTTCTTCTTTTTCCTTTTCTATATCCTTTGCTGCGGTATTTAATTCCTCTGTATATTCTTTATTCTCTTCTAGTAAACTACCCATTTCTTCTACACTTAAAGCCGCTTCCCCTGTATCTTGAGCTTGGCTACTTGCTCCACTAGCTATATTTTCTATAGTTCTTGATATTTCTTCAGAAGCTATGGATGATTGCTCCGCTGTTGCTGTTAGTTCCTGTGAAGTTGCTATTACCTTCTCTGCACCTTCTGAAGTTTTTATAACAAAGCCTCTTACATTGTCCTCCATAACCTTCAGAGAATTTGCCATTATACCTATTTCATTTTTCCTTTTCATATAATTTAATGTTTCATCTTTTTCATTAAACTTAAAATCTAAATTTGACTGTTTTTTTATAGTATTAGTTAACGCAACTATAGGTTTTGTAATTGATGCTCCTAAGCTATAGCTTATTGCAACAGATATAAGTAGTCCAATAACTATTACTATAACTACTGATTTTATGGTAGATAATACCCCTTCATTATATATATCCAAAATTGATTCTACAGATTTCCCAACATAATAAATACCAATAACTTCATTATTATCCCCCAAAATAGGCACATACTTTGTCATATACTTTTCACCTAAAATATCAGCTTCTCCAAAGTATTCATTACCCTTTGAAATCTCTTCATAGGCTTTACCATTAGCATCCAATTTTGTTCCAATAATTCGTTCCCCTTTATCATCTCTAATTGTAGTCAAAACTCTTACGTAATCATCACCAGACTTAGCAAATACAGTAGCAAGTATATCCATACCTTCTGCTAATTTGTCAATATACTCATAGTCACCATCAATTGGCTTACCATTAGAATCTATAAGTTTCCTATCATCATTAAGACTTAATGTACCAAACTGTTCCTTAAGATAAATTTCTAGCATACTATAACCAGAACCTATTGTTTGCTCAAATTGTTTGTTTATAATATTTTTAGTAACACTAAATGACTTAAAAAGTCCCATAAACATCATAGATAACGAAATAATTATAATAATAGTAAGAGTAATAGTAGTTATTTTCCATTTTAAGCTTTTCATAAATTTAATCTCCTCTGTCACAAAATTTAGCAATATATAATTAAAATTATTAATATTATCGATATTTATTATAATAACTTTATGGTTTTTTATAAACTTTATGACACATAAAAAGCATTAACAGCTATTATTAGCCATTAATGCTTTTTACAATTATCTTTCCCAAAATAATTCTGGTTCTTTTCTATGTATAAAATTAATTTCTAATTCTTCTTTATGTTTTAAATATTCCATATCATCAAAATACTTTGCCTCTACAGGACATTTTTTAATACATGCACAACATTTGATGCAAATTCCATTAACTTTAGTCACATCTTCAAAGTCAATAGATCCCATGGGACAAACACTAGCACAAAGTTTACAATCTATACAACTATCCTTAGTTTTTGGCTTAACCTTTCTTATATCAATAGGCTCTCCCTTTTCATCCCTTGGCATATAATAATTTCTATAAGTCTTTTGTCCTTTGATTAATAGAACCTGTCCATCTTCTCCAGTAGCAATTTTACTATATATTTCATCAGCAAAATCCCTAACTATGTCCATATCCTTTTCATCAGGTCTATTCTTAGCCAAGGTTTTAGAAAAAGAATGTTGTCCTATAAATGCAGCCCCTGCAATAACCCTAAAGCCATCTAGTTCTAATATATTCCTTAACTCTATAAAAGCATCATCATAATTTCTATTTCCATAAACCACTACTGCAACAGCCAACGCACCATTACCTTTAATAGAATTTAAATACTTTAAAAGCACATTAGGTACTCGTCCTGCATAAACTGGAACTCCCACAATAACAATATCATCCTTTGAAAAAGATACAGATTTCTCCCTTATCTTTGGTAATGTAAAATCAATATTATTTATGTTTCCTTTTATGTTCATAGCTTCTGAAAGTCCTTTTGTTATACCAGATACTACTTTCTTAGTTGTATCTGTAGCACTAAAATATAATGTATTTAGTTTATAATGCAAATTTATCACCTCTTATCCAATACTGTAATAAATACCCTTGAGTATATTTTTCCTTCATAAAAACTTAATCATTTTTTGAATCAATCACGGGCATGAGCCCTATGAATCTGGCTAATGATATAATTGTCATTATAACACCTGATATTATCTGTAAAAATACTATACCTGATAATTTAGAATAAAATTCTCCCACTATTTCTTGTATTCCACTACTATCAAAAGTCGCTATACAAAGTATATTTGAACGAACATATTCTCCCCAAGTAGCATCTAATAAATTCCCACTTAACTGAATTAAAGCTATTATAATAGCAGCATACCAAAACATAACTTCAACATAGTTATGCAACAATAAGATAACCATTCTCGTAGGTGATTTTATCTCGTATTTTTTGCCTCTTTTTTCTGCACGATACGGATCAAAAAATAATACATTTAATTGGTATATAATAATCTCAAATACCCTTAATATTGCATAACCTATTATAATATATAAAAACCACTTTACTTTATTTCCTAAATAATATCCTATTAAAGTTGTAGTAATAGCTAATAATAAATTCCCTAAAACCCATCTTTCCACAAAAATATGTATATTATCATTTTTCTTTTTTCTTATAAAAGAAAATATAGATATTTTACTTAAAAAGCTAAATATATTAGCCCAAAATTCTATAATGAACCCATCTTCCTTAATTATATTATCCTTCATCATTTTCAACCTTTATATAACCCTTCTAAACTCGAATTTTCATGTCACTTTGTTTTATATTTTTACAATCTTTTTTATCATTTAATAACTTCCAGTTTATATCCTTTTCAGATATAATTACTTCATCTATTCCTTCCATTGGCCATTCTATACCTATTTCAGCGTCATCCCATGCTATGCCACCCTCATCTTCTGGATGATAAAAATCAGTACATTTGTAGCAAAATTCCGCTTCATCTGATAAAACTAAAAATCCATGCGCAAAACCTTCTGGTATATAGAATTGTTTTTTATTTTTTTCATTTAAAATAACTCCCACCCATTTTCCAAAGGTTTTTGAGTGTTTTCTTATGTCCACTGCTACATCAAATACTTCCCCTTTTATAACTCTAACAAGTTTTCCTTGAGGATGAATCTTTTGAAAGTGAAGCCCACGAAGAACTCCTTTTCTGGAACTCGATTGATTATCTTGAACAAATACCATATCAAGACCTGCCGCTTTAAAATCATTGTAATTATATGTTTCCATGAAATATCCTCTATTATCTCCGAAAACTCCTGTTTCTACTATATATACACCTTCTATTTCTGTTTTTATGAAATTGAACTTTCCCATTCTAAACCTCCATATACCACTATTATGAGTTCAGCTTTTCAATAAAGCTCATTAATGCTTCCTGCCAATGACGCATTTCATCTTCTGAAATTGCACGAAGCATCATATTATCAAGAGATGAATAAGCAGGTCTTTTTGCTGCTCTGTTGATTTTATCAGAGGTTATAGGACTTACTGTGCACTCTATACCACTATACTCTATAATTTTACAAGCAAAATCATACCATGAACATTCACCATTACCAGTACAGTGATAAATACCATACTCATCAGTTAAAATAATTTTTAATATATGATGAGCAAGATCTTCTGCATAAGTCGGATTACCTATTTGATCTTCAACTACATCAAGATGTCCTTTTTCTTTAGCAGCTTTCATTATGGTATGAACAAAGTTTTTACCCCATTGTCCATAAAGCCATGCTGTTCTTACTATAAAATAGCGGTTACAGTTTTCTCTTACATACTGTTCTCCCATAAGTTTTGTCTTTCCATAAACACTTACAGGATGAGGAATGTCATATTCCTTAAATGGAACAATACCTTCTCCATTAAATACATAATCAGTAGATACATGAAGAAGTTTAGCATCATATTTTTCACAAGCTATAGCTAGGTTTCTTGGTCCTATAGTATTCACTTTAAAGGCTATATCTCTTTCACTTTCACAGCCATCTACATTAGTAAATGCTGCACAGTTTATTACTACATCAGGTTTAAATGACGTAATGAAGGATATAACTTCATTGTAATTTGTTATATCTAATTCATCATAATCTATGAATTTACATTGACAATTTTTAAACCTTCCATCAAGTTCTCCAATATCGGAGCTATTTTTCTCTATAATGTATTTAAGCTGACATCCAAGCTGACCTTTTCCTCCAGTTACTAGAAGTTTCATATTTACCTCCATAAAATTAAAGTCATGATATTGTAATATTAAAACTCCATCATGACTTATATGATTATTATTTAACTGATTTTTTTAATTCTTTAACTCTCCATTGTAGCAGCAACTTCTTTTAATGCTTCTTCATTCATATTAGTAAGTTGTAGAAGATACTGTCCATACTCTGTTTTATTCATAGAATTAGCAATCTTACGTAATTGTTCTCTATCTATAAAACCTTTTCTATAAGCAATTTCTTCAATACATGCTATAAAAAGGCCTTGTCTTGTTTGTACTGCCTCTACAAAATTTGAAGCATTTAAAAGTCCTGATGCAGTTCCCGTATCAAGCCAAGCCATACCTCTTCCAAAGAGCTCAACCTTTAAATTACCTCTTTTTAAATACTCATTATTTACTGCAGTAATCTCAAGCTCCCCACGCTTTGAAGGTTTTAAATTCTTTGCAATCTCAATTACATCATTATCATAGAAATATAAACCTGGAACAGCATAGTTAGATTTTGGTTTTATTGGCTTTTCTTCTATGGAAACAACGTTAAAGCTTTTGTCAAATTCCACTACGCCAAAATCTCCCGGGTTACTTACATGATAACCAAATATAGTAGCACCTTCTTTTCTTTCCACTGCATTTTTCAATCTTTGTGTAAACCCATAACCATAGAATATATTATCTCCAAGTACAAGAGCAACATTATCATCGTTTATAAATCTTTCACCTACTATAAAAGCATCCGCAAGCCCTCTTGGTTTATCTTGAATTTCATATTGAATATTAAGACCAATCTCACTACCATCTCCAAACAACTCTTTAAAGGTTTCAATATCTCTTGGTGTGGATATTATAAGAATATCTTTAATGCCAGCAAGCATTAAAACCGAAAGCGGATAATAAATCATTGGTTTATCATATATAGGAATAATTTGCTTGGAAATAGCCTTTGTCATAGGATAAAGTCTTGTGCCAGAACCTCCGGCAAGTATAATTCCCTTCATTACTAAGTACACCCCCTTTAAATTTTGTTATTTATCTTCATACATTTTTTTATAGTACCTTTGATATTCACCAGAAGTGATACTATTCATCCACTCTTTATTATCAATATACCACTTAATCGTCATCTTAATTCCATCTTCAAATTTAGTTTCAGGATACCACCCAAGCTCTTCTTTAATTTTAGTTGGGTCAATACCATATCGTTTATCGTGACCTTTTCTATCTGTTACGTAAGTGATTAAACTTTCATCTATTGTAGAATCTACATTTTCACGAAGGTAGGATATTATTGTCTTTATAATATGTATATTAGTTCTTTCATTATGACCACCGATATTATAAACTTCACCTAATTTCCCGTTGTTATTTACCATATCGATAGCCTTACAATGATCTTCTACATAAAGCCAATCACGGATATTAAGTCCATCACCATACACCGGAAGAGGCTTCTTACTCAAACAATTATTTATAATAAGAGGAATAAGCTTTTCTGGAAACTGATATGCACCATAATTATTTGAACAACGAGTAATATTAATTGGCATTTTATATGTATCATAATAAGCCTTTACTAATAAATCTGCTCCAGTCTTGCTTGAAGAATATGGGCTATGAGGGTCAAGAGGTGTTGTCTCCATAAAAAATCCTGTTTCTCCTAAAGAACCATAAACCTCATCTGTAGAAACCTGAAGATATTTCTTACCTTCTTTAAATTTACCATTTACTTCCCAAGATTTTTTAGCTGCATTTAAGAGTACTGAAGTACCTAAAACATTAGTTTGAACAAATATTTCGGGCTCAGTTATACTTCTATCTACATGAGATTCTGCAGCAAAATTTACCACATAATCTATATCATAGTTCTCAAATAATCTTCCCACAAGATCTTTATCACAAATATCTCCTTGTATAAAGCTATAATTAGCATTATTCTCTACATTTTTTAAATTCTCAAGATTACCAGCATAGGTAAGCTTGTCCAAACATATTATCTTAATGTCATTATATTTTTTTAATATATAATGAATGAAATTCGAACCGATAAAACCAGCTCCACCAGTAACTAAATAAGTTTTCATAATTGTACCTCCACAATTAAAGTTTAAATGTTTATAATCTATGTTTTTATAATATGTTCTATCAATTCTTTACAAATAATGAGTAGGTTTTTAAATTAATTATTCAAAATAATATCGCAAATTCTATCTACATCTTGTAAATCTAAATCAGAATAAAGAGGAAGACATAAAATTCTATCTGAGATATATTTCGCAATAGGAGTTTTTTCATCATCAAATCTTCCTTCATAACACTTAAAACTGCTAGTAAGTGGATAAAAATATTTACGTGGGAAAATACCTCTAACTTTTAATTTTTCAAATACTTCATCACGATTTAGCTTATATCCATCAAATACTACTGGGAAATACGCATAATTTTTTTTGACTCCTAGTTGAGTCTTACATAACTTAATTCCATGAACATCACTTAATCTTTCTATGTACCTTTCTACTACTTTTCTTCTTTTTTCTATTTCCACATCTATATGTCGAAGGTTACAAATACCCATAGCAGCTTGAAATTCATTCATTTTAGCATTTCCACCAATATATTCAACAGATTCTAATCCTGTAATACCAAAATTTTTTATATCATATAATACTCTAGATAACTTTTCATCCTTATAAGTCACTGCTCCACCTTCAATAGTATTAAATACTTTTGTAGCATGGAAGCTAAACACAGAGGCATCTCCAAAATTGGCAACACCAACTTCATTCACCGTTATCCCAAAGGCATGTGCAGCATCATAAATAACCTTTAAGTTATACTTATTAGCTATCCTTTGAATTTCTTTCACATTGCAAATATTCCCGTAAACATGAACAGGAATAATAGCAGAAGTTTTATCTGTTATTAAACCTTCTAACTTGCTTACATCTATAGTATAGTCATAATCATTTATATCACAGAATACTGGTTCTAATCCATTTCTTACTATTGCATGAGTCGTAGATGCAAATGTAAAAGGGGTCGTAATAACTTCTCCTGTAAGGTTTAACGCAGATATTGCGCATTCTAACGCTAAATGGCCATTGGTAAAAAGTGTTATATTCTGATTATTTAAGTATTTTAATAGTGCAGCTTCTAATCGTTTATGTTTTATACCCATATTAGTCAGCCAATGGCTTTCCCATATATCCTTAATTTCTTCTACGTACTCCTCAAAATATGGCATTGAGGACTGAGTTACTAGAATTGGTTTATTCATAATTTATTTACACCTCTATTTTAATTTCTTCATCATATATATTGATTGTGAAGAGGCATTCCCTGAAAAATAAAATCCATGTTTTTGATAAAATTTTATACCTTTAATATTGTAGTTAAAAACTTCTAATTTCACATATGTCATACCTTTATTTTTTGAAATTTTAATACATAAATCCAATAAACTTTTACCAACACTTCTATCTTGTGATTTTTCATTTACCCCTATCTGTGTTAAATAAGCTATATTATCATTTGTATCATTGGCATAAAAAGCTACAAAACCAATGAATTCATTTTCTTTAATTGCAACAAAAACCAAAGCATTTTTATATAGCTTTTCTGCATACTCATTTAAATCTATTAGTCTTTCTGATAACGACGGTTTAAATACTTTATCAAAATCATGAACCACCTTACGTATTTCAATAATATTATTAACTTGCAAAATTACATATTTTTTACTATAACTTTTATTAATATCTATAGACATATGTATCTCCTCTATAATAACTCATAATCATCCAACATATTATTTATCTTTGTTGGTTCATTAAACATCATAACATCAATAATAGATAATCCAGCCTCAAATTCTTGTCTCCTCTGTGAATATTGTGAAATATTAATCTTTAAAAAACTTATCATAATTCCTTCTTTTTCATATTTTTCACGATTAAAGAATTCTAATCCGCCTTCTGGATTCATATATTCTTCAACATTTTCTAATGTCTTACAAATGTTAAGAGCCCACTCATCTGGAGCATTAGGTTTTTCAATTTTTAAATCCGTTTCAGAAAAAACACTAATATCTATATTTATATTTATATATTCACAAACTTTTTTTATAATATTCTCATTTAATTTCACAATACTTGGTGTTTCAATATCAAGAGCTTTTCTAATCACATCAACTGTTTCACTATAAAAAGGAGCTCGTTTTTTATAATGCTCTAATTGGCGGAGTATTTTATCTCTCCAATCAATTTCATTATTTATTAATATATCTTTGATTTTAGTATTTCTACTATGCTTAATTAAAGGTATAGCCACATATTGCCATCCATTGCTTGGTTTTAATATTCTATTTCTTTCAATCCACCCATGTTTAATAAATTGAACGTTGTCAAATAAAATGAATTTGTCAGTCTGCTTTATCAAACTAAAGTATCCCAAATACGGGAAAAAATATGGTTGCATTATTGCAATTTTCAATTTATAACACTCTTTTCTCTATTCTTACAAAATTGTTTTATAAGCTATTATTTATAATAAATTTAGTAAAAGCAAAACTTTAATATTATCCATTTTATTTATCATTAATTAAAGTTTTTAACACATCAAATCCTTGTATTGCCATGCCTTTTACTTTTGGTATTTGCTTTTTCAAATGAGACTGAATTGATTTCCGATCAGTAAAACACATATTAACCTTATCTATCATATCTCGTGCAACAGGATTAGCTACATAATCCTGTAGTCCCGCTATTAATGAAAATCCTAAAGTTTTTCCACTATTTTCTCCTTTTTCATATGTAACAAATACAGTTGGAATATATTGTGAAACTGCAGCAACTGAAGCATGTACCCTACCAGTTACAAGCATATCAAATTTTCCAATAATATATTTTGTTTCAGCTGGAATATAAGCATTTTCTATACATATAACATCATCCATATTTTTTACTTTACCACGACTTTTAACTACTTGTTGTAGCTGTTTTACCACATCATAGTCTCTACCATGTTTAAACTTAAAATTTGGTGGCAAATCAAAGCCATTACTATGTGACATGAGAACAATTCTAGCTCCTAAATTATTTACAATATGCTCAATAACAATAGCAAATTCATAGTACTCTTCATCTTCACGAGGCCACTTATCATAAGGAGGTCTGATATTAAATCCACATACAATCATACCTACTGTTGGTTTTTCATATCCTATAATTTTTTCTTTTTTCAATATTTGAACCATTTCGTTATCACTAAACGGTTCAAATAAATATGATGGGCATGGTATTTCTTGTGCCTTATCAATATTAAATCCTAAATCTTTAAGCCTCAAAGTTGTTTCGTGTTCTCGTATAGTAACTAAATCAAAGTTTTCAAAAACAGTTTTTGCTAATTTATTTGTTTTTTTATCATTAAATGGTCCTGCAGAAACTGCATATAGAACTGTATGTTTATTTAATAATTGAGCAGTACGTATTTTTAGTAAATTAACCACCATCCTATCTTTTCCTACCGCATCAGCTTTATCTCCCCACATTTCTCCACTAATATCGATAACCATATCACTAGACATTACTTGTTCAATATAAGGTGTACTATCTACTAGCTCTCCTGTTTCACTAAAAATTTGAGAAATCGCGTAATCTTTCAAAGCATTATTAACATCATTATCCGACCATTCATAGTAAATATTCATTGGAAGACACTTTACATTTTCTCTTTTAGAAAATTCTTTAGTCATTTGAAATGTTGTAACTATCTCCGCATCGGGAAATACACGATGAAGTTCTCTAAAGAATGGCTCTACTATATAATAATTACCTATATTTCCATACTCAAGTCTCCCCCAATGTAATGTACATAAACCTGTTACTAATATTTTCATTTTATACATTCCTCCTAATATAGCTCTGTATTTTCAATTTTAAGTATTCTTTTATCTATGATAAAAGCTAAAACTAACCTCATGTAAAGTATATTCATTGGAAGCATTGATTTATAATTACCACGCTTCCATTTTTCACAAAACCGAAATCTCATTAGATGTAATCAAATAATTCTATCTTTATAAAATTTTCTATTAATTAGTTTTTAGTTAATAATACTAGATAATATAGTTTATAACTACAACTTTCTAAAATTTTATTGTACTAAAAAATATATATTGGTGTTTCTAATTTCTCTTCTATTTAATATTACTTACTTAGTAATATTAAATCTTCTCTATGATTAACCCCATATATTTTACACTCATTTCTCGTAAATAATTCATCATTTTTTATAATATCTAAAGAGAATCCAACATTTTTCAATCTTTCAAAAAAATCAAGACCATATACCCTTATATGATCTGATTGTCCATATAATTTGCTTCTAAGCTCATCTGTATTTATATTTTTGTCCTCAAAGGATTTATATATTTCAGGAGAATACGGTGTTTGTAAAACTGCATAACCTCCTTTTCTTAAAACTCTATACAATTCTTTCATCGCTTTTAAGTCATTTGGAATGTGCTCTAAAACATGATTACAAATAATAAAATCAAATTCTTCTTCCTTAATCTGTATATTAGTAATATCCATTTTTGTTACTAAGTTATTAGTAGGATATAAATCTCCGCATACGTAACTTTTAGTATCTAAATTAAGTATAATTTGTTGTATATTCTTTTCTGGAGCAATATGAAGAACATTCTTATTTAATATAAATCTGTTCCATATATTCAGTATATCAAAATATCTTACAAGATGTCTCTCTCTGTCATGACAATAGCAAATAGGACATAAGAAATTGTCAGTATCGCTTCCTATAGAATTAAACTTGCTTGTGAAACTTGATTTATGTTTTTTATACTGATAAGGCAAAAATCTTTCAACTTTATTATTACAAACAGGACATTTATAATAATGTTCAACCTCTTTATAGATTATTTCTTTAATAGCGTCACTATAGGTACTTGATAATTGACTTTTATAATCTGCATCTACATATTTTTCTTTAACAAACTTATTTAATACCGGTATAAATGTTGTTAGCCACTTATTTATTACTATTTTATATTCTTCTAAATTCGTAATAATACCAGTCTCATAACTATGCTTAATTAATTCATACCATGCAATAACTCCTTGAATATATACTTCCGGTTTTTGGGAGTTCTGTTTAGAATGTATTCTAAAATAACTTAAAGGTTCAGATATATACGCAATATCTCCATACTGTAATAGCGTAAACCAATTAGCAACATCTCCTATGTTTTTAAAACGTACTCCATTAAAATAGTTTAATTGTACTTCATCAATATAGCACTTCCTAAATAAAACTGTTGTTGGTTCTCCTATAAAGTTCAATAAATTTTTTATAACTAATCTACAAAACTCATATCCACTATGAATCGTATCATTTTCAAATAGTTTCAAGAATGGCCCATTTCCTAGCATTTCATTACCATTTTCATCAATTAATTGACGTACCGATGTCACCAAGGTAATCGTAGGATTACCTAAAAGATACATCATCATTTTCTCAATTTTTCTATTATGAAATACATCATCATGATTTAAAAAATTAACATATTCTCCTTTACATCTTTTTAAGCAGTTTATATGATTTATATAACCATAATCTATTTCTTCCCGTTCATTTTTAAAATACGTTATATTTTTATACTTTTTTAGATAAGGAATTATAAACTTAGCAACTTCATCAGTACTGCTATCATCACCTATAATTATTTCAATATTAGGATACGTTTGATTAATAGCACTCTCTAATGCTTCTTTCAGATACTTAGTTTGATTATATGCAGGTATAAGAATACTTACTAAAGGGAAAATATCTTTTGAATATTGCTCCAAAAATAACTGTTTATAATGCTCATACTTATTCTTAACATTTACAATACCACAATCATGAATTACCCAAGGCTCTTTTGAATATGGAATAACTGTTTTATATCCTGCTTTTCTAAACTCTACACTTTGGGCAGTATCATAAAAATACCATCCGTCAAAAATATCCTCTCTCCAAGGAACATCATATTGAGTTATCATTATCAATCCATCTATAGTACTAACTTTCTCATAATTATTTTTTACTTCATTAAATGTATCTACTTCCATAATACCAGTTTTATTTGTGCATATTTTACCATATATCATATCTGATTCATAAAAGTTACAACTTCCTGATAACATTTTTGTTCCTATCATACCAATTAAACCAATATTATTATCACTAAAAAAAACATCTAGCATGTCCTGTATAAAATTATTATTTATTATAAATATATCTTCATGTAAATATACTTTGTATTTAGCATCAGATATTTTCATTGCTTCGTTATATGATTTTGCAACAGACTGTACCTCTGTAATGTTAATACTTTCTATTTCATATCCTTGTGGTACATTTAAACTGTTTATATACAATAAACTCTCACTATAGATTTCTAAATCCGTTACACAGGTAATAAAGCAAATTTTTTTTTCATCCATTATTTGGCCTCCATTATTTGAATTTTTAATTCTTTAACTAGTGGTTCGTATTCTTTAACCTGATTCAGAAACTTCAAAGCTTCTTCTTTTTTATTGGCTATAGTAAGTGCTTGTACATAATTATATAAATTATTTGGATTTGAAAAGTTTATATCACAAGCAACCCCAAATAAATCTATAGCAATATTAAATAATTCCACTTTAAGTAATGCTGCTGCAACAATTTGAACAACATCTTCTTTTTTTATAATATCTTTTATAATAACAAATATAATATCTATTTCATTTATCTTTCCTTTTAATATATCTCCTACAATTATATTCATAGAATTATCTATATCATTAAAATACTCAATTCTTCTTAATAAAAATTTTAATTTTATATAGTCTTTCTTTGTATTATATCTATTAAATATCTCTACTATTCTATATGTTACTCCAATAAGGTTTCTATAATCCTCTTGATTTACTTTTATATCTTCTAACTGTTTAAATACCTTTATAGCATACCTTAAATAGTATTTTATCGCTTTCTTAAGGTCACCTTTTTTCTGTATAAATCCTTTTTTATATCCTGAAATTATTTCATGTCCATAATCAATTGTTCCCAATACTTTCATTTTTATAGATTGCAACTGCTGACCACTATGAATTCTAAAATAACTTAATGGTTCAGCAATATATACTGCCTTACCAGTAGATAATAAATTTAGCCATGTAGCAATATCTACATTACACCCATATTTTCTACCATCAAAAGTTCCAAACTCTTCAGTTAAGTCAGCTTTTCTAAAAAGAACAGTTGTAGGTTCACCAATACAGTTATAATTAAGTTTAACCATAAAATCTCCTAGTGCTGTTCCATTTATAATGGTATCATTTTCAAATAAACACTTATTAATATCTTGATCTTCTAGTAGTAGCCCATTATCATCAATTAGCTTCCTGTATGATGTAACCAATTTTATTTCATTATTTAAATCTTTTAGGTAATAATACATCATTTTTTCAATCTTTGTTCTTTCAAACAAATCATCATCCATCAAATAATTAATATATTCTCCCTTAGCTAGATTAAATAATTTTATATCATTATTAAATTGTCCAAGATTATTTTCATTTTTATAATATCTTATATTGCTATATTGTTTTAAATATTCTTGAATCATATTTTCGACATCCACAGTAGTACTATCATCACATATTATAATTTCAATATTTCTATATGTCTGATTTAAAACACTTTCTAAAGCGATCTTCAGATATTCTGGACGATTATATGCTGGAATAAGGACACTTACTAGTGGGGAATTAGACTTCAATCTCAACATCTGTTTATTTAAAACTAGTAAGTTTTGTCCGTTTACTTTTATTGTTTTAAAATTAAAATTTAATTTCTTTAAAGTATATTCTAGTTGTTTTTTCAAGTTTACATTTTCTTCAAAATTAATTGGGATAGAAATAAAAATACACCCAGTTTCTTTTATATACATTTTTGCAGTTAAAAGACATTCTTCTATACTATTAAAATAAGTATCAAACTTTGTTATAATAATATAGTCAAAATAATTTTCTACATACGATTTAAAGTTTTCAATACCACCGAATTTAATATTATTCTGATGAATATTATGGACTACAACGTCTTTACAACATTCTATTCCATAAAGATTAGAACTTGGAACCTCACTCTTTATTTTTAATAATGTAGCTCCTCCAGCACATCCAATATGAAGTATATTTGCATTTGACTGTGCTTCACTTATAATAATATCTGCAGCCTCTTTCTCCATATCTACAATATGATATGGATCAAAGCCCCACTTTTCAAAAAACTTTTTTCTATTTCTAATAAGCAACTCGCTAAACTCTTTAGATATTTTTTCAAAGGACGCACTTCCAAAATGATGAATAAAACTATTTTTACAAAGCATTAACTTGTATCCAGCTTTTCTCATTCTCAATGAATAATCATCATCCTCAAAATTTCCTGGAGTAAATATTTCATCTAGTAATCCTACTTTATCTATAACTTCCTTTTTAATTAACATACAGTATCCAATCAAGCGTAGTCTTTCTTCCCATTTTTTAGGTTCACTGTAATTATACTTTTCAGCAAATTCAATCATCTCTTCTACACTAGCATAGCTAATTGGTATACTTTGATAGTTAGGGCAAGAGTTCGTAACAGGACCAACAGCCCCTATGTACTCCGAACTATATAAACACTCCTTTAGGTTTTCAAGCCAGCCTGGAGCAACTATTGTGTCATTATTTAGTAATAAAATTTCTTCTCCATTGGCTATATTTATTCCTTGATTACAGCCTTTAGGAAATCCAAGATTTTCTTTATTATAAATAACCTTTATATCTTTCTGTTCTTTTAACCACTCTACAGTACCATCTTTTGAATTATTGTCTACCACTATGATTTCATAGTTATTATTTTTAGTATACTTTCTTATACTCTCGATACAAATCTTGTTATAATCTAAATTATTATATGTCAATATTATAATACTAGTTTTAAAAGCATTAATTTTAATACTATTTATATGTCCTCTTAATTCCTGTTCCATTTTCTCAGATTCACTTAATAATAATGCTTTTGTATAAAAATCTACTGCTAATTGATTCTGACCCTTGATTTCATACAAATATCCCATGTTATGTAATATATCAAAATTTTTATAATTAATTTCTAAAGAATATTTTAATGTCCTTTCTGCATCTTCTAATCTATTTTCCATAATTTCTACTACTGACTTCATTGAATATAACTCTATGTCTTTATTGGTAGCATTAAAAGCTTCTTCTAGTAACTTTTTTGCCTCTACTAAATTATTATCTTCAATACACCTTTGAATATTATTTTTCACTTCATTTATATTTTTAGAGTCCATTTGTGAATTTTCTATACCCTCTTTTTTCTTATCTATCATTTTCTCAATCCTTTTCTTCGCAAGTAAATACTCTCCACATCCCTGATAAAATCCAAGTGCTTCTTCTTTAAACCCTAGAGTTTCATAAATAACTCCTATATTGTAATTAGGTTGATATGAGTTTATACCTTCTATCTTGCCTTCCTTTTCCCCAATACATTTCTCGAAATACTCAACAGCTTCTTGAAATTTTCCATTGTTCATATATATTAATCCCATTATAAAATTGTAATCAGGAGAATCTCCATAGTAATTTTTATACTCGTCTAATTTCATTGCTTCTGTATACTTTTCACATTTTAACAAAGCATATCCATAGCTTTCTATCAAATCTTCAGTGTATTCGAACCTAAAATCTGTACATAACTCAACTGATTTTGAAAAGCTCTCATAGGCTTTGCTATAATCTTTTTTTCTATAATAAGATTTACCTATCTGATAGTATAAGTAGGGGTCATTAGGATTGCTTTTTATAGCATTAATTAGCAAATTTATATTTCTCTCTAATTTATTTGTCCCATCAATAACCTCATTTAAATATCCAATATGATCAGCTTCTATATCAATAGACTTCATACTATATTGACTTCCATCTTTTGATGCCACCTGTTCATGAATTGTTCCTTGATAATGAAAGTATTTCTTATTAAATAATCTATTTACTCTTTCGATATACCTTTTTATTTCTTTTCCATCTTCAAAGGGATTAATTCTCTTTATTCTACCTACAACTTTACTGTTGATCTGAATAAATTTTTCAACTTTTTCTTTATCAAATTTATATATAACCTCATCTGCATCTAAAATTAAAACCCAATCATTTGATGCCTTAGAAATTGAAAAGTTTCTAGCTTTTGAAAAATCGTTACACCATTTAAAATCAAATACTTTACTTGTATACTTCTTTGCAATTTTCTTAGTATCATCTGTAGAGCCTGTATCTACTATAACTATATCTTCTACATATTCAGCTATATTATTAAGACATTTTTCTAAATTGTTTTCTTCATTTTTCACAATCATGCATAAACTTAACATAATGAATCTCCCTAATATTATTGTATAGCTTACCTTTATCTAACTAATATAGTTAAATAGGCTAAACTATCATAGCCTTCTTTCTTTAAATCTTTATATAAGCATTCCATAAAAATATTATTATGCTCCGTAACCCTACTAAATGAATATAATACATCTATAATATCGTCTTTATTCAATACTCCATTATTTTTAATCCATTTTGCTAACAATAACATTTTTATTGTACTGTAACTTAATGTTAATATTAATATGTTTTTATTTAAATCTTTACTACCTAAAGCCTTTATATAGTTATTATACAAACTATATACAATATAATTTTCAAAAATATACTCATATTCTTTAAAGTAAATATTAAATTCATTTTCCTTTTTCTCTAATATTAAAGAAGCCTTTTCATTATCTTTAAATATTAGGTTAAAGTTTTTTAGTATTTCATTAAATACTATATTATTTTCTCCTATATTCACTCTTCTTTGAAGTAATACATTAATAAATGCTATTTTTACTGTATTAACCCTTTCTATATTATCTAAAGAAGTTATAACTTCAAGACTTGTTATTGTATTTTTTAACTCTTCAATGGTATTTTCTAATTGATTATATTTCGATTCATTAATTAATTGTTGAAGCTGTTCTCCTATTATTTTTATAAATACGAGTCTCTTCCATATATCTATTTCTCTAAATTGTGCAACTTCAATAGATAAATCGCGGCCTTTCCATAATAAATTGTATAAATCATTATTATATTTAATATCTTGAATAAATTGTTTTTCTGTATCACTTAACTCTTCATTTTCCACGTTAAAAGAAAAAGCTTCATTTGACTCCACAAATATTCTTGTCACCTCTGGACAAGATAAATTCAATGTTTTTTCAAAAAAATTACCAAACTTATGAATAATTCTAGGATACTGTTTACAGGTATTGCATAAATATTTTTCCCCTAAATTTATATATATATCACAAAGACTTTTATCATTTAAGAATTCACATCTTTCATCTCTTAAGTTCATTTCACCATAGTGTAAATAAGTTTCATTATTTCTATTTCTACTTATCCCACGGTTTAGTATTTTACTAAATCTCCCTTTTACTTTTTTATAATTCATATAACTTTTTTTATCTATATAAACTTTCCATCCTATACAACAACTATCTTTACATTGAGTACCTATACATTTAAACTCATCATAATAAAATGGTTTTAAAACATTCATTATTATTATCCTCCGTAAATCTTTTCTCCCTTAATTATCGATATTTTCCCTAAAAACTTTAGAAACTTGAATACTACATACAATCATGTATTTTTGTAAAATAAAAAAGCCAGAATGAAAATTCTGGCTTTTTATTAACTCCACAAGCTTTTCAACTATCTTAATAATTGAAGAACTCCTTGTGGTTGTTGGTTAGCTTGAGCAAGCATTGCTTGAGAAGCTTGTTGTAATATGTTGTTTTTAGAGAAGCTCATCATTTCTTTTGCCATATCAACATCTCTAACTCTTGATTCTGCTGCTGTTAAGTTTTCTGAAGCATTATCTAAGTTTTTAATAGTGTGCTCTAATCTATTTTGGTAAGCACCTAATGTTGATCTTCCAGTTGATACTGATGTAATTTGAGTATTAATTGTTTCTACTAAAGCTGTAGCAGTAGCATGATCTACAACATTAGTTGCAGCTAAGCTTCCAACAGCTGTGTTTATAGCTGTTAAATCGATACCTGCTGTGTCAAATTTCAATTCCATTTTTTGACCTTTGTTAGCACCAACTTGGATATTTACAGTTTTAGCTGAACCATCTAAGATGTTTTGTTCGTTGAATTGAGTATTATCTTTGATTCTAGTTACTTCTTTACCAAGTTCAGTTAACTCTACACCGATAGCAGTTCTATCAGCAGTAACGTTAGTATCGTTTGATGCTTGTACAGCTAGTTCTCTCATTCTTTGAAGAATAGCTTGAGTTTCTTGTAATGCACCTTCTGCAGTTTGAATCATTGATATACCATCTGCTGAGTTTCTAGAAGCTTGCTCTAAACCTCTAATTTGTCCTCTCATTTTTTCAGATATAGAAAGTCCTGCAGCGTCATCTCCAGCTCTGTTTATTCTTAAGCCTGAAGATAATTTCTCCATAGATTTTCCTGTACCATTGTTATTGATTGCCATGTTTCTGTGTGCATTTAATGCGTTCATGTTGTGATTAATTATCATTTTATATTCCTCCTTGATTTTAACGGACATCCTTGTCCTATTTTTTTATTTAGAAATATTACCTAAGGTAATAGTTTTCCCTATATAGAGTTTTGCTTAAGCCTTATAATTTATTAATCGGATTGATTATATATAACTTTATACCTTTTTAATATTTTCTATAAATATTTTCTATAAATATTTTTAATTTATATTCTTCAATCCCTATATTAATTTTATCGAAGATTATAAGTTTTACTTTATACTTCTTTATTAATAAAATTAATATTTTTAAAATTAACACCATAAGTTTTAATAGCATTACGATTTTTCTTCAAATTAAAAATTTCTTCTTTTATTTTATTTTTTTCATCACTAAGCAATTTAAAAGCCTGATCTTCTAATGCTATTAAATCTATTTCCTTAGAAATTTCCTTAAGTTTATTTTTATCAAAAGACATAGTTTTTAATTCATTTAAAAGATTTTCTCTTTTATTTAAAAGTTCCTCTCCATGAAGTTCATATTCTTTCTTTTCCATAGCTTCAATGAACTCTTTAGTAGTATCTTTATATTCCAATAATAAATTTCTTAACTCCATAGTCTATGACATCCCTAATTGAGACATTAGATTGCTCTGTTGAGAGTTTAATTTATTCATCATACTTTCAATTGTTGCCCATTTTGAGTATAACTGTTGTTCTCTTCTTATAAAGTCTTTCTCCATATCTTCCATTTTTCTTTCATATTTTCCTATGGATTTTGTTAACTCATTGTTACTTATAGAAGCCGACCCCTCTATACCAGCTTTTTTTATTAATGATGAAGAAACAGTAACAGTTTCATTATAAAGTATGGATTTTAGTCTTTGAGCAACTCCTGTTCTATTATATTTCTCTTGATCAGACATTCCTTCCACTTCAGGAGGAATACTTGTGAAAAATTTCATTATTTCTTCTGAATTATTTTCTAAAGTTTCTGTAAGTTTTGTCTCATCTATAGTAAAAGTTCCATTTTTACTTCCTTGATAATCTGCCACTGGTTTAATGCCAAATTTCTCTAAGTTTCCATCAACACCGCTCACAAGGCCTCTCATGGCACTCTTCATTGCATTTGCTATTCTTGATACATCAGAATCTTTATATAGTTGTCCTTGTTTAACTTTTTCATCCCATAGTTTTATTTCACTTTCAGACAATTCCTTCTTTTGTTCGTCTGTCAAAGGCATATAATTCTTATTTCTTTTTTCTGTTGTTAAAGTGTTAAGCTGTTCCATAAGCTTATTATAATCATTAATAAAGTTGATAACCTTGTCTTTTACTGCTGTAACATCATTTTTGCCATTTACACTTATACCGTCTGCTGGTATTTCACCTGTGAATTTAAAAGTCATTCCATCTAAAATAACAGTATTAGAAGTACCGCTATGAGTATACACTCCACCTTTATCATCTTTTACTACTATTTCAGCATCTATTCCTTGTGAAGGCATTTTTATACCAGCTGAAGATGTGTCTAATATGCCAGTATCAACTTTACCAGCTTCACCTGCTATCTTAGAGGTTAATGTAATGTTATTATCGGCACCTATTACTGCTGTTACAGTTACATTTTGCTCTTTTAATAAATTATTTAAATACTCTTCCTCTTTACCAGATTGAGCTTGTGAAAAATCAACCTTAAAAGCTTTACCATTAATTGAAATTGTTTTACCATCTATTAAATTTTTATCCAATACATTAGTAGTATAAGTAGCATCTATTCCGCTAGTAAAAATCCCAGTATTACCACTTATTTTGATATCAGGATCTTCAACTTTACTTCCTAATACTGTGCTACTAAAAGTAATATTGCCACTGTCATCAATTTCCGCAGTTAACTTTTTATCTTTCAATTTACTCTGTAATAATTTCTCTATATCATCATTAACATTTTCAGGTGTAATATCAATAGTTACTATTTCACCATTTATATTTATTTCACCATTAGCATCTTTTAAATCTTGAACTGTAAAACCAGTTACAGTTGCAGCTGTTGCATTTATCCCACCTACTATAGTTCCTACTGATGAACTTGTCCCACCTATAGTAAAGGTGCTATCCTTACCTAAAACTGTAGATTCAAAGATAAATCCACTTTGATTTCCAGCTTCTGTTCCTGCAAAATCACTATACCTAACAGATACATTTATTCCTGCTGCTTTTAATTCTTTATTTAAGTTTTCAGCCCTTGCTTTTGCTGTATCACCTTGTAGCGTAAATTCTTTTCCATTTATCGCAATGCTATTACCTACATCTAGCCCCTCTGTCACTATTGCTTTAGCTGCTGTGGCTGTATTTCCTGTTACTGTATAATTTCCTGGTTTTACATCACTACCACCAGTTACGGTTAACACATTTTCATTGGATGATTGAAATTTTACTGTTGACCAGTTCTTACTAAAAAGCAAACTATCTGTTTTCGCAACATCAAAATACTTATTGTAAAGTTCTCTAGATTCCTTAATTACATCCCTATAAAGTTGTTGTTTTATCTCCAGTATATCCTTTTGTTGTTTTTGTTGCTGAATTTTAATTCTATAGGGACTCATAGTATCTTTAATTATTTGATCTATATCCATCCCTGTAGCAAGTCCTGTAATTCTCATGTTTATTCCTCCTTACCTTTTTCCCTTTGAAGCTTCATATGCCTCTTGCCATGTGTCCCTTACTTCTTCTATAAGTGGCATAACTTCATCTATAATTATTACATCCTTTTTAATGTTTGCCTGGAAAAGTCTTTCTTTTATAAACTCATATATTTTATACATATTTACAGCCCACTCACCAGCATTTTGATCTAAAGTAATCATAAGTTCTGTGAATATATCCTGAGTCTTTACTAGATTTTCATGACTTCTAACAATGTCTTTATCTAAGATAGCTTGTCTAGCCATTTTAGCAAATTTTACAGCTCCATCTAAAAGCATTAAAAGTAACTGCTCCTTAGAAGCATAATTTACACTATTATTTTTGTATGCGTTATATGCATTAGCACCTGCATTATACATTTTATCTCCTCCAGTTTAGGCCTTTTTGTCTACAAGTATCCCCACCATTTCACACATTTTAGCAACCATGTCTAGAATTTTTTTTGGTGGTACTTCAAGTAATACATCCTTTGTTTTATTATCTATTATTTTTATCATTATTTGGTTAAATTTATCATGTACCTCATACTCTGCATGGATATCTTCGTCTTCCATAAATTTATTAAGTTTATCAACTGCCTTATGAATCTCTTCTAATTTATAATTTTGATTTTTATCTATAGCTTCCTGTGTCGTTGCATTATTTTGTGATATAGGTTGAACTTCTCTTGCTGGAGTTACACCTTCCATGGTTCTTCCAACATTAACTCTACTAACTTCCATATTAATTCCCCCAAATTATAATATTTTATAATAAATGTTTCTGTAAATTATATTAATTATCTTCCCTGATTTTTATATATAAACAGAGTTCTTAGCTTCTATGAAGCCTTAGAAATCTTTATCCAGGGACGTAGCAGCTCTTTACTCCCACTTCAAATAAGATGGAGTATTAGAGCTGGTAGTCATCGGATAAACCTCTCAACCCCGCACTATGACAACAACTAGGTAACTATTTAACTAGTTATATAGTCATATAGTTAAAAGTGTTAATATTTAACTATTTGGGGGTTATGTATAAGATTATTTTTTTATTTTAGGTAATAGCTCCATGTTTATTTTAGAAGCATTGATGTTTTCTTCTCCTACTTCTTTATAAAGTTCACTTCTTAATATTTTAACTTCCTTAGGTGCATTGATAGATACCTTAACAGAGTTATCGTCAATTTTAACTATAGTTATCTCTACATCGTCTCCAATTTTAATTCCTTCACCTGGTTTTCTTGTTAACACTAGCATACTATCACTCCTTTATTAAGGGATGTTTAATGCTATAGTTTTCCCTGTCTAGAATCATTTGATACCCTAGGTTATTTTTCAAATTTATTATAATAGGAGCCTTTAAATTAGTAGTTATCTTCTTAACATCACTATTAAGAGTAACCGTATTTAAAATCAAAACATCTTCAGGAGCTTCTATCTTAAGAGAATTTATAACAGCCTCCGTTAACTTAACTTCATAATCCAATTTGAAATCAAAGGGAACTATAGTAACAAAGCCAATATTCTCATCCTCTGTAGACTTAAGGGTCTTAAAAGGCTCTGACCCTTCTATCTCCTCAAGAACAAAAGTTTTTAAACTCTCAAACCCCGGCAACCCATTATTAAAGGTAATAACATTCTTATCTTTTTTCTCTGCGGTCATCATAACACCTCTATCTTTATTAATTACTGCCTATCTACTATCAACTTTTACATGACTTTGTTTTATTTAAAAATTCTTTGTAGTGACAAGGATAAGTAACGCAGAAGCAATGAAAATTTTAATTTTAGAAACTCTTAGTAGTAGCGTTGTAAAATTACCGTAACTCTTGCCACGGACGGCAAGAGCCGAACACTGAGCCAGGATGGCGAATAGTGAGGGTAGGTAATTTCACAAAAGCGTAGACTTAGAGTTTCTTAATGTAAAATTTGCTTCAAGCACTTATCTGGCACGGAAAAAAATTTTCATAGCCTACAAGTCTTTATAAAAAGTCCAGAATTGATGGCTGAAGGACTTTGGAGCTAGTTTGTAGGGATGCTACATAGATGGTTCTTGCTACAGCCATCTCCATACTCTTTTCCATGAAATCTATATCTTCATTACCAGATAGTATTTCTGTAAGGTTTTCATTTTGTGCTGTATTCAGATCCTTAGCACTTTCCATCCTATTTTGCACAGTACCAACCTTAGCACTTATACTAATCATATTTTCTATTACCTTATCCATCTGATCCAAGTTTTCTCCTACAACCTTTGACTTACCATTTACATCACTCAAGTTATTTAGAAGGTCATCAAAGAATTGCGTAACTTCAATATCATTACCTGCTTTGTCCTTAAACTTTAAAACTTCTACCGCATTTACATTGTAATCCACTGTAACCCCAGAAGAAATCTCTACTTTTAGAGATTTATTTATAATATTTTCATCTCCTGATATACTTATGGAATTTTCACCTGTTACACCATCTAGATTTACTTCTACCGGTTTTAAATCTCCATCTTTACCACCAAAGATATACTTTCCATCAAAGCTAGTATTTAAGATTTGTCCAAATTCTGCCACTCTCTCATTTATCTCTTCTTTAATAGCAGTAAGTTCTGATGAACCATAGGCAGCATTTCCAGAAGATACCATAAGTTCCCTTATTCTTTGAAGACACTTAGTGCCATTGCTTAGTGCCGTGTCTGTGGTATCCATCCAGTTTATAGTATCCTTTATATTAGTGTTATATTGCTTATTAGCATTTATTTCTGAATACATCTGCATAGATCTTGCTACTTTAAAAGGGTCATCGGAAGGTTTTGAAAATACCTTACCAGTATTTAATTGCTTTTGTATTTTGTTTAAGCTATTTAAGTTAGTATTCATATCACCTAAAAAGCCACTAACCATTACACCATGAGTTATTCTCATTTTATCACCTCTATATCTTTACTATTTCTATCTAACTAGACCAATTACTACATCAAGGAGTTGATCTACCGTTGTTATTACCTTTGCATTAGCTTGGAATGCATGCTGGAATTGTACAAGGTTTATTGCTTCCTCGTCTAAGGATACTCCTGAAGTTGAAAGTCTTCTTTCAAGAAGCCCCTTTAATAAAGTATTTTGATTTTTAACAATTCTTGTAGCTTCCTCTGACTGAACTCCCAGTTTATTTATAGTATTCTTAAAGAAGCCTTCTACCTTAACTCCTCCATCTATAGTATTAAACTTTGGTACATTACCTTCAGCGGTAATGCCTAGATGTTCTTCTACAAAAGCCTTATAGTCATATACTGAACCATCTTTCTTTTTACCACTTTGAATACTATCTATATTCAAACCAAAGTCTCTTAGGCTAGCCAATGCTAGCGCTCTATCTCCATCAGTAGAACCTGAACCCTTACTTGCTCCAGCCTGAATTAGCATAACATTTTTTAGAATATCTGAATTCATCACTATATTTCCCGCTGTAATACCATCATAATCAAGAGGGTCATTTCCTGAATTAACAAAGAAGGCATACTGTTCACCTGCTGGAATACCCTCTGTATGAATTGCATTTACTGCAAATGCTAAAGTTTTTGCTAAAGTATTAGTCTGTTCTATATAACTTTCAGCATCTTCATGAATTGATTGAAGTCCACCTATTCTTCCTGAGGATGGATTAAATATTTGATCATTATTTAATGCTCCACCTGTAAGATTTACATTTCCATCTTCTTCAGTAACAAGAACTCTTCCATTATTTAAATTTTCATATTGCTCATCAGAAAGGGTAACTCCTGTTAATGTAACCTTATTTTTATCTGAAGTCATATCTCCATTTTTATAGTATTCTATATCATAACTTCCATCTGGATTTTTTGTTAATTTATTTACAAATCCTAATTTATTAATATCTTGAGAATCTTTATTTCTTATTAGATTCATAGAGTCATTATCTTCTGGTTTACAAGTAATTCCATTAAGTATTTGATTTCTAGTATCGATACCAAACTTTGTACTTAGCTCATCTAAAAGTAAATCTCTGCTATCTAATAAGTCATTAGGATTGTTCCCCGCAATGGTAACAGTTATTATTTCTTTATTTATAGAATTTAATTGATCAAGAATAGTATTTACTTCAAAAAGGTTGCTCTGTATTTCTTTAGCTGCATTATCCTTAGTATCATTTAACTTCTTATAAGTATGATTTAATTCATCTGCTAAAGCTTTTGCCTTTTGAGCTACTACTGTTCTAGCATCAGACTTTTCTGGATTCTTAGAAAGAGTTTGCCAAGCATCAAAAAATTCTGACATAAGTTCTGACATTCCTGTATCAGAAGGTTCATTAAAGATACCTTCAATTTCTGATAAGTAATCTTGTCTAACACCATAATTCCCAAGAAGAGAGCTTTCCTTTCTTATTTGATAGTCAAGAAACTGATTTCTTGTTCTTTCAATAGAACTAACTGTTACACCTGTACCAATTTGACCTACTCCCCCTGCTATGGTTTGAGGTCTTGCTGTTTGAAGTACAATATGTTGTCTTGAAAAACCTGGTGTCTTAGCATTTGAAATATTATGGCTAGTTACATTGATATATTGCTGTTGAGCAAACATACCGCCCTTTGATGTATTTAATGTTGCAAATAATCCTGACATAACCTTCTCCTTATCTCTTTATTTTTCCATATCCATTATAAACTACCGGCTCTTTTTTAGGACTTATCATAGCTAACATAGAATTTGTATAGCTAAGACTTTGTTTTATTAGTAGTTCATTAGTTTCCTTTTGAATTACTAAAGCGTTAATAGCTTTAACCATCTCATCATATATATGAGTAATTTCCTTTTCATCTACTTCTTCTACTATTTTTTTAATAGATTCTTTACCTGTTAAGCTTCTTCTCAAACCTTCAGCTCTTGCTAAGTTTCTACTACAATCATCTATATCTTTAGTTATAGCTTCTAATTTAAACACATCTTGAAGAACCAATAGTTCATGTTGAGCTTCTAAAATATCTATAAGAGCCTTTATTGCCTTTAACTCTTCTTCTAATATTCCTTTAAGCTGGTTTTTCATCTATTGTCCACCTTTCCCATATGCCATCATAGCCTTAGCCAAAACCTGCGAATCCACAGTATAGGTTCCTTTAGAAACTCTACTTTTTATCTTTTCTACTTCTTTATCACTGATACCAACACTTTCTTCTTCTAATGCTAATTTATTCAAGCTCTTTCCTAAAGTTGAAAGCTGACAAGTATCCTTAACCATATCCTTGTTTGATTTAGAATTTTCGGCTTTAGCATTTTCTTTAGTCTTATAGCTATTTACATATAGAGCGTGAATATTTCCATTATTAATTTTCATGTTTTCACTCCCAACTACTTCTCTCTACCTTTATACTCGAACCTATTTAATTAAAGTTTATAGGGTTTTTTAGTAAATTTTTTACAAACTTGTTATTGCCTCATTAATAGAAAAAAAGTCTTTACTTAGAAAGACTTTTTACTCTATCCTCTCCACTAGCAATTTCAGTAATTTTAACTCCAAAGTTTTCATCTACTACAACTACTTCACCATGGGCAATTCTTTTACCGTTGATAAAGATGTCTACTGGTTCCTCTGCTAGTTTGTTTAATTCAATTAAAGAACCTCTAGTAAGAGCTAGAATATCTCTTATATTCTTCTTTGTTCTACCAAGCTCTACTGATAATTCTAATGGAACATCTAATATTAAGTCTATATTTTTAGGCATTTCTGCACCTCTAATTTCTTCTAGTTGTCCAAAGGATGCTTGCTTCACGTTAACAGGTTCTTCATGATTTTCTACAATTCCTTGACCTTGAACACTGTAATTATTTTCATTTCTATTAATGTCTTTTGAAGCTATTTCATTAGCTACAACTTCATTATTCATAGAAATTTCTTTAGGCTCAGCTACAACTTTCACTTCAGTTGATGCCTTTGTAGATTCTGATACTGGTGCACCTTCCTCAGTTCCCATCATAATACTTACAATTTTCTTTGCTGTAGCAATTGGTAATATTTGAACAATATTACTATCTACTAGATCACCTATAGTCATTCTAAAAGAAACATTCACTATTTCTTCGTCTGCAGATATATCTGTAGATATCTCCTCTGAATTTTCATCACAAACAGAAGATATAGGAGGTGATATATTTACCTCTCTACTGAACATAGTTGCCATGGAAGTCGCTGCCGAACCTATCATTTGGTTCATAGCCTCCTGAACAGCACTTATTTCTAATTCAGAAAGTTCACTTGGTGTCTCTACAACTCCATCTCCACCCATCATTAAATTTGCTATAACAGCTGAATCTTCAATATTTATTATAAATAAATTTCCCCCAACTATTCCACTGACAAATTGAACATCTAATACTATATTAGGTGTTTTAAAGCTTTTTTTCAGCTTATCTAATGTACTAAGAGTTATAGTTGGAGTTGTAATGTTTACAGGTTTACCAACTACAGCTGAAAGTGCTGTAGCTGCTGTACCCATAGATATATTTCCTACTTCACCTAATAAATCCTTTTCTAAATCCGATAATTCCTCAGTCGATTCATTAACGGGTTCAATTTCCGAAGAACCACCATCTCCATTTAGAAGTGCATCTATTTCCTCTTGTGAAAGAAACGAATTATCCATCATTCTCAACTCCCTTGTCAATATATTCAATTATTTGAACTGCCTTATTCTTACCCTTTAATCCTGGTTTAGCTTTAAATAGAAGTTCATCTTCAACATAAATATCCACTGTACTATCATAACTTCTATCTAGGGTAACAATGTCTCCTGTAAATAAATTCAAGAAATCATTTACGGAAATCTTCGTTTCTCCAAGGACAGCCTTCATTGCTACGTCTACATTTTTTATAGTTTTGTTTATATTTGCTTTTACCTCTTCACCTTGTTCATTATCTGTGGTGCTGAACCAATTTTTTATAACCAAGTTGTCTAAAACTTTTTCTATGCTTAGATACGGAATACATATATTTATAAGTAAACTTGTATCAAACATATCTACACTAAAAGTTACTAATGCTACAGGCTCATTAGGAGCTAGAATTTGATTCAATGCTGGATTAGTTTCTATACTATCTAGAATTGGCTCTACTTCCATTACATCTTCCCAAGCTAACTTTAACTTAGAAATCATCTCCTGATTAACATGCTTAATAATGTTTTTTTCTATATCCGTTAGTTCCTTAAATTTAGGCTTTTTGTCTCCACTTCCTCCAGCTAGAACATCAAATATTCTAAGGACAAATTCCTCGTTAGTCTCTAATATTATTTGACCATCAAGGGGAGGCATTCTAAATAAATTAAGCACAGTGGTGCTTGGAATAGAATGTATAAATTCTTCATAGGTTATTTGTTCTACACTTTCTATCTTCACCTTAACATTACTTCTAAGCTGAGCTGTTAAGTAGTTAGATACTATCCTCGCGTAATTATCATGGATAACTTCTACTGCTCTAATAACATCCTTAGAAAACTTTTGTGGCCTTTTAAAATCATAATTTTTAATTTTAATATTTTCTTCATCTTTTTCAATGTCACTTGGTTCTAAGTCACCAGAAGACAAGGCAGATAAAAGTGCATCTATTTCACTTTGCGATAAGGTTTCTGCCATATTCTACCTCTTTCTACCCAGTGGGTCTATTGTAGTAGTTTATCAATATCAATCATAGTTAATATTCTATTTTCAAGATTTATAAGTCCCTTTATAAAAGGCTTATTTTTATCTTCATGAACTCTTTTAATCATATCTTCTTCCACATTCATAACTTCTTCTACATGGTCTACAGTTATTCCAACCTGCTCACCATCTACCTCTAAAACTATAATGTTATTATTGTTTTCATCACTTACATTCATACCTAAAAGAAGATTAATATCTAATACGGAAAGTATACTTCCTCTTAGATTTATAAGTCCCTTAATATATTTTTCCGATTTGGGAACCTTTGTGATTTTCATTAGTCCGTTTATTCCCTGAACTTTGCTTGTCTCTACTGCGAATTCTTCGTCACCTATTGTAAAAACCACAACTTGCACTAAAATCCCCCCCATATTATCCTAATACTTTTTTTATAGCTTCAAGCACCCTGTCTGCTTGGAATGGTTTAACTATAAAATCCTTTGCTCCAGCTTTTATAGCATCCATAACCATGCTTTGTTGTCCCATTGCACTACACATAACTATCTTCGCACTTGGATCAAAAGCTTTAATTTCTTTAACTGCTTCTATTCCATCCATCTCAGGCATTGTAATATCCATGGTTACTATGTCTGGTTTTTCTGCTTTATAGATCTCCACTGCCTTAATTCCGTTATTAGCTTCTCCAATAACTTCATATCCATTCTTCTCTAAAATATCCTTAACCATCATTCTCATAAAAGTCGCATCGTCTACTATTAATACTCTTGCCATTTTCTACATAACCTCCGTTAATTTAATCCTAATGATTCTAATATTCTTTCCAAAGACCCTGGCGCTGGGATAAAATAAAAATCACCTCTTAAGTCTTCATTCTCCTGAGAAAATCCTGTTTCTATATCTAATACATAGTCATTAAATTGACCAGATTCAATGAAAGTTGTGGAAAGTACTGCTGTAAGCATGTCCTTTGCTACTGCAGGTACCGATGGGAATAACCTTAAATTAGTCATTTGACTTATGGCATTCATATAGGTTGCAAATATTATGTTACCTATTTCTCCAAGGGCTGAATAACCTAGTTCATTTAACTCTTCCCCCTCTTGCTTTCCAACTAGCATTTCTGCAATCTTCATCATTGTAGCTGTATCAAACATAAATAATATATTTCCTGGGGCTTCACCAAGAACTCTTGCAATTACTGCATAAACTACAGTTTCTTCATCTACCCTTTCAAAAATATCCTCTAATGAAATAACATTTACCTTGGGAACTGATATTTGTATCTCTTTCCCCAAGATTTGCGCCATGGCTGTAGCTGCATTTCCAAGACCTATATTACCTATCTCTCTCAATGCATCTATTTGTAACTCGGTAAACTCCATAGCTCTCCTCCTAAATAAGTGCTGCTACATCTAAAATTAAGGTTACTAATCCATCACCTAATATGGTAGCTCCAATATATTCTTTTGTCGATTTTAGTATATTTCCAAAGGTTTTAATAACTATTTCCTTTTGTCCTAATAATGAATCAACTACTAAGGCAACTTCATTTTCACCAACCTTTGCAAGTATTACGTATTTTTTACCATAATCCTTACTTTCTATATCTAATTTATCATTAATTCTTACTAATTTAAACACCTTATCATTATATACCACAATTTCTTTATTGTTTGTTCTTTTAATTTCCTCTGGATTATATTCCATAACTCTATCTATAAATCCTAAAGATATAGCCATAGTCTCTGTTCCAATCTTAACAAGTAAGGATTGAATTATTTGTAGAGTTAAAGGTAACTTTATTATAAAAGAGGTTCCTTTTCCTTCTTCACTGAATACATCTACGGTTCCTCCAAGGCTTGAAATTTTTGTTTTTACAACATCCATTCCAACTCCTCTTCCGGATATATCAGTAACTACTTCATTAGTACTAAACCCTTGAGAGAAAATAAGATTTTTTATATCATTATCGTTCATCCCTTCAGTATTAATACCAATTTTCTCTGCCTTAGCCTTAACCTTTTCCACATTGATACCATTACCATCATCTTCTACCTTTATAACAGCCTTAGTACCTTCAGAATAGGCAATTAATTTTATCTTTCCTGCTGCTGGCTTACCTTGACTAATTCTTTTTTCTGCTGACTCAACTCCATGGTCTGCAGCATTTCTAAGCAAGTGTATTAAAGGTTCACCTATCTCTTCGATTACAGTTCTATCAAGCTCTGTATCCTGTCCTTGAATTTCAAAATCAATCTCTTTATTTAGTTCCATTGATAAATCTCTTATCATTCTTGGAAACCTATTAAACACTACATCTAAAGGTAACATTCTAATCTTCATAACTAAATCTTGAAGATCAGTAGTAGTCCTAGCTACTTCTTCTAAGGTTTCATTTAATTCCACAATCTTATGATTAGCGCTTATTTGCTCTAATCTAGTTCTATGGATTACTAGCTCAGATACCATATTCATAAAGTTATCTAATCTTTCTAAATCAACTCTAACAGATTGTCCAACACCTTTATTTTTGTGTTTTACTGGTTGTTTTTTATTTTCTTCTTTGGTACTAGGTGCTTTTTCTACAGTTTTTGCCTTAAGATTATTTTTTGATTCCTTTAACTCTACTACTTTGTTAGAACTTTCTTTTTCTTTAGCAATTTCAGCAGTATTTGTAGCCTTACTACTAGTAGCTAAACTTGTGGCAGCAATTTCATTAGCTCCTTTAGCATCTCTAATAATATTACCATTATTAACTAACCCACTTATATCTCTTACCTCAACTTGCCTTATTTCAGATATTCCATTAATAGAATTTCTTATTATGTCCTGAGATGTTTCTGTTACAAATACTAAATCAATATCAAAATCAAAGTTTTCACTTTCTAAATCCTCCAGCTTTGGATTTGATTTTAGGATTTCTCCATTCTCCTCTAAAGTCTGAAATAAAATAAATGCTCTAGCAGATTTTAAAATAGTTTTTTCATCAAGTCCAACATGAACATGGAAGGTATTGAAATTATTCTTTAAAGCTTCCTTTAAGGTATCAATATCATATTCATCAAGACCTAAATCTACAATATCCTCACTGCCCATTATATCTTGTGCCACTTCTTTATCTTTATTCTGAATTACCTGTGATGAATTTTCTTCCTTTCGGATGTTTTCATTTCCCTCTGCTATCTTTATTAGCTGAGTTACAATGTTATTAATCTCTAAGTCTCCATCACCTCCATCAGTAATATCTCCTACCATGGATTCTAAAATATCTAAACAATTAAACAATACTGTTACCACTTCATGGGTTACTTTAAGTTGTCCCTCTCTAAACTTAGACAATACATCCTCCATCTTATGGGTAAGTTCTGCCATTTTAGTATACCCCATAGTAGCAGCCATTCCTTTAATGGTATGTGCAACTCTGAAAATCTGATTTAATATTTCCATATCTTCCGAATCATTTTCTAATATAAGTAATGATTCATTTAATAGTTGTAAATTGTCACTTGACTCTTCTAAAAACATAGATAGATATTGAGAAGTGTCCATGTTACCCCTCCTTAAATTTTCTTATAGATAAATGTTGAAAGTTTATCAAAACCAAAATTCTTATATCCATATATACTTTCTGTAGCACCTATAAATAATAAACCTCCTGGATTTAATGCTTTAGAAAACTTTTCATAAATTTTTTCTTTTACTTCATTAGTAAAATATATAACCACATTTCTACATACAATTATGTCAAAGCCACCTTCATAGCTATCTAATATAAGATCATGTTTTTTAAAGGTTACTAGATCTTTTACTTCCTGGTTAATTATAAATTTTTCCCCCTCATGTTTAAAATACTTATGAAGTTGGGTTTTAGGTATGTTTTTAATATCTCCACTTACATACTCTCCTGCTTTTGCCCTTATTAGGATGTTAGTATCTATATCAGTGGCTAATATCTTATGCCTAACACTAGGAGTCATCTCCTTTAACATCATAGAAATAGAATAAGGTTCTGCCCCAATAGAGCAAGCTGCACTCCATATTTTTAGTGGTCTATTATAGGATAATTCACTTTTTATAAAATTTTCAAGTTCTCTAAATATTTGTGGGTTTCTATAGAACTCTGTTACATTTATCGTAACATAATCCAAAAACTTTTCCCTTATGACCTTATCTTTTTTTATTAATACCATATATTCATCTAAATCTTTAGCTCCAGCTCTAGACATAATAGTAAGTATTCTTCTATGTAACTGAGCTGATTTATAACCGGACAAATCTAAATTAAACTCTCTTAATACGAAATTTTCAAACTTTGTAAAATCCATTATTTCTTCACATCCCCCAGTACTATATTAGCTATTCTTTTACTAATATCATAAAGTGGAATAACTTCGTCTATCATATTAGTGTCGTAAGCTGCTTTAGGCATTCCATATATTATACAAGTAGACTCATCTTCTGATATAGTGGCTCCACCTGTTTTTTTCACTTCTATAATTCCATCAGCTCCATCTCTTCCCATACCAGTGAGGATAATACCTAATAAATTCTCCCCATATACCTTAGCTCCTGATATAAACAGCTTGTCTACAGCCGGCCTTACTCCCCACATTGGAGGTTCTAAATTTAAGGTTATAGTTTTGTTTCTACTTATCGTCATATGTTTACCACCAGGTGCTATATATACAACATCCTTTTCTATGGACATACCTTCCCTGGCTTCCACCACCTTGACCTTAGAAAATTTATCAAGTCTTTCAGCAAAAGCCTTTGTAAAACCTTCTGGCATATGCTGAACCACTAATATAGGAACTCCTAATTTTTCTGGAAGGTTTGTAATAACATTAAATAATGCCTTAGGACCACCTGTAGATGCCCCCATTACAATTGCTGATATTTTTTTATTACCTATTTCTTTACTTCTTATAGTTTTAGGAGGTATTGAGTCTCTTTCCCTTACTTTTAACACTTGAGAAACTCTATGTATTTCTCTTATTTTACCTTCTTTAACGTCAACGCCTTTTGCGCTACTAATGGAAGAAGTCTTTCTTACAAATCTGATACCTCTTATTTTTGAAACTAGAATTTCTCTAACTCCATTAATGTTTAAAGAAATTGAACCCGATGGTTTAGGTACAAAATCTATAGCTCCATTTTCTAAACATTCCATAGTTTCCTCGGCACCATCCTGTGTTAAACTACTTATCATTATAACTTTAGTAGGTATCTTTAACTCCATTACTTTCTTCAAAGCTTCTATCCCATTCATCTTTGGCATTTCGATATCTAAAGTGATAACATCTGGAACCTGCTTTTTTAACTTTTCTAAAAGATCTTCTCCATTTCTCGCAATGGCTATCACTTCCATATCATCTTCCATATTTATCATATCCGATATCATCTTTCGCATTAAAGCGGAGTCATCTACAACCATAACTGAAACCTTTTGTACCATATGTAATCACTCCAATCATTAATTTCTATATAATTTTAATACCTTCTCCTACAGTTTTTACATATAGCTCCCCTGTTACTGTATCAAAGGTTATTGTTCTTCCTTTAGTTCCTCCAATTTCTTCACTATCTATAGGTATTTTTCTAGCCTTTAATATATCCTTAACTGCTAGGCTGTTTCTAGCACCTATATCCATATTAACCTTGCTGTCTGCAAAGTTAAACATAGATGCCCCACCAGCAATCTTAGCTCTTAGATTCTTTTCTTTTGCACCATTTTCTATCATTTGTTTAATTAGAATAGGTATTGCAAGATTAGCAAACTTTATTTCATTTGCTATCTTATTAAACTTTTCACTGTCTGGAAGCATAATATGTGCAAGGCCTCCAATTCCGCTTTTTTTATCTATGATGGCAATACCAATACAAGAACCTAGCCCAATTGTCATAAGCCTATCTGGACATTTGGCTATTTTATAATCTGCAATGCCTACTTTTATCTCCTTGTATTCCATAGCTTACCTTTCTATTTTCTCCTTTTCATCCTTTGAAAGAAGTTCATTTAAATTTAAAAGTAAAATAATAGTATTTTTATTTTTATCTTTTATTATGCCCTTAACATATTTCTTAGATATATTAGAAGATATATCTGGTGTAGGTTCTAAGTCATCCACTTTCCTAGATATAACTTCATTAACAGCTTCTACTATAACCCCCATTGCACCATCTTCATTTCTAACAACGATTATGGAACCCTCCTTTTCTTTATCTTCCAGATTATATATTCCAAATTTTTTAGCTAAACTAATAACTGGTAATATTCCATCTTGATAATTTATAACTCCCTGTAAAAAATCTTGTGAATCTGGAATTTTTGTTGGCTCTTCATAGTTTAGAATACGTTCTACCTCTCTAATATCTGCTGCAAAGCACTGCTCTCCTAGCCTAAACACAAGTAATTTAAATTCCTCTGCCACTTTTATCCCTCCTAAATTTTAAACTTATCAACAATTAAATCTCTATTTTTATCTATATATACATGAACATTTTTGCATGTTTCATCCATTATAGTTTCCATATTTCCAACTATAAATTTAGTATTTAGGTAAGCTACATCACAATAAATATGTCCTTCCTTACCTACTACTACCTCAGTCATAACCCCTGAATGTGAACCTACTATCTTAGCCTTAATTTCATTTTCCGCCTTAACTTTTCCACCTCGAAGCTCGCATTGACCTTCTCCTGTAAAGTATATACCCTTTTCTGCATAAACATTGGATTTATAAACACCTTTACCATTTATTGTCAAATTACCAGAGCAAAATACTGTACAATCTTGAATGTACCCTATTGTAGCATCTGAATTAATATCTTTCATAGCTTCTATGGCCTTTATTTTCTCTTCTGCTAAAGTCTTAACCTTAATTAGTTCTTCTACACCACTTATTAACATGTAGTTCTTATTAGCATATTTAATCTTTAATACTCTAAATAATTCATTGTTATTATCATTAATTTCAACCATTGTATTTAATACTTTATTAATTATCTTAGTTATTAAAGGAAATTTACTCTTTATAACAAGGCCTATAATATCACAATCTCTTATATTCCTCTTTATATCTCCACTTTCTTTAACAGCTTTTACAGCCTTATACAAGCTATGAAAACTATCCACTATAGCCGATAACTCTTCTAAATATCCTTTAAACTCAGAGAACTCACTTCTAATCTTTATTGTAGATGAAATTGCACTACCAATGATTTGCATATCTCCCTCTGACCAAAGACTACATCTTACTGCATTTCCCTTTATAATTATGGCATTTCCTGATTTAACCTTCATACCTTCTTTAACATCAGCATTAATAATTACATCGCCTATAAAATTAATATCTCCTGTAGTTATATCTACATCACTAAGAACCTCATGAACATTATTAACTTGAAAAATACATCCCTTTATTTGAGGTTTTCCCTCCATTGTGGACACTATAGTATCCTTATCCTTAAATTTACATCCTGATTTCACCATCATGTCCTTAACTTTTCTTTTCTTTGGTTGAATAGGCTGTGAAAATAAGTTAATACCTATGGTACCTTCTTTTCCCACAGTACGTTTTGCAAGGATATCATCTTTCTTCACACTTGTTATACTACCTATAGATTTAAAATCTACATTACCACTTTGGTCACTTTTAAATCCTTTATGGGTACTAGTATCAAAATATACTTCTAATACATCATCTATAGGTTCAATCGGTTCCTTTCCCCTAGCAACTACAACATTTTCTATCTTGTCCATATTTTTTATGTCATCTAACATCTTATTGTCAATCCCATAAACTATGTTCTTATCTTTAAGTTCTTTTAATAATTCATCCCTTGTATATTTAGGTGGAAACTTCTCTTCTTTTACCTTTGCATTTAAGGTAATCATAGGTGCTTCTGGTGTATCTTCTAAAGTATAAATTACTTCCGGACTATAGTTTATTGATATACTAGCTATCATTTTATCTTCACTAATATTTATATTCAATTCCCTTATTGCCTTAGATTCATTAAAAATTATATCTATCTTACTTTCAGAGCTAACTCTAGCTCTACCTTTTACTTCTTGTTCATCTACAAATAAACTAACATCCTTGCCCTTTACAATCCAAGGACCTTCAGAAATATTTTCTTCATCAGTAATAATCAGTTTGCCATCAAGTACTTTTCCAGTTCCCCTTAATGTCTTATTTTCCACATTATCACCCCTAATACATAATACAGATCATTTCCTTCTAAAATACAAAAACAATACTATAATATATTATCGTATTGTTTTTGACATACTTTACTATTTACTTGTTTTATAATTCTTCAAGTTTATTGTAATTAATTCTTCAAACTTATCTTTTATATCATAAATTCTTTGATAAATTTTATCATATTTTATAATACCTTCAACTTCATTTATAGGTAGCACTTTAGGAGAAGTTCCTGATATAAATAATCCATCTAAATTTTTTATATGTTCATAATAAATATTTTCTTCTCTTACCTTTAACCCTAGTTCTTCACAAGCTTTTATTATCTCGCTTCTAGTTATTCCTGGAAGTACCCCTTCTACTGGGGCTGTAATTATTTCATCACCTTTTATCATAAATATATTAGACTTGCTTCCCTCCGTAATATACCCTTTACTATTTACTAAAATAGCTTCATAACTGCCACTAGCATCTATTTTTTCATTAACTTTTCCCCTAAAGGAATTATCTATAACCTTGGCATTAGGATTATGTCTTTCTCCAAAATAAAGAATAGTCTTTACTCCACTACTATACATATCCTTAGTTGGATAAGAATGCTTTATAAAAAATATAAATAGATTATCCTTATTTATTACAAGCTTTAAATTACCACTTTCAACTCTATTTAGAGTTATTAATTTTCCTATGTATTCCTTAATCTTATTCATAGATATAAGTTCTTCTTTTTTTTCTAACTTTAAAGAATTTTCAAGTCTAGCTAAATGTTCATCTAAAAATAGAGGAGCTCCATCTATAACCCTTATAACCTCATATATGCACTTATCTTCCACCACATATATATCTTGAAATTCCTCCCTTTCATAAGCTTCATCATTCTTTATAAAGTAATCATTTATACAATTCTCCATAATTATCGCCACCTTAAAATCTCTAATTCATGATTCTTCTTATAATTTATTAAATATCCCTTACCTACTAACTTTAAAAGAGGTAAATCCGAAAGAGAATCAGAAAACATATAGGAGTTTTTAAAATCCACTTCTATATTGTCTTTTTTTAGCTCCTCCATTAATCTTTTCACTTTAGCTTCACCTTTGCAATTTTCTCCTAAAATTTTAGGAGAAAATTTTCCTTCATCAATATGAAACTTAGTTCCAATAACCTTATCTACTTCTTCTATACTATAAAATTCATTAACATAAAACTCAGGCGAGGCAGAAATTAAATATATCTTATAACCCTTTTCCTTAAAGTCCTTAATAGCTTTAATTGCATCTTCATACAATATGCTCTCTATCTTTTCCTTATAAAAACTTTTCACTAGTTTCTTTAAGTCTTCCTCACTGATTCCTGATAAAAATCTTAAAAAATTCTCCTTAGTTCTTCCAGCATTATAAACCTTCAGACCATAAAAAATACCAGTTATTATATGTGATGGTAAATACCTAAGTAACTTCCTATCCTTCTTAAGCATATATTTATATAGTTCTATAGAAGTCTCTTTTTTAGTTAATGTATAATCAATATCAAATATAGCTAGTTTTTCCATGTGAAATTGACCTACTTTCATGTTATTCTTAACCCTTGATCATTCATTCCATCTCCTCCTTAGTATGTTATTTCCATAGGAAAATATGGACAACATAGCATAAAAGCCGCTATATAAATAGCGGCTTTTAGAAGTTTAATTAGTTTTCACTATTTTCATTTGCAAGTAATTCTTCGTAATATGCTTTTGCTGCATCATACTCTGCATCTTCTGGTACAACAAGTTCTCCTACTTCATCATCACCAACTACTTTAAATAAGTATATTGAACCATCATCTGGATTTTGTACTAAGGCATATTCATTTTCTTCAAATAAAAATCCATCAACTATTTCACATTGAGTTACATTTCCGTCTTCATCTTCTAACTCAACGAACATTGCTTCGTGCTCTCCGCAACCACAACCACATTCTTCGTGATCATGTTCATGGTCATGTCCTCCACAGCAGCATTCATGACTTTCTTGCTCATGTCCTCCGCAGCATCCTGTTTCTTTTTTATCTTCATTATTTCCACAACAGTTATTTCCCATATTAATAGCCTCCTTAAATAATACTCCTCTTCATTGTACCCTTAATCTTCATATTTTAGAAGTGTTTTATAATATTTTAATACAAAATTTTTATTTTCATACAACAATTATCCTAATTTTACATAAAGAAAAGGGCTGCCCCAAAATGGAGGCAACCCTTAAATTATTTAAAACTATTGTTGAGCTGCAAGTTTTTTATAAGATTCTAATCTTTCTTTTGCATCTTGTTCAGTCTTAACAAATAATTCCTCAGCTACTTCTGGGAACATTTTTTGAAGTGATGCATATCTTACTTCGTTTAATAAGAAGTCTCTGAAAGATTCAGTTGGCTCTTTAGAATCTAAACTAAATGGATTCTTACCTTCTTCTTTAAGAGCTGGATTGAATCTATATAATCCCCAATATCCGCAAGCTACAGCTTTTTTAGATTCTAATTGAGTATTACCCATTCCAGTCTTAATTCCATGGTTAATACATGGAGCATAAGCTATGATTAAAGATGGACCTGGATATGCCTCTGCTTCTCTTATAGCTTTAAGAGTTTGAGCTTGGTCAGCTCCCATAGCTATTTGAGCAACATATACATAGCCATAGCTCATTGCCATCATTCCAAGGTCTTTCTTCTTAGTTCTCTTACCTGAAGCTGCAAATTTAGCAATTGCTGCAGTTGGAGTAGCTTTTGAAGATTGTCCACCAGTATTAGAGTAAACTTCTGTATCAAATACAAATACATTTACATCTTCTCCTGAGGCTAGAACGTGGTCAACACCGCCATATCCAATGTCGTATGCCCAACCGTCTCCACCAAAGATCCATTGAGATCTCTTAACGAAGAAGTCTTTAAATTTATATAACTCTGCCATTGTTTCGCAGCAATTTTTGTTTGCTTCTATTAATGGAAGTACTTTCTTAGTAGCAGCTTTTGAAGATTCTGCATTATCTTTATTCTCTAACCATTCATTTAAAGCAGCTTTTAACTCTTCATTACAATTTGTTGATACTGCTTTCTTTACTAAGTCAGCAAGTTTTTCTCTTTGGTGATTAGCACCTAAGAACATACCTAAACCAAATTCAGCATTATCTTCAAATAATGAGTTAGCCCAAGCTGGTCCTTTACCTTCTTGATTCTTAGTATATGGAGTTGAAGGAGCACTTCCTCCCCAAATTGAAGAACATCCTGTAGCATTAGCTATCATCATTCTGTCTCCAAATAATTGAGTTATAAGTTTCGCATATGGAGTTTCTCCGCAACCTGCACAAGCACCTGAGAACTCTAGAAGTGGAGTCTCAAATTGGCTACCTTTAACAGAAGCAACGCCTAATGGATTTTCAGTTTTTTTCATTTTAACTGTGAAATTCCAAGGCTCTATTTGATCTTTCTGAGTATCAAGAGGTTTCATAACTAAAGCTTTTTGTTTAGCTGGGCAAACTTGTGCACAGTTTCCACAACCTGTACAATCTTGAACAGCTACAGACATTGTGAATTTTAAACCTTTAAGTTGTCCACCTTTGGCATCTGCAAGCTTAATAGCTGCTGGTGCATTAGCAAAATCTTCTTCTGTTCCAATAGATGGTCTTATTGTAGCATGTGGACATACATAAGAACATTGGTTACATTGGATACAGTTTTCTGGAATCCACTCTGGTACATTAACAGCTATTTCTCTCTTTTCATAAGCAGCTGTTCCATGGTCAAAAGTACCATCTTCTCTTCCTTCAAAAGCACTTACAGGAAGTTTGTCTCCTTCTTGTCTATTCATAACTTCAACAATGTTTTTAATGAAGTCAGGAGTTTCCTTCTTACATTCATTTTTATCTTCTGCATTTTTCCAAGCTTCTGGAACATTAACTTTAACTATAGCATTAACTCCAGCATCTATAGCATCGTTGTTCATTTTAACAACTTTTTCACCTTTTTTACCATAAGATGTTTGAACTGCATCTTTAAGGTATTTAATAGCTTCGTCCACCGGAATAATTTCAGCTAGCTTGAAGAAGGCAGCTTGACAAATCATATTAATTCTTCCGCCAAGACCAATTTCTTGAGCCACTTTTACAGCATTTATTGTGTAGAAGTTTATGTTATGTTCAGCAATATATCTCTTCATTGATGCTGGTAAATGTTCTTCTAAATCTTTTTCATCCCAAATACAGTTTAATAGGAATGTACCACCATCTTTAATTCCAGCTAATACATCATAGCTATTAACATAAGATTGGTTATGACATCCAATGTAGTTAGCTTGGTTGATTAGGTATGGAGATTTAATCTCTTCTTTACCAAATCTTAAGTGAGACATTGTTACTCCACCAGATTTTTTAGAGTCATAAGCAAAGTATGCTTGAGCATACATGTCTGTATGGTCTCCTATGATTTTTATAGCACTTTTGTTAGCTCCAACTGTTCCGTCAGATCCTAACCCCCAGAATTTACACTCAACAGTTCCTACTGGTGTAGTAGCTATAGTTCTTGTAATATTTAGCGATGTATTTGTAACGTCATCAACTATTCCTATAGTGAATCCATTTTTAAGTTCTTCTTCTTTTAAGTGATCGAATACAGTAACTATTTGAGATGGAGTAGTATCTTTTGAACCTAATCCATATCTTCCACCAATAATAACTGGTCTTTCAGCTCTATCATAGAATGCATTTCTAACATCTTGATATAATGGCTCTCCAGCAGATCCTGGCTCTTTTGTTCTATCTAATACAGCAATCTTTTTAACTGTTGCTGGCATATGTTTAAAGAAGTGTTCTAATGAGAATGGTCTATATAAGTGAACCTTAACTAGTCCAACTTTTTCTCCCTGAGCTGTTAAGTAATCAACTGTTTCCTCAGCAACATCACATACTGATCCCATTGCAACAATTACTCTCTCTGCATCTGGTGCTCCATAGTAGTTGAATAAATGGTAATCAGTACCAATTTCTTTGTTAATCATTTCCATATATTTTTCTACAACTCCTGGAATCGCATTGTAGAATGGGTTTGAAGCTTCTCTTGCTTGAAAGTATATATCAGGGTTTTGAGCTGTTCCTCTAGTTACAGGATTCTCTGGGTTTAAAGCACTTGCTCTATATGCATCTACTGCATCCCTATTTAAGAATTTTCCTAGAGTTTCATAGTCCCAAGTTTGAATTTTTTGTATTTCATGTGATGTTCTAAATCCATCGAAGAAATGTAAGAATGGAACTCTACCTTCAATAGATGCTAAGTGAGCTACTGGAGCAAGGTCCATAACTTCTTGAACGCTATTTGTAGCAAGTAAAGCAAAACCTGTTTGTCTTGTAGCCATAACGTCTTGATGATCTCCAAATATTGATAAAGCTTGTGCTGCTAATGCTCTAGCACTTACATGTAAAACACCTGGAAGTAATTCTCCAGCTATCTTGTACATGTTTGGAACCATAAGTAATAATCCTTGAGATGCTGTGAAAGTAGTTGTTAATGCACCCGCTTGTAGTGAACCGTGAACTGCTCCAGCTGCACCTGCCTCTGATTGCATTTCCATTATCTTTAGCTTTTGTCCAAATACATTTTCTCTGCCTTGTGCTGCCCACTCATCACAGTGTTCAGCCATTGGTGATGAAGGTGTAATTGGGTATATAGCTGCTACATCAGTATATGCATAGGCTACGTGAGCTGCGGCGGTGTTACCGTCCATAGTTTTCATTTTTCTCATTGTAAGCAACCCTCTTTCTTCTATAAATATTTTATTAGCAAACTCATAATCTTATTTTTTATTTGTGAAAATGCTATCATGAATTCACTTATATTTAGCTATTTCTCTAAGACACATTAATGCCAAACTATAGGTTTGGTAATGTTTAACATGACCTTACATTTAAATTATACCTTAATTTTATTAAAATTCAACCCTAAAAATTAACACACTTTGTTAAGTTTTTAATTAATTTCTAAGGTAAATTCATCCAAAAAATCCGGTATAACCACTGAATAATTTTTACTTTTTAAATTGTTAGTGAAGGATTCAATATTTTTTCCTTCACCATGAACTAGGAATATTTTCCTAGGTTTTTCCTTCATACTACTTACCCAATTATATAATCCTGCCTTATCTGCATGACCTGATAATCCATCCATATAATAAACTTTTCCTTTAACTTCAATATTTTCTCCTTTGAGTTTAATTCTTTTATTTCCTTTTAATAATTTACTCCCAATGCTCTGATTCCCTTGATAGGAGGTAATTAATACGCCACACTCTGGTCTAGGAAGATTATTTCTTAAATGGTTAGCTATTCTTCCCCCATCATAAACTCCTCCTGCTACAATAATTATAGATTTTGATTTAACTTCATAAACCTTCTTTTCATCATCACTATTTTCAACAAAATGCAGTCCTTTAAAGTTCATCGGATCATCACCTTTTTCTATAAGAGCCTTAGCCTTCTTATCAAAGTATTCTTCATACTTTCTAAATATTTTGGTAATTCCTGCTGCCAAAGGACTATCTATATATACATTACAGCCCTGCACCTGTCCACTTTCTATAAAACTATTTAGCATGTATATAATCTCCTGGGTTCTTCCTAAAGAAAAACAAGGAATTATTAAATTTCCGTTACCCTCCATGATATCCTTTACAATTTCTAGGAGTTTTGCATAATTATCTTTTTCTTCATGCATCTTATCTCCATAAGTACTTTCAAGGATTAAAAAATCTCCCTGGAGTTCCTTTTCTGGATTATTTAAAATATCTCTATTAATATTTCCTATATCTCCAGTATATATCAATTTAATCCAACTTTCACCACAATTTTTGATTAAAATTTCACATATTGCAGAACCTAATATATGACCTGCATCCCTAAAAGTAACTTTTATATCCTCTTCCAATAGAATTTCTTCATTATATCCGTAGGTATAAAAATTTTTTAGAGCTAGCTCCACATCGTCTTCATCGTATAAAGGACTTAAAGCTTTTACACCCTTACCGTGTCTAGAAAGATTTTCAGAGTAAGTTTCCTCCTGTTGAATTCTAGCAGCATCCTTAAGTAAATACCCACATAATTCCTTAGTAGGCTCAGTACAAATTACCTTCCCTTGAAATCCCAACTTAAACAAAAGTGGTATCCTACCACTATGATCCACATGACTATGAGATAATACAATATAATCGACTTCCTTAGGATCCACATTCAATATATCATTCCTATAGGACTTTAAATCATTACTTTGAAATAAACCGCAATCTAAAAGTATTTTTTTATCATTAACAGTAAGTAAATGACTTGACCCTGTAACACACTTAGTAGCTCCTAAGAACTTTAACTTTATCTCCATAATCACTTCTCCTATCTTTCCTATGTTTAATATATTTAATATTATTCACTAATTTCATAGGATTTTATGTATGGACTATTTACATATTTATCATTTTCCCTATATAAAAATATCCCTATATAAATAATTATATAGGGATATTTTTATA
>NZ_DLNT01000004.1:0-4838 GCF_002477055.1 Clostridium sp. UBA7503
TAAAAGTATACTAGCACTAATTCATAGTGGTAAGAAGCTAAAAGAATATCTTTATGTTAAGGAAACTAAACAATTGAAGGAGGTGACTTTTAGGCAATGAGCCTAAAAATTAATTATGACAACTCAAATACAAAAAGTAAATTCTAGAGGTGAGACCTTGGAAAGATTTTTGGAAAGATATGATTCTGAGAAATATAAGAAGCCTGCAGTGACAGTAGATACTTTAATATTTACTGAGAAAAAGTTGGATGAAGAAAGAAGTCAGCTACAAATCTTGTTAGTGAAGAGAAAAGATCATCCTTGTATAGATAAGTGGGCAATTCCTGGAGGGTTTGTGAATATGGATGAAGATATAGATGCGGCAGCTCTTAGGGAATTGAAGGAAGAAACCAATGTGGATGATGTTTATCTAGAGCAATTATATACCTTTGGAGACGTAGGAAGAGATCCACGGGATAGGATTATAAGTGTTTCATATGTTGCATTAGTAGATTATGATAAATTAAAACCTAAGGCTGGAGATGATGCAGCAGAAGTGGCTTGGTTTAGAGTTGAAAAAAATATTTTGAGCTCTAGTCAGGAGGAAAGTAACTACAGATTAATTTTTTATAATGAGGAAATAAAAATAGAATATTTAGTATTAGAGAAGAGTGTTAAAAAAGGAAGTGGTAGAAGCATGGGAGCATATATAAAACCTTCAATGGAAAATACAGACTTATTAGCTTTTGACCATGAAAAGATGATTAATTTAGCTATTAACAAGTTAAATAATCTTAGGTAAACTAATACACTTATATTTTAAAATTGTTAAGCATATGAGGAAATAATCTTTGTTTGTAACACTTATTACAGCAATTTATAGTGCAATGTGATATTATACTATAAAATGAAGAAATAAAAGATTAATAAGGAATGGTGAAGGCTTATGGATGAAAAATGGATTAATCAGTTAATGACCATTGAATTATTTAAAGATATTGAAAAAGAAAAACTTAAAAGTGTATTAAGCTGTTTAAAGTCTAGCATAAAAACCTATAAAAAAAGAGATATAATAACTATTGAAAAAGATAAATTAACTGGGATAGGAGTAGTTTTAGAGGGTGAAGTAAGTGTTAGTAAGGAAACTTTAGATGGTGATAGAGTTATGATGTCAAGAGTGAAAAGAGGAGATTTATTTGGAGAAATAGATGCTTTTTCTAAGGATGGATGGCTTTCAACTGTAGAGGCTTATACTGATTGTACTATCCTATTTTTACACCCAGATAAGATTGTCGGAGTATGCAATAAAGCGTGTCAGGGACATAAAAATCTAATACAGAACATGTTACAAATAGTAGCTAAAAAGGCTCTTAGCTTAAATGAAAAGGTAGAAATTCTTTCATTAAAGAGTATAAGGAAGAAGATTAGCACATACTTGATTCAGCAATATAGTATTAATAACAGTCTTGCCTTTGATATACCTTTAAAGAGAAATGAATTAGCTGAATATATACTTGTATCTAGACCTTCCCTTTCAAGAGAACTAATAAATATGAAGGAAGAAGGAATTATAGATTTTCACAGAAGCTCCTTTAGAATAATTGATTTAAAAAAGTTAAAGGAATGTCTAGGATAAAGAGTTATTCAAAAGAGGCTTTCTGAAAATAGAAAATTCTATTTTCAGAAAGTCTCTTTTTATATATCCATATTGTGATTATAGATTAAAAATAAATAATCATAATTTTCGAAAATTTACGATAATGGTATCCTGAGATACCGAAATTAAGCATATAATTACATATTATATTAATATAGATAAAAAAACCAATTAAACCAAAATTTTAAAGGAGGTTTTTAGATGAGTATGTTTTGCTATCAATGTCAAGAAACTGCAAAAGGTACAGGCTGTACAATAAGAGGTGTATGTGGAAAGACAGAGAAGGTTGCTAACTTACAAGATTTAATGATTTATGCATTGAAGGGAATGGCTATTTTTCAGCAAAAAGGATTAGAGAAAGGCATTAGATTTCCTAAAGCTAATCACTTTATAGTAAGTGGATTATTTATGACTATTACAAATGCTAATTTTGATGAGTTTGCATTTGTTGAAAAAATAAAGAAAGCTATAGAACTTAGAGAAGAAGTTAAGAAAGAATTATTGGATAAAGGAATAAATTTAGGAGAATTACATGATGCTGCTACTTTTGTAGTAGAAGGTGATTTAGAGCTTTTAGAAAAATCAAAGGCTATTGAAGTTGGAATATTATCTACTGAAAATGAAGATGTACGTTCTCTTAGAGAATTAATTATTTATGGTGTAAAAGGTATGGCAGCATATGCTGAACATGCATTAAATTTAGGAAAAGAAAATGAAGAAGTTTATGATTTTATGGTAAAGGCATTAGTAGCTACATTAGATAATACATTAAGTGCAGATGAACTAGTTTCCCTTACTTTAGAAACAGGTAAGTTTGGTGTGGATACTATGGCAATGCTAGATGCTGCCAATACAGGTGTTTATGGAAATCCAGAAATTACTGAAGTAAATATAGGAGTTAGAAATAACCCTGCTATATTGATATCAGGACATGATTTAAAGGATTTAGAAGAGCTTTTAGAACAAACAAAAGATACAGGTGTAGATGTTTATACTCATGGTGAAATGTTACCAGCTCACTATTATCCATTCTTTAAGAAACATTCTAATTTTGTAGGTAACTATGGTAATGCTTGGTGGAAACAAAATGAAGAATTTGAACCTTTTAATGGGCCAATACTGTTTACAACAAATTGTATAGTACCACCAAAGGAAAGTTATGCAGATAGAGTTTATACTACAGGTGCTACTGGATATCCAGGATTTAAATATATTAAAGATAGAGAAGATGGCAAAAGTAAAGATTTCAGTGAGATTATAGAACATGCTAAAAAATTACCATCTCCTAAAGAAATCGAGAAGGGCAAAATTGTAGGAGGTTTTGCTCATGCACAAGTATTTGCTTTAGCAGATAAGGTAGTGGAAGCTGTTAAATCTGGTGCTATTAGGAAGTTCTTTGTTATGGCTGGTTGTGATGGAAGAATGAAATCAAGAAATTATTATACAGAATTTGCAGAAAAATTACCAAAAGATACGGTAATATTAACTGCGGGATGTGCAAAATATCGTTATAATAAATTAAATCTTGGTGATATAGGTGGAATTCCCAGGGTTTTAGATGCAGGACAATGCAATGATTCTTACTCATTAGCTGTAATAGCTTTAAAATTAAAAGAAATATTTGAACTAAATGATGTAAATGAACTTCCTATAGCTTATAACATAGCATGGTATGAACAAAAGGCTGTAATAGTACTTCTAGCATTACTTTATTTAGGTGTAAAAAATATTCATCTAGGACCAACACTTCCGGGATTCTTATCACCCAATGTAGCAAAAGTATTAGTAGAGACTTTTGGGATTGCAGGCATAGGAACTGTAGATGAAGATTTAGAAATGTTTTTAGGATAATATATATACCCCTAATTTACCCCTAATATATTTATCCTTAAAATATAAATGTATCAATAAAAATAAAGGTATTGACTTTATATATTTAGTTAATGCCTTTGTTTTTGTATATAAATTAATTTTTATGAGTGAAATAATAATATAGAAATATATTCTAGTATAATATATAATTTAAACTAAATAACCTTGCAGAAGAGGACAAGAACTGCAAGGCTCAATGTGTTGTAACTTGATATACTTTTATTAAAGGGGGGATAGATATGGAACTTTTAGACAAAATGAATAGAGCCATTGAATATATGGAAAGTAATATAACTAATAGAATTGATTATGAAAAAGTGGCTAATGAAATTGGATATTCAGTACATCACTTTCAAAGGATGTTTTCTTTTATTACTGATATTTCAATGGTTGAGTATGTTAGACGTAGAAGAATGACTATGGCAGCTTTTGAACTGCAAAATAGCTCTATGAAGGTTATTGATATTGCACTAAAATATGGGTATGAATCACCAGAGGCGTTTACCCGTGCATTTCAGAATTTGCATGGTATTACTCCTACATCAGCAAGAAATAAGGGGATTGGTCTAAAAGCATATCCACGTATATCCTTTCAAATTTCTATTAAAGGAGTAAGTGAAATGAAGTATAGGATCGAGAAAAGAGATGCTTTTCAAGTTTATGGCATTGAAAGAATATTTGACACAAATTATGATGAAAATTTAAGGGAGATACCAAAGTTTTGGGATGAAGTATTAAATAATGGGGAATGTGATAAATTAGCTAAATCTACAAGGAATTTAAATAATCAAGAGGAGTTATGTCCAGTAAATGCAATATGTGATTATAGGAAAACAGGTGGAACTACTTTTCCATATATGATATGCTCTTTAAAGAGTGATAAAAGTGATACCACAGGTTATAAAATAGTAGAGATTCCATCAGCTACATGGGCGATTTTTACTTCAGAGGAATATGATATTGATGATGTTAGTACTGCTTTTCAAGATTTAAATAAGAGAGCACATGCTGAATGGTTACCCACATCTACTTATAATAAATTAGAAGGTTATGATTTAGAAATGTATTATGAAAAAGAGCGTGGCAAAGGCTATTGTGAATCTTGGATTAGAGTAGAGTCTAAAACTGAATAAGGATATATAAATAAGGAGCAGCTATAAATTTATAGCTGCTCCTTATTTATTATACTAAAAGTTCTTCCATATTCCAAACCTGAGTTGCTAAATCTTTATAGAAATCAACTTCATGGCAAACTAAAAGGAGAGTACCCTTAAAGTCAATAAGAGCTTTTTTAAGTTCAGCCTTTGAAATAGCATCTAAATGGTTAGTT
>NZ_DLNT01000004.1:4890-41231 GCF_002477055.1 Clostridium sp. UBA7503
TTTAATACCACAACGACCAAGGGCTGCTCTTATTTCGCTCTGAGATTTTTTAGGGAAAGAATCCCAAACTTCCTCAAGGGGAGTATGGTTTGAACCATGAACCTGTTGCTCAAAGTAAGCTGGGTACAGATAATCTCCAAGTTTTATATCACCATCTATTGGAGGTATTACTCCCATTATGGTCTTTAAAAATGTGGATTTACCTATACCATTGCAACCTGTAATAGCAATTTTTTCACCTCTTTTTAAAGTAAGATCAAGATTTTTAATAAGTGGATAGCTGTAGCCAATGGTTAGACTAGAGCTTTTCATCACAAGGGAAGCAGAGGTTCTTTTAAAATTAAAAGAAAAACTAGGTTTAGGTGAAATTATTTTTGGTTTTTCTAGTTTTTCAATTTTATCAAGAGCCTTTTGTCTACCCTTAGCCATTTTTGCAGTAGAAGCACGAACTTTATTTTTATCAATAAAGTTCTGAAGCTTTTGAATTTCCTTTTGTTGAGCAGTATATTCAGCTATATATCTTTTTCTTTCCTCATCTTGTAGTTTTAAGAAGTTATCATAATTTCCCATATACCTTTTTATAGAGGAAAACTCTAGATTGAAAATTACATTTGTAATTTTGTTTAAAAAGCTAGTGTCGTGGGATATGACCACAAAAGCATTTTTATAGTCATGTAGATATTTAGATAACCACTCTATATGCTCTTTATCTAAATAGTTAGTAGGCTCATCTAAAAGTAATATATCAGGAGCTTCGAGAAGTAGTTTTGCTAGCATAACCTTAGTTTTCTGACCTCCACTTAAATTTTTAAAGGGAGTATCCATACCAAGGGCAGTTATACCAAGCCCTTTACACATAGTTTCAATATGCTTTTCAATATTATAAAATTCACTAGAATCCAGCCTATCTTGAAGATGACCTAATTTATTGATTAATTTATCATAGTCATCTACATCTCCGGTAGCTAATTTATTACTTATGGATAAGAGCTTTTCTTCTAATTCATAAAGATTTCTATAGGCTTCCCTTAAGACTTCTTTTATGGTTAAATTTTCGTTTATATCAGAATTTTGTTTAAGATATCCAATCTTACAGGAAGAAGCTTTAGTAAAAGTACCTTCATCGCAGATTAACCTTTCAGTTAAAATGTTAAATAGGGTAGTCTTACCAGCACCATTAACTCCAACAAGACCAGCGTGTTCGCCCTTTAATAATCTAAGGGACATGTTTTTAAAAATAGTTTTATCTCCAAAACTAAAGCTTATATTTTCAATATTTAATATACTCATGTCTATATACCTCCGTAAAATAAAAAAGGAAAGAGGCTTTGCTCTTTCCTTAAAATTCATGTAAATTAATGCAATGAAAATTATATCCTAAATCATATCAGTGAAAATAATTAGATCACATATTAGCTATAATAATAATAGTATAGTGATACTAATTTAAATTATATATGATTTAGAGTATGAAAAAAGAGTCTTATCCTGTAAAAGATAATTCTATTCAAATGTTTAGGTAAAAAAGGGCGCAGCTATCCCGTTATTAACCTAAAACACTTACAAGAACTACCATTTTACACAATTCGACTCAACCTCTTTCTTTGCATTAATTTATTTTAAATATAATAATATTCAATATATTTATTATTACATATATACATAAATATTATACCATAGTAGTTGAAAAAGTAAATACAGTAATAAAATAACTTTTGCTTTTAAACATACCCTCATACTAATCCTAGTAAAGACTTTGTAATTAAGAGAATGAAGTGAGAAGTAGATATTATAGAAAATACTTATTGTAGGCATTAATAAGTACTAATAGGATAATTGTATAAATTAGTAAGAATTCAATAATAGCATAAAAGTACTAAATACTGCAGATTTAAAGCCTTAATTAATTTTTCTAATAATAATATAATAGAATTAAGAAGTTTAAATAAAAATTTCATGAAAGAGGGATAATTATGAAAAACTTAACATTAAGAGATGCAACGGAGGTGGATGCCCCCATTATCGCTGGTCTTATATATGATACTGAGGAAACACCAGATCATATTTGGGGCCAGGGCACTAAAGAGGAAATTTTAAATAGGATTCAATGGCTAGTATTAAGTCAGGAATCTAGATATTCATATTTGAATATAAAGGTAGCAGAACTAAATGGAAAGACCTGTGGAGCTATAATTCTTTTAAACAGTGAAGAAATATCTGATTTAGATACAAAAACTAGTTTTGAATTACTTCATATGATAAAAGGAATTAAAGGAAAAGTAAAATTTATAAAGGACCTTATTTTAGGAATGTACTTAAAAGAGGGTGGAGATAGAGAGTTATATATAGCAAACTTAGCAACTACTAAAAAAGTTAGAGGTCTTGGAATAGGAAAAGAACTAATGAAGTTAGCAGAAAAGATAGCTAAAGAAAAAGGATATAAAGGTTGTTCACTGCTAGCTAAGGATGAGAAAGTAAGAAAGTTCTATGAAAACTTAGATTATAAATTTGAAAAGGAAGAAAAGTATTTTTCTCAATATTTATATAGAATGGTAAAAATGTTTTAATGTTATATATGTAAATTATAAGGACTAAATGTCCATGATATATATTACCTATGAAAAAAGTCTTGTCATTTAGAAATGACAAGACTTTTTTCATTATATGGTATTTCTAACTTTAAATACTTCTTTATTCTTAATATATACTCTAGGAATTCTGGATTTAATTCTGCAAAGAATTTCGTAGTTTATTGTGCCTAAGGCTTCTGCCATATCATCAGCGTTAAATTTTAAGTCTCCCTCTCCACCTAAAATAATAACTTCATCACCAGTTTTTACATTTTCTATGTCTGTTACATCAATCATACACTGATCCATACAAATTCTACCTAGAATACTAGCAAATTTACCATTAACAATTACCTTAGCATTTTCACTTAATGATCTAGGATAACCATCTCCATAGCCTATTGGTAGTGTAGCTACAATAGTTTTTTTATTAGTTTTAAAGGTTTTACCATAACTTATATACATATCCTTATGCAATTCTTTTACATGGGCTACCTTTGCTTTCAAAGTTAGAGCTGGTTTTACTGAAAGGTTATCCTTAGAAACTTCTTTAGAAGGGTAATAACCATAAAGTATAATGCCTGGTCTCACGCCATTTAAATAAGTTTTAGGCATATCTATAATTGCTCCACTATTAGAAATATGTTTTAACGGAATTTCAATTCCAAGAGCTTTTAAATCCTTCATAACCTTTTTTAATTTAAAAAGTTGTTCATTGGCATAGGATTTGTCTTTTTCATCAGAGGTGGAGAAGTGAGAATATATTCCAATCACTTCTAAACCTTCTAAGTTATAAACTTCATTTATAGTTTTAACGGTATCATCACCAGGGAGAAATCCTATTCTACCCATACCAGTATCTATGGCAATATGGATTTTAGCTTTTTTATTAAGGCTTAAGGCTATTTTAGATAGTTCCTTTGCATAATCTAAATCATATACTGTTTGCTCAATATCATAATTTATTAGCTCTTCGCCTAAGTATAAAGGAGTATATCCTAAAATTACTATAGGAGCATTAATATTATTTTCTCTAAGCTCTATGGCTTCTGTCAGCATTGCTACAGCGAGTCTAGAGGCGCCATTTTCTAAAAGGGTAGGAACAACATCTACAGCTCCATGTCCATAGCAATCTGCTTTTACGATAGCAATGAGCTCTTTATCTCCAACTAATTTTTTTATATTTTTTGTGTTAGTGGCTATTGTATCTAAATTTATCTCAGCCCATACAGGTCTCATTATTTTTTCCATTGTTACACCTCGTAATTTCTTTCATTATTTCTAGTAAGCTATTTTAGTTATATTCATTAAGAATTTACTTCGTTATATCAAGTGAAACTTACCTTATACTATTATTTTAGTATAATTACATTAAATCACAAGAACCAGTTAGTACAGGATTTATTGATAAGGTGGTTTACTTAGCTTTTTTATATTATCACTAATTATTTTTATTCCTACTTTGATATCTTCATCACTTACTCTACCAAAGCCTATTCTAAAGCAGTTCTTGCCTTTGCCACTATTTATATAAAAGATATCACCAGGCATAAATAGCACATTATCCTTATAACATATATCTAGAAGTTGTCTTGCATCTATATTATTTTTAAGCTTAATAAATATATGAAGGCCACCTTCTCCAGTAACATATTCATAAGGGATGTATTCATTTATCATTTCCATAACCAGATTATACTTATCTCTATAATATTTTCTTACATTTTTTACATACCTACTAAAGGCTCCACTTTTTAAGTAATAGTAAAAGGAAGCTTGATCAAGGAAAGAAGAGTGAATGGTTCTACCTCTTTTTACACTTTCTAAAACATCAATTAAATCTTTACTTGCTAAAATCCATCCAATTCTAAGGCCTGGAAAGAGTATTTTAGAAAGACTGCCAATATAGATTATACTATTACCCGTGCCACTTAATGATGCTATGGGATCGATGGGAGAGCTAGAGTATAGAAGCTCTTCATTAAATCCATCTTCAATTATAGGTACAGAGTACTGTCTAAAAAGATTATAAATTTCTTTTCTTCGTTTGGTTTTGGTTACAATACCTGTAGGATTATTATAAGAAGGGATTATATATCCAAATTTAGGATTATACTTTTCAAGCTTCATTTGTAAATCTTCTAAATCCATACCTTCTTCATTCATTTTTACCTGGATAACTTCAATTTCATGGGATTTCATAATTTTTAATGCTGTATTATGGGTAGGTTCTTCACAAAGGATTATATCTCCTTTTTTAGTTAAAGAACCTATAATAATATCAAAGGCTTCAGTAAAACCGTTAGTGATTAATATATCTCTACCTTCAGTATTAACTCTTTTTTCCTCCATATACTGAAGAAAATATTGGATTAAAGGGGCATATCCCTTAGCATATCCATAGTTTAATAGGTTTTCTTCCTCATAAGTCCAAGCATCTAAGAGAGCTCTTTTAAAGTCATCCATATTAAAGAGACTAGGTTCAGGGGCAATAGATTTAAAGGAAATCATATTGTTTTTATAGGTAAGTTCACTTTTAATAATATCAAGATTTCTAAGGGTATCAGCATAATTGTTAATCATATTCATAAAATTAATATTATATTCTTCACAGGTGTTTTCAGTCTCCATTAAAATAAAGGTACCAACACCCCTCTTAGTAGTTATTATTCCTTTGCTTTCCAGTTCTTCATAGGCAGCAATGACAGAATTTCTACTTATGTTTAAAAGCTTACTTGCTTCTCTTGTGGAAGGTAGTTTACTATCTTTTTTTAATTCACCCTTTTTTATTCCATTAATGATATGTGTCTCTAGTTGCATATAAATAGGTTCATCCTTATTTATAATTAGAGTAGAAAATATCATATTTAACACCACCTATTTTTTTATTAATTGTATTCTTATAAAAGTTATCATAAGAATACAAAGTAAAAAAGATTCAAGTTTGCATTGGTTATCTTTACAAAACCAAACAAAAGAATCACTTAAAAATAGTTTATTAGAAAAATAAGTTAGTTTCAATAGAAAAACAAGAATAATTGTTGTAGAATATTAATAGAAATTTTGAAATACTTAGGAGGACATCATGAATAGTTTAGTTATTGTATTTTTATTAGCAGTAGTAGGAGGGGTTATTGGATGGGTAACAAACATATTAGCTATAAAGCTTATGTTTAGACCAATTAATCCAATTAAAATCCCATTAATAAATTTAGAGATAGTAGGATTAATTCCAAAGAGAAAAAATGAAATAGCACAAAATATTGGAGAAGTGGTGGCAAAGGAGTTATTATCAATTGACGATATAATAAATAATGCAATCACAGAAGAGGATAAAATTATATTTAGTCAGTTAGTTAAAAATAAAATAAGAAATTTAGTGGCAGGAAAGATGGATTTTGTGCCAACACCCTTTAGGATCATGGTTCAAGGGCCAATTAATAACATTATAGAGGAAGAAGTTGATGAGGCTTTAAAGGAAATGGAAAGTGAAGCTGTTAATCATATCAAAGATAAAGTAGATATTAAAGAAATGGTTGAAGAAAAAATAAATGAGTTGGATTTACAAGAACTTGAAAGAATTATTATAAATGTAGCTAAAAAGGAATTAAAACATATTGAAGTTTTGGGCTTTATCTTAGGAGCTGCAATAGGTATAGTTCAAGGATTAGTGGTTATGCTCTTTAAATAAGAATATACATAATTATAGATAAGCAGTTGATATGAAGTATAAAATATGATATGTTAAATTAAGAATTTAATAAAAAATCCACAGAATTCTGTGGGAGAGGTTCGTAACCATCCCTCTATAAAAAACTAGGGAATAAGACTTATATGGTCGTGCTATACCCTTAGTGCGACCTTTTTTAGGTTGTATTTTTTATGCCTTGGGATGGAGCTCAAGGCATTTTTTTATGTTTTCATTAAGAAAGGAAGAGAAAAGATGGACAAGAGAAAAGTAATAATAGATTGTGATCCAGGAATTGATGATTCATTGGCTATAATTCTTGCACTAAAATCAAAGGAGCTAGAAGTGAAGGGTATAACTATAGTATCAGGGAATGTTCATGGAAAAAAAGGGGCAGAAAATGCATTAAAGATACTTAAAGAACTAAATAGGTTAGATATACCAGTATATCTTGGGGAATGCGAACCTATGGAAAGAAAATTAATTACTGCAGAGGATACCCATGGAAGTGATGGACTTGGAGAAAGTTTCTTACCAAGGGTAGAGGAGGTAACCTATAAAGAAGGTGCCGTAAATTTTATTCTAGATGAGTTAAAATCAGAGGATATCACAATTATCGCATTGGGTCCTTTAACTAATATAGCAAAAGCTTTAGAAAAAGATTGTGAAGTTACAAGAAAGATGAAGGAGTTAGTTCTTATGGGAGGAGCTTTTAAGAGCTTTGGGAATTGCTCTCAAGTAGCAGAGTTTAATTTCTGGGTTGACCCTCATGGTGTAGAAAAAGTCTTTAAGGAATTAAAAAGGAAGATTACTATGGTGGGATTAGATGTTACTAGAAAATGTGTTTTAACTCCCAATTATATTGAGATGATAAGGCAGTTTAATGAACCTCTTGGAGAGTTAATTGTAAAGATAACTAAATTTTATGTGGACTTTCATTGGAACCAAGAAAGAACCTTAGGATGTGTAATTAATGATCCACTAGCAGTAGCATATTTTATTGATCCTGAATTATGCTCTGGAAAGGAATATTTTGTAGATATAGTTACAGAGGGAAAAGCTATAGGAATGACACTGGTGGATGAAGGGGATTTTTATAGAGAAAAACCAAATTGTCTAGTGTTAACAGAAGTAAATTCAAAAGGTTTTATGGAAATGTTTCTAACAAGAATTTTTCCAAAGCATAAAGAAGATATAATAGCAGTTTTAAATAATTCTAAATATGGACTAAATTAAGAGGAGGAAGGTTAGAAATATGAATAGTAAAAAGAATAAGAGAATTATTTTTATGGGTTTAGCCGTAGCTATAAACTTAGTAGGAGGATTTATAGCATTATCATTAAAACTTCCAATTTACATTGATACTATAGGAACTATTTTAGTTTCAATAGTATTTGGACCAGTAAGTGGAGCTGTGGTTGGAGGATTATCATCAATTATTAATGGTATAACCTTTGATCCTATTTCATTTTATTTTTTACCAGTACAATTAGTAGTGGGTATAGGTACAGGAATGTTATTTAGAGGTAAGAAGGTTGGAGTTTTAAAGTTGATTTTAAGGATATTACTAGTTACAGTTTTAGGATCAGCAACAGCAGCAGTTATTGCTTCCTTTGTTTTTCAAGGTGTAACTTCCTCAGGTTCAAGTATTTTAGTTGCAATACTTAAAAACTCTGGAATTAGTATTATTACAGCAGTTTTTTCTACTCAGATTTTTACAGATTTATTAGATAAAGCTGTGAGCTTTGGATTAGTTTTTACAATTATTAAAATGTTACCATTAGATATTAAAAGCAATATTGTTGGGGATGAATAGTATGGATAGATATAATATAATAACAGGGAAAAATAAAAGAGAAATAGTATTACTAAAGGCTTTTCCCTGTGTTTGGGGGAAGTGTACATTTTGTGATTATATAGAGGATAATTCAACAAACTCTTCAGAAATCAATGATATAAATAAAAAGGTGTTAAAGGAAGTAAAAGGAACATATGGTACCTTAGAAGTGATTAATTCAGGAAGTTGCTTTGAGTTACCTATTGAAACCTTGGAAAGTATTAGAAAAATAGTAAGAGAAAAGCATATAAAAAAGATGTTCTTAGAAAGCCATTGGTGCTATAGAAGTAGATTACAAGAAATGAGAGATTTCTTTGGAATTGAAATTATTTTTAAAATTGGAGTTGAAAGTTTTGATAACAATTTTAGAAATTTAGTGTTAAATAAAAATGCTAGGTTTAAAGACTATAATGAAGTTAGAACGTATTTTAGTTCAGTATGCTTAATGGTAGGAATAAAAGGGCAAAGTAAAGAAATGATTAAAAGAGATAGTGATATAGCATTAAGTCATTTTGATTATGTAACAATAAATATATTTACAGAAAATACTACGGATGTTAAGAGAGATGAAGAATTAATAGGTTGGTTTGAAAAGGAATATAATTTCCTTAAGGATGTTAGTAAAATTGAAGTGTTATTTGAAAATACAGATTTTGGAGTAGGGGATTAATTTAAGAATTGCCTTATTAAAAGATGTAATATACGAGGTGAGGCAATTACTCACCTCGTATATTATTATATTAATGAAAATTCAATAATCTTATCTAGTAAAGTTGAATATTCCATGTTAGCAGCTTTTGCACTTTTGGGGAATAGAGAATTTTTAGTCATACCAGGTAAAGTGTTTAGTTCTATTACATAGGGTTTATCATTACTCACCATTATATCTACTCTTGCGTAGGCTTTACAATCAAAGATTCTATAACATTTCTTAGATATTTCATTGATTTCATTTTCAAGGAATTCTGAAAGAATAGCTACTTCCTCTAAGGTATCTGTATCATTGTACTTAGATTCATAATCAAAGAAAGTTCCTTTATGGATTATAGATAGGATAGGTAGTGTGTCTCCATTCAATAGGGGAACGGTGTACTCGCTACCATTTATATATTCTTCTATAATTATTTCATCACCATACTTAAATCCTTCTAAAATAGCATTCCTAAGTTCTTCTCTGCTATAAACTAAAGAAATTCCAATACTTGAACCACCGCTGTTAGGTTTAACTATCATAGGGTATTTTAATTCTTCTATCTCTTTTAAATTTACACCTTCATGTTTGTATAGATTAATTCCCTTTGCTATAGGAATACCCTCAGCTTTAAGAATTCGCTTACATTGTTTTTTATTCATGCAAAGGGCACTAGTCAAAGGATTACTTCCGGAGTATGGAATTCCTACACTTTCCAAAATACTTTGAATAGCACCATCTTCTCCAAATTCCCCATGAAAGGCTAAAAAAGCAAAATCTAAGTCGTGAATTTTATCTATAACTTCGTTTTTAGAGTTTATAATCATAGGAATTACTTCATATTTATCTCTATTTAGGTTTTTAATTATTTCTTTTCCAGATAAAAGGGATATTTCTCGCTCAAAGGAAATTCCACCCATTAATACTCCAACTCTCATATATACATCTCCTCAAATTTATATTCTTATACTATAATAATATTTCAATGAAAAAAAATAGAAAGTACCATTAAGTAATGGATTTTAGATAAGGGTGGTTTAAGAAGGTAGCTTAATTTTTTAAATTGTTATTTTATTTGTATTGCTAGTAAATAAATGTGTTTGTATTACATTATAAATTATATTGAATATAAGTATGGCATAGCGTATAATTATTCTCAATATAGGAATATAATGGATGGAATTAAGGTGTGTATGAACAATTTATATAGCAAATATGAATTACATCTAAATTTATCTATGCAGAGGTAAAATAAGTATTTAGAACATATCAATATTTTTATATAGGAGGAGAAATGAAAAGAAAGATATTTATAGGAATGTTAGTCATAGTAGCAATAGGGATAATATATGTCATTTATCCTAAACAGGGAACTTTTGAAGAGTTTATTATAAATAGGTATAACATGAATAATTGTACTAGTGTCACCTTTTTTTCTTTAAAAGGAGGAATTGATTCATCTGAATCATGGAATATATATAAAGAAGAAAAGACAATGAAATTTATAGATTATATGAAGACTGTGAAAATGAAGGAAAATAGAAGTAGTGATTATGGAGCGGAATATTTTATGACAATTATAGGCTCATATAAAGAAGATGGGTCAACAGGTCCAATAAGAATTGATATAGCTTGGATTAATGAAAAAGAGATTATAGTAAACTATAATGACCAAAAAAGAAGGTATTATAAAATAGTAGAGGAAGACTTTAGTATGGACAAGATTAAAGCATTACTAAAAGATGGGTAATGCTTTAGGTTAATATAACTAAGAATTTGTTAGAATAGTCCTTAGTATAATAATCCAAGAATTAAGAAATAACTAAGAATAATATATTTATTTTTAGTTATAAGTCTTTGATTTAATAAGGGTTAATAGGAGAACTAAGGAAAGGAAGCTTGTTAACATATGAATACTAGAGTAGATGGTTGTGTAAATATAAAGAGAAATTTAAGCATGTTAACGGATTTTTACCAATTGACTATGGGTAATGGATATCTAAAGAAGGGCATGAAGGATAGAATAGCATATTTTGATATGTTTTTTAGAAAAATTCCTGATGATGGGGGATATGTAATAATTGCTGGATTAGAACAATTTATAGAGTATATAAATACTTTGAGTTTTACTGAAGAAGACATAAGCTTTTTAAGGGAAAGAGGAATATTTTCTGAAGGTTTTTTGGAGTATTTAAGAGATTTTAAATTTCAATGTGATATATGGGCCATTCCAGAGGGCACGGTAGTATTTCCAAATGAGCCTATAATAACTGTTAGAGGGCCAATTCCTCAAGGGCAATTAATAGAAACCATGCTACTTTTAACTATAAATCATCAAAGTTTAATTGCTACTAAAGCAAGCAGAGTTGTTAGAGCATCTCAGGGGCGAAATGTTTTAGAATTTGGTTCTAGAAGAGCTCAAGGTTATGATGGAGCATTATTAGGAGCAAGAGCTGCTTATATAGGAGGTTGTTTTGGAACTGCATGTACAATGGTAGAAGAATTATATGGAATTCCATCTCTAGGAACCATGGCTCATAGTTGGGTTCAAAGTTTTCATAGTGAATATGAAGCATTCAAGGCTTATGCAGAAGTTTATCCCACTTCCAGTGTACTTCTTGTGGATACCTACAATACTCTTAAAAGTGGTATACCTAACGCAATAAGAGTTGCTAAGGAAATATTAGAGCCTAAAGGAAATAGATTAAAGGGAATTAGGTTAGATAGTGGTGATATTGCATATCTTTCAAAAGCTGCTAGGAAAATGTTAGATGAAGCTGGCATGGAAGATTGTAAAATAACTGCATCTAATTCCTTAGATGAATACCTTATTAGTGACTTGTTACTACAGGGTGCTGAGATAGATATCTTTGGAGTAGGAGAAAATCTAATAACTTCTAAATCTAATCCTGTATTTGGAGGAGTATATAAGTTAGTAGCTATAGAAAGTGAAAACAAATTAGAGTCTAAAATAAAATTAAGTGAAAATCCAGAAAAGGTAACTAATCCTGGTTTTAAAAAATTGTATAGGTTTTATCATAAGAAAACTAATAAAGCAGTAGGTGATTTACTTACCTTAAGGGACGAAGTTGTAGATGAAAGTAAGCCATATATTCTTTTTCACCCTGTTCATACATGGAAGAAAACTGTTTTAACAGACTATTATGTGAAAGAATTACAAGTGAAAATCTTTGATAAAGGGCAATGTGTATATTCATGTCCTAGTATTCAGAAAATTAGAGAGTATTGCAAAGGACAGGTTGAAACCCTCTGGGAGGAGTCTTTGAGGCTTAAAAATCCTCACAACTACTATGTAGATTTATCTGAAGAACTATGGACGCTAAAATATGATTTAATTAATAAATATTCCAATGAAGAAAGTCATCCTTAGAAAAAGTTAATTATCAATATATAAATATAAAAATGACTATATGATATGAATGTCACATAGTCATTTTACGGCTTCATTTATTTATTCATTAAAGGTAAGCTATTTAGATTTACAGAGTCTTTTCTATTATTAAGATTACTTAGAGTTTCATGACCTTTTTCTGTTTTACCTAATGAATCTATTAGTATATTTTTAGAGTTTTGGGTTTGAATTGTATGTTGATCCTTAACCTGTTCTTCGTTGGAGAAATCATCATTAATTTTTATATGATCTAGATCTTTATTTAAAGTAGTTACATAGTCTAAATCATCATCCATAGAAGAAATAATATCTTTTGGCTTAAATAGAATTTCTTCAAAGTTATTGTTATATTTGCTATTCATTATGGGCCTCCTTATAATTAGTTTTTTAATATGTTTTTAGCTTTTACAACACAGCCCTGAACACAAGGAGCTATGTATCTAAGTTTAGGGTGAGGTTCTTCTGTAGCAGCTACATACTTCATGACTATGCTATCCAAATTAGATGATTCAGTTAGTTTAAAGTATAGATATTGTTTCCTCTGTAATTTATTTATTCTATTTTTAAAGTATGAGCTTACCTTCATCCAATTAAACTGTTTACTTATATTTAATTGATTGAAACCTGTAGCATAGGAACCAGGTTCAATTAAGATTACAGGAATATTCACTCTTGTAAGTTGCTTAAGTTCTTTATTTAAACAATATCCAATGGATTCAAGGGCGAATTTAGTAGAACAGTAGGGTGATAAAAATGGTATAGCCATGCGACCAGTTAAGGAAGATAGAAATATAATTCTTCCCTTTCTTCTTTTTATCATTCCTTTTAAAATGATCTGAGTCAATTCTATAGGACAAAACACATTGGTTTCAAAAGTAGCCCTAAATCTGTTTACATCTATCTCAGCTACGGAGCCAGAATCTCCTATGGCAGCATTATTTATTAGTACGTCTATAGGTAAGTCTCTTACTTTTTCTCTATCTTCTTTACATAATACATCTAACTTAAAGCTTTCAATGGGAAGTTTCCATTTTTTATTTAACATATTTAATTTGTATGCCTGTTCATCAGTATGAGTGGTTGCGTAAACATAGTGACCTCTACTGGCCAAGGTTATAGCTGCTTTACGTCCAAGACCAGAACCACAACCAGTTATTAATATGTGTTTCAATATTATCACCTCTAGGTTAGTATGTGTTTTATTTCACTTATAATTCTTCTTATACAAATAATGACTTATGGAAATTTATCCATAAGCCATTAATCAATAATTTATTCATTTGATAAAGTTACAACTACTAATTCAGGTCGATTAAATATTCTTTGAGGAGCTAGGCTGTTACCAAGCCCTCTACTAATTACTAAAGATGTAGAGTTTAACCTGTGGATTCCATTGGTGTATTTAGGAAAAAAACCTTGATCTGGGGCTATAATTCCACCTAAAAATGGAAGGCGAATTTGTCCACCATGGGCATGACCGGAAAAGACTAAATCTATATTTTCTTTGGAGTAAAGTGTAATTAGTTCGGGTCTATGAGAAAGTAGAATAGTAAAATTATTTTTACTTTCAGTTTTTAAATTACCTAATATCTTTTCAAAACTAAAAGTAGGGTTGGGGTACTCGTAATTATCTACGGGATTAAAACATATGTCTGCTAGTCCCAAAAGAGAAATAGTAGCGCCATTTAACTGTATATTTTTATGAGTATTATCCACATTTATGACCCCATACTCTTCGAAGATGATTTTTAATTCATCATATAAATCTGATCTTGATTCATGATTTCCAGATACGTAGTATACAGGAGCGATATCTACAGCTGATTTTATGTAGGATTTAGCTATATTCATATTATCTTTATTTGTTCTTCGGCTATCAATTAAATCACCAGTAACTACAATTATATCTGGATTAATTTCTTTAGTTAAGGATATTAGAGTTTTTTGATTAGCTCCAAACTCTTTATTATGCAAATCCGAAATTTGAAGAATTTTATATCCATTAAAACCACTAGGAATTTTTGAGTTTACGTAATCTATATTAGTTACAACTATATTATTATTTTGCCAATAACAGAAAATTATAATAAGTATTAGTAAAATCATTACAATTATTAATTTTTTTATATTCATATTACACATCCTTATATTAATTATTAGCATATTTTATTATATTAAATAACAATTTTAAAATTAATTTATCTATAGTATACACAAATATATTTCTTTACTAAAGACAAATGCACAATATTTAACATATATGTAATAAGTGCAAAATCATAATAAGAACCCCTTTCATAAGTCTATTTAGCCTTTATTGATATTTCCATGGCAAAGTGATAGAATATGAAAAAATGGAGGTAGTATTATTATGTATAGCTTTAAAAATGACTATAGTGAAGGAGCACATCCAAGAATATTAGAGGCATTAATCAAGTGTAATATGGAGCAGAGTGAAGGTTATGGAGAAGATATATTTACAGTAAGAGCTATTAAGTTAATTAAGGAAAAAATAAGAAGAGAAGATGTAGATGTTCATCTTTTAGTTGGAGGAACCCAAACTAATCTTACTGCTTTATCAGCCTTCTTAAGACCTCATGAAGCGGTAATTGCAGCAAATACTGGTCACGTGCTAGTTCATGAAACTGGAGCCATTGAGTCTACAGGGCATAAGGTTATTTCCATAGATGTGGAAGATGGAAAATTAACCAGAAAAAATATAGAAGCTGTAATTGAAGAGCATACTGATGAACATATGGTAAAGCCAAAACTTGTTTATATTTCGAACTCTACAGAAATAGGAACAATATATAAAAGAGAAGAGATAGAAGCGTTAAGTCAAGTGTGTAAAAAACACGATTTATACCTTTATCTTGATGGTGCACGATTAGGTTCTGCACTATGTTCTAGTGAAAATAATATGAAAATCTATGAATTAGCTCAATTAGTAGATGCCTTTTATATAGGTGGAACCAAAGGTGGAGCTTTAATGGGAGAAGCTCTTGTTATATGTAGAGATATTTTAAAAAAGGATTTCAGATACCATATTAAACAAAAGGGAGCTCTACTTGCAAAGGGAAGATTATTAGGAATTCAATTTGAAGAATTATTTAAAGATAATCTATATTTTGATTTAGCAACTCACGCTAATAATATGGCTCAAATTCTTAAAAAGGGTATTGAAGATGCTGGGTACAGTTTTATGATAAATTCATCTAGTAATCAAATTTTTCCTATACTCCCTAATAACTTAATTAACAATCTTGAAAAAAAATACTTATTTATAATTTGGGAAAAAATCGATAAAGAGAAATCGGCTATTCGTCTTGTTACATCATGGGCAACGGATAAGGAAAAAGTATTAGAGTTTATAGCCGACATGAAATTATATAATTAATGTATAAAAAGATAGAAAGCTAGATTTAACTAGTTAATTCTGTCTTTTTAATTATATAAAATATAAGTATTAGATAGAAAATTTGAAGTTAACTAAAAAAGTAAGAATATTATGCAAAATTATGATACAATTATTACATACAACACTAAGTAAGTTGTATAAATGTAATAAAATTCATAAAAAGGTATTGACAGTTACCTTACGTAACCTTCTATTATATTAATATAGGGTAAGGTATACGATTGCTTTGGGGGGATAAATATGAATAGTGATGAATTTTACACCACTGGGGAATTTGCAAAGAAAGCAGGAGTTACCATTAGAACTATTAGATATTATGATAGCAAAGGAATTCTTAAGCCATCATATACTAATAACCTAGGATATAGATTTTACTCTGATGAAGATTTTATAAAATTAAAAAAAATCTTAGCTTTAAAGTATTTGGGATTATCCCTGGATGAAATTATAAGCACAGAAAACTGTGATTATAAGAAAGAAGATATGATGAATTCTCTGAAACTTCAGAAAAGTATTATTAAAAATAAGATGAATAATATGAAGGTAGTATTAAATGCAATAGAAACTGCTGAATTTAGTATGAATGAGAACTCTAATATGAAATGGGAAGAGGCTATTGACGTAATAAAATCTTTAGAGAGTGAAAAGGAATTACTGCAACGTAGTAGAGATGCATCTAATTTAAATGAAGGTGTGAAGTTAATGGATAGATTCTCAACAAATAGGTATGGTTGGTATCCATGGGTATTTGATAATATGAAAATTAAAAAGAAAGATAAGGTTTTAGAAATAGGTTGTGGTAATGGAGTTCTATGGGCTAAAAATATGGACAATCTACATGAGAGTATAGAGGTTACTCTAACAGAGATATGTGAAGATATGATAAATGAAGCAAAGTCAAATTTACGAGATAATTCAAAAAGGTTTAATTTTATAATAACTGATTTAAACTCATTACCCTTTGATGATAATAGTTTTGATGTAGTAATTGCTAATCATATATTATTTTTTATGAAAGATATAGATCTAGCTCTGGCTGAAATAAAAAGAGTTATTAAACCCAATGGAGTAGTATACTGTTCTACTATTGGAAGTAATCATTTAAAGGAGTTACAAGAATTAATGTTAAGCTTTAGCAGCAATATACGTATATATGAAGATAAGTTATCTTATAAATTTGGATTGGAGAATGGAGAAAATATACTTAATAAGTATTTTAATACAGTAGAGAAAGTTTTGTATGATGATAAGCTTATAGTTAATGACACCAATAATATATTAGAATATATTTATTCTATACCTGGAAATATATTAGACATTATAGATTCTAAGAAAAAAGAATTTGAAGGTTATATAAAAAAAATAATTGATAAAAATGGAGAAATTTATATAACCAATAGTTTAGGTTTATTTAAGGCTAAAAATATATAGAGTGTAAACTTTTACTTGCGTAAAACAATATTACATAATTTAATTTATTACTTAGGTTATGGGATATTGATATTATAAATAAAAAATTGTTAATTTAAATAAAGTAATTTTAATTAACAAAATATTGTATAAGAAAGGAAAGAGTTATGGGAATAAATGTTACAAGCGAAATTAAACCATTAAAAAAAGTCTTGTTGCATAGGCCTGGTGCAGAAATTGAGAATTTAACACCGGAATATCTGGAGAGATTATTATTTGATGATATTCCTTATTTAAAAGTAGCACAGGAAGAACATGATGCCTTTGCACAGGTTTTAAAAGACAATGGAGTAGAAGTTGTATATTTACATGAATTGGCAGCAAAAGTAATGGAAGACCCAGATGTTAAAGATGAATTTATTAAAATGTTTATAAAAGAAGCTAAAGTAGAAAGTGAACAAGTTAAAGAAGAATTATATAACTATTTAATTAGTTTTAATTGTAATGAAGAGTTAATTAGAAAGACTATGGCTGGAATTAGTAAGTCAGAATTGAAGAAAGCAAAAGCAAGGCATTTAGAGGATTTTTTAAATGAGGCATATCCGTTTATTACTGATCCAATGCCAAATCTTTATTTTACAAGAGATCCATTTGCATCAATTGGAAATTCAATAAGCTTAAATAGGATGTATTCTGAAACAAGAAATAGGGAAACTATATATGCACACTTTATATTTAAATATCATCCTGATTTTAAGGGAACTAATAGGCTTTATGACAGAGATTTTGATTATAATATAGAGGGGGGAGATATTCTTAATATATCTGAAAAGGTTCTTGCAATTGGAATATCTCAAAGAACGGCTCCACAGGCTATTGAAAAAATATCAGAGAGAATATTCTTTGAAACACCAGATACAAAAATCGAAACTGTATTAGCATTTAAGATACCAAAGACTAGAGCATATATGCACCTAGATACAGTATTTACTCAAGTTGATTATGATAAATTCACTATTCACCCACAAATAGAAGGACCTCTTGAAATATTTGAATTAACTAAAGGGGAAAATGGAAAAGTGAAAATTACTAAGGAAAGTATGACATTACAAGAGGTATTGTCGAAATATTTAGAATGCGATGTAAAGCTAATTCGATGTGGTGGAGGAGATTATGTAATTTCACAAAGAGAGCAATGGAATGATGGCTCTAATACTTTATGTATAAGACCAGGCGAAGTTATTGTATATTCAAGGAATTATGTGACTAACAAGATATTGGAAGAGTATGGGATAAAAACTCATGTTATACCATCATCCGAATTATCAAGGGGACGTGGAGGTCCTAGATGTATGTCTATGCCTTTGATTCGTGAGGTTTAATGACACAAATATAACCAATATTTATTTTGTATTTTAAATTAACTAAAAATATAATATATTTGTAAAATAAAAAATCTTCTTTAAGTATTCAATAATTAAATACCGAAGAAGAATAAAATAAAATTATGTAAAAACAACATATTAGGGGGAGTATAACAATGGCAATTAATTTAAGAGGACGTTCATTTTTAAAATTATTAGATTTTACACCAGAGGAAATTAGATATTTATTAGACTTATCTAAGGACTTCAAAAATTTAAAGAGAGCTGGAGTATCTCATAAAAATTTAGAGGGAAAGAATGTTGCAATATTATTTGCTAAGGATTCTACTAGAACAAGATGTTCTTTTGAAGTAGGAGCTATGGATTTAGGTATGGGTGTTACTTATTTAGGACCTACAGGTTCTCAAATGGGTAAAAAGGAATCTATTGCAGATACAGCTAGAGTATTAGGTAGAATGTATGATGGTATAGAATATAGAGGTTTTGACCAAGAAATAGTTGAAGAGTTAGCAGCTTATGCAGGAGTTCCAGTTTGGAATGGATTAACAACTGAATTCCATCCAACTCAAATGCTTGCAGACTTATTGACTATAGAAGAGAAGTTTGGAAGATTAAAAGGAATTAACTTTGTATATATGGGTGATGCCAGAAATAATATGGGTAATTCTTTAATGGTTGCTTGTGCAAAAATGGGTTTAAATTTTACAGCTTGTGCACCAAAAGAATTATTCCCAGCTGAGGAGCTAGTTGAAACTTGCAAGGAAATTGCAAAGGAAAATGGATGTACTGTAACATTAACTGAAGATGTTATGGTTGGAACAAAGAATGCAGATGTTATCTATACAGATGTTTGGGTATCTATGGGAGAACCAGATGAAGTTTGGGAAGCAAGAATAAAAGAGCTAAGACCATATCAGGTAAATAGGGCTGCTATGGAAAATGCTAAACCAGAAGCTATATTCATGCACTGTCTACCAGCATTCCATGATTTAAAAACTGTAGTAGGAAAAGAAATGGGAGAAAAATTTGGAATGACAGAAATGGAAGTTACTGATGAGGTATTTGAGTCAAAACAATCTGTAGTATTTGATGAAGCTGAAAATAGAATGCATACAATTAAAGCAGTTATGGCTGCAACTATAGGGCTATAATAATTAAACCCCTTTCTTACAATTAAGAAAGGAAGGGGTTTACCCTATTATTTAATTAGCTAAACAATAAAATATTATATTTAAGGAATAGATAAAAATATAATAGTCTCAACATATTTTATATTTAAATTATATATGGGGTGAATTAAATGAAGGAACTGGTAATAGCTTTAGGGGGAAACGCCTTAGGAAAAACAGCTGAAGAACAATTAGATTTAGTTAAGCATACAGCAAAAACCATCGTTGATTTAGTAGAAGAAGGCTATAATGTAATTGTTGGACACGGTAATGGTCCACAGGTTGGAATGATAAATTTAGCTATGGAATTTGCAGCAAATAATGGAGCAAATACTCCATTAATGCCTTTTGCAGAATGTGGTGCCATGAGTCAAGGATACATTGGATATCACTTACAACAATCCATTAGAACAGAGCTTATATCTAGAGGAATTAGAAAAAATGTTGCTACAGTAGTTACTCAAGTTGTAGTTGATGAAAATGATGAAGCTTTTAAAAACTTAAGTAAGCCAGTAGGAATGTTCTATAGTAAGGAAGAAGCTGAAAAGATAGCTGCAGAAAAAGGATTTACATTTGTAGAAGATTCAGGTAGAGGATATAGAAGAGTAGTTGCATCTCCACAGCCGCAAAAAATTGTAGAGCTTGAAACAGTTAAACAATTAGTTGAACAAGGTACTATAGTTATTACTGTTGGCGGTGGTGGTATTCCTGTAGTAGAGGAATCTGATGGATCTCTTAGAGGTGTTGCAGCAGTTATAGATAAAGATAAATCAAGTGCAAAACTTGCAAAAGATCTAGATGCAGAAATGCTAGTTATTTTAACAGCTGTTGATAGAGTTTGTATAAACTTTAACAAACCAAATCAAGAAGAACTATCAGAAATTAATCTAGAAGAAGCTGGTAAATATATACAAGAAGGCCATTTTGCTAAGGGTTCAATGTTACCTAAGGTAGAAGCATGTATGGACTATGTTAAATTCAGTAATAATGGTAAAGCTTTAATAACTTCACTAGAAAAAGCTAAAGAAGCTTTACATGGTATTACAGGAACTATAATAGAAAAATAATCGAATTTTATCTGGGTAAAACTAGAGTATGAGGATTTAAAGCATCTGTGAAAGCTGTTTTAAGTCCTCATTTTTATATGTAAATTTTAGTAAAGGTGATATAATTCTTTTATAGGCTGTTTAACTATTTTTATATTTCTCTATTCTGTTAGGGTTAAAATCTATGAACCTTGAAGCAGGTATGGGGCGATATTATGGTGAACATTAACTAAAAAATTTATATTGGAGGTATATGAAGATGATTACTATTGTAGCAAAAAAGACTATAAAGGAAGATAAAAAAGAAGAATTTAAAAATTTAGCGAATAAACTTATAGAAGAAAGTAGGAAAGAAACTGGATGTATAGAGTATGATCTTTATGAAGATTTAAGAAATAGTGATAAAGTTGCATTTATTGAGGTTTGGGAGAGTGAAGAAGCAATAAAGTTACATAACAATACAATACATTTTACTAATCTTGTACCAGAACTCGCTAAATTTCAAGAGGGAGAAACAGAGATAACTCTTTATAAAAAAAGATAGATAGAAAGCCTATTTCAAGTATAATATTGAAATAGGCTTTATTACATTTGAGAAAGTATTCCTTAATTATAACTTGATGTATGTATAAAAATACATATTTTAATAAAAGGCAATGGAATATATGATAAGTTTAATATATTGAAAATTTTACAAGATATTCTTTAAAATGAAATGAATTTTATTACATATATTATAAAACCTTAAAGTTAACCACATAATTATCCATTAGAACAGTGAATATTATAACAGTTAATATATAAAAATATATATATTCGATAAAATAAATATTAGTTTTCTATTGTAATTTTATTAGTTTTGGAATAAAGTAATAATTGCTGATAAATTTCTAGGTTATATTAGATAGATACATAATAAAAATAGGGATTTGAAAGTAAAATTTGACTGAATGCTAATATAACATAAGTGGCATTTTAACGGAGGGGATTTATATGGATATTAACTTAATTGGAGTACCTCTTTATTATGGTTGTGATAGAGCAGGGGTAGAAAATGGACCAGATGAATTAAGAGAAAGTGGAATTAAAGAATTACTAGAAAATCATAAAAATAAGGTATATGATTTAGGAAATATTTATGTTAATAATACAAAGGATAAGCAACCTTTTGCGGCCGGAGTAAATGCAAAATACATTAATGAAATTATAGAAGTAACTGAGAATTTAGCTAATTCAGTTTATAGTTCCCTATGCGGTGGAGGTTTTCCTATAACTTTAGGTGGAGATCATGCTTTAGCTATGGGAAGTGTTGCTGGCTCAAGTAGATATTTCCAGGGAGATTTAGCTGTAATATGGATTGATGCTCATGGAGATATAAATACCTTTGAGACAAGTCCTACAGGAAATGTTCATGGTATGCCATTAGCTGCATCCATGGGTTTTGGAGATGAATCTTTAACAAATTTATATTTTAATGGTATAAAAGTTAAAAAGGAAAATGTATTTATAATTGGAGCAAGAGATTTAGATGAAGGTGAACTTCAATTAATTAAAGATAAAAATTTAACTGTTTGGACTATGGATAAAGTAAGAGAAATAGGTGTAGATAAAGTGTGTAAAGATCTTTTGGAAGGTTTAAAAGCACGAGAAATAAAAAATATTCATATTAGTTTTGATATAGATTCTGTAGATCCGGAATTAATAAAGGGTACAGGAACTCCAGTTCCAAATGGATTTAATATAAATGATGCAGAAAAGTTATTAACTAGTATATTTAATACTAGATTAGTTAAATCTATGGATTTTGTAGAATTTAATCCATGGTTAGATGATACTAACACTACGTTAAAAAGTTGTATGACATTAATAAAAAAAATAGGTGAATTAATATAAATATAAAAATTAAATAATTAAATCTGTAGAAATGTAGTATACTATGTTTAATGATATATATTTATATCTAAGTTAATCAAAATTAAAATGGAGGTAATAGTTATGCAAGTAACAAAAGAAATGACTATTGGGGAAGTAATAAGACAAAACGAGAAAGCAGCAGAAGTTTTAATGGGTTTTGGGATGGGTTGTGTTGGATGTCCTTCAGCACAAGCGGAAACTCTTGAAGAAGCATGTATGGTTCACGGATTAAAAATAGATGACTTATTAAGTAAACTCCAAGCTATTTAGGAATAAGATATAAGATTTAAAGACGCTACATGGGTAGTGTCTTTTTTTATAGATTAATTTATAAAAATAAAATGTAGATAGTTTAGAATTAGTATTTATATGCATAAAAATTGCTCTTTTAAAAGATAATATATTAGAAAACTAATAATTGGAGGTAAATTAAAATGAAATCAGTACATTATAATGTTTCCGGACTAGTAAATTCAGAAAGTAGAACTAAGTTAAATAATTCTTTAGATAAAATTAATGGTGTACAACAGGTTTGTGTTGATATAGCAAGGGGTACAGTGGAAGTAAATTATAACAGTCCAGCAACTCCAGAAGAAATTAAGGATTGTATTTGTCATACAGGGTATATAGTAAAGTAATAACAGATAGAGTAAGGGTAATGGAGTTAAAGCATTAATTTCTATATATAGATAAGGAGTGTTAAAATGGACTACAATTTTCCAATTGGGTTTAAACCTCAACATCAAAATATACAGCCAGGCATTGAAAGTGAAATGAAACCAAAACCTATCTATGAAATAGATGATTATCATAAAACTTCAGACAGATTAAAGGGCAAAATAGCTTTAATTACAGGGGGAGATAGTGGTATAGGGAGAGCTATTTCTATACTATATGCAAAAGAAGGAGCAAAGGTATGTATAATCTATTTAAACGAACATGAAGATGCTAAGGAAACAAAAAGTCTTATTGAAGAAAGAGGAGGAGAGTGTTTACTCATTTCTGGAGATATTGGTAATGAAGACTTCTGCAAGGAAGCTATAAAAAAAGTAGTGCAAAAGTATGGAATTATAAATATTTTTGTATCAAATTCAGCAGAACAACATGAGTGTCAACAAATTAATGAGATAACTAGTAAGCAATTACATAAAACCTTTGATACAAACTTCTTTGGAGCTTTCTATTTAACAAAAGAAGTACTCTTTCATATGAAGAAGGGGGATTCAATAATATATACAACTTCTGTAACAGCCTATGAAGGAAATGAAACTTTAATAGATTATTCTTGTACTAAAGGAGCTTTAACAGCCCTAACTAGAAGTTTATCAAAGTCATTGGCTACAAGAGGAATAAGAGTAAATGCAGTGGCACCAGGCCCAGTATGGACGCCGCTTATACCATCATCATTTCATAGTGATAAGGTATCTACTTTCGGCAGTAATACCTTGTTTAAAAGAGCAGGTCAGCCTGTTGAAATTGCAGAGAGCTATGTATTCTTAGCTGGAGATGGGGCTTCATTTATAACTGGAGAAACTATTCATATAAATGGTGGTCAATTTATAACTAGTTAATAATTTATATAATTAAATTAAGTTACTTAGTTAGACTATGAGTAGATAATGTAACTATTGTCTACTCATTTTATTATCATGAAATAAATCATAAAAAGCATAAAATTAAGCCTGTTTAATTTTACATATATGGTATAATAATGAGTTGAGGCAAACTATTGGACTATATCAAAGCAAAACATAGTAATATGCATAATTTAGGGGGTAAAATATGAAAAGTATAGCATTTATAGGAGGACTATTAATAAATGGATTGGGAACTGAACCTATCGAAAATTCCTTAGTTCTTGTTGAAAATAAGAAAATTACTTATGCTGGAGTGATGAAAGAGATAGAAGAGAATTATGAAATAATAGATATATCAGGAAAAACTATTATGCCAGGACTTATAGATTCTCATCTACATTTTAGCGGAAATAGAACAGATAGTGATACAGAATGGGTATTAGAGCCTGTGATACAAAAGACAATTGTAGCTGTTGCTCAAGCTAGAGAAGCTTTGGAACATGGACTAACATCCGTAGGTGAAATTTCTCGTTCTGGAATTCATCTTAGAAATATGATTGAGGAAGGAATAATACCAGGACCACGTATAGTTGCAACAGGGTTAGGGTTTTGTAGAACTTCAGGACATGGAGATTCGCATAATTTACCATTGGTCTATAATGAAGATTCACATCCATGGGCAGAAAGAGTTGATGGACCATGGGAACTGCGTAAGTCTATCAGAAAACGAATACGTGAAAATCCTGATGCTATAAAAATATGGTCTACTGGAGGAGGTATATGGAGACATGATGCCAAAGCAGCATCTCACTATTGTATGGAGGAAATACAAGCTGTGGTAGATGAATGCAATATGGTTGGATTACCAGTTTGGTCTCATGCTGAAGGTTATGAAGGAGCTTTAAATTCATGTAAGGCTGGAGTTTCTGCTATAATCCATGGTCAGGAATTAAATGAAGAATGTTTAGAAATAATGAAGGAAAAGAATATAAGCTTTTGTCCAACCCTTCAATTCTTCTATCAGTGGTTTACAGTGTACGAGCCTCCCTATAGAAAAATTTTAGATGATTATGAGGGAGAGACAGTAGCTGAAAAGGAGCTAAATCGTATAATAAGTAATCTAAGAAATGCAAATAAAAAGGGAATAAGAATAACGGTAGGTTCAGATTCCTTCTGTAGTAGTTTAACTCCCTATGGAGAATATGCAATAACTGAAATGTATACTCTTTGTAAAGCTGGACTTACTAATATGGAGGTAATTTTAGCAGCTACAAAAAATGGGGCAGAAATGTTAAAAATTGATGATATAGCAGGTACTTTGGAGTCAGGTAAGTTTGCTGATATTATTGTATTGAATGGAAATCCATTAAAGGATATTCATGACATAAGAAGTGGTAACATGCAGATAATTATGAAGGAAGGTATCTTTGTAAAGAAAAATATAAATTAATAATTTAAAGAGTTGTCTTAAAATACACTAGGTCTTAAATTGATGTTTAGATATCACTTCCTTAATTAAATGTGAATAAATATCTTAAAGAGTGCAAAATTTTAAGGCACTTTTCTTTTTTTGAAAAATATAATTACTTAGTTTTATTGAGCAACAAAGCACATTAATCCATTAATAAATAGTCAAATATAGATATATATGAAGATTGTTATTAATTTATCATTAGAAAGTAATGGATTAAACAAAAATTAATGGAATATTGAGAGAATAAATCAATATATATATATCATATAAAAAATGGGGGGTGAGAATTTGATTAAATACATTCTAAAAAGACTAGGTATAAGTGTAGTAACTATATTTATAGTTATCACTGCAACATTTTTTTTAATGAGATTAATGCCTGGTGGACCTTTTGATGGTGAAAAGCCACTACCGCCAGAAATAAAGGCTAGTTTAGAAGCAAAATATGGATTAGATAAATCTTTAGGTGATCAATATTCTATGTATTTAAAGGACTTACTTAAGGGGGATCTAGGTCCAAGTATGAGATACAAAGGAAGAGAAGTACAAGAAATAATAGGTTATTCTTTCCCGGCATCTGCTAAACTTGGTGGAGTAGCTGTAGCAATTTCCTTAATTTTCGGAATACTTTTAGGGATAATTGCTGCTCTTAAATATAATAAGTGGCCAGATTCAGTATGTATGGTACTTGCTACTCTGGGAGTTACATTGCCAAGTTTTGTTATAGCTACACTATTGATGTATGTATTTGGAGTTAAACTAAGCTTAGTTCCTATAACGGGTCTAGATAGCTTGAAGAGCTATATTTTACCTTCGATAGCTCTAGCGGGATATTCTATAGCATTTATATCTAGACTTACAAGATCTAAACTTTTAGAAGTTTTAAAATCAGATTATATTAGAACTGCAAAGGCAAAAGGAGTTAATGGTAGAAGAATCATGTTTAAACATGCTCTTCGAAATACATTAATCCCTATTGTAACCTACGTAGGGCCATTGATTGCAGCGATATTAACTGGTAGCTTTGTAGTGGAAAAGATATTTGCTATACCTGGACTTGGAAGAGAGTTTGTAACTACAATAACAAATAGAGATTATACAACTATACTTGGAGTAACTATATTCTATAGCACACTTCTTATACTATGTAATTTAATTGTGGATATTATGTATGTAATTATAGATCCAAGAATTAAATTAGAAAATGTTGAAGCGTAGGAGGTGATGTTATGGAATTTAATGAAGAAATTAATGAAATTTTAGAAAAGGATTTTGTCTTTGTAGATGAAGGTAGTAAACAGAAGGATACAATAAATAGGCCAAGTGTATCTTATTGGAAAGATTCGTGGAGGAAACTTAAAAAAAATAAGTTAGCAATAGTAGGGCTTATCTTTGTTATTCTTATAACTCTAGGAGCTATATTTATTCCTTGGTTTTCTAAACATGATTATACGACAAATAACTTAATGATTACTAACCAGAGACCGTCTGCAGAGCATTGGTTTGGAACAGATTCACTAGGACGAGATTTGTTTGTAAGGGTTATGTATGGTGCTAGATATTCTTTGATAATTGGTTTTGTGGCATCTATACTTAATTTGGTTATAGGCATAGTATATGGTGGAATTGCTGGACTTATAGGTGGATGGGTAGATAATATTATGATGAGAATTGTAGATATAATATCTTCTATACCTATGACAATATATGTAATACTATTAATGGTCATTCTTGAAAAAGGTGGTTTATTCAATATTATTGTAGCATTGGCTATTTCTTATTGGATAGGTATGGCTAGAATTGTTAGGGCAGAAATACTTCAGCTTAAACAACAAGAATTTATTTTAGCTGCTAAAACTTTAGGAGCTCAAGGTAAGAGAATACTATTTAAACATCTAATTCCAAATTGTTTAGGCCCAATTATAGTAACTCTTACACTGCAAATACCAACTGCAATATTTTCAGAAGCTTTTTTAAGTTTTATTGGATTAGGATTAGTACCACCACTTGCATCATGGGGAACTTTAGCTAGTGATGCTTTATCTACTTTAAGATTATATCCATATCAACTTTTATTTCCTACGTTGGCTATATGTATAACAATTTTTTCATTTAATATGCTTGGTGATGGGCTTAGAGATGCTCTAGATCCAAAGATTAAAAAGTAGGGGGTGGAAGGATGAGTAATTTGTTAGAAGTAAATAATTTAAAAACATCTTTCTATACTCAATTTGGAGAAGTGCAAGCTGTAGGGGGAGTTTCATTTAATCTAGAACATGGTGAAGTTATGGGTATAGTTGGAGAATCTGGTAGTGGAAAAAGTGTCACAATGATGTCTATTATGAGGCTTTTAGATGACAATGGTAAAGTAAAAGAGGGGAAAGTAAGATTTGAAGATAAGGATATAGTATCTATCAGTGAGGAAGATATGTCTACCATAAGAGGAAATGATATATCCATGATTTTTCAAGATCCTATGACTTCTTTGAATCCGCTTATGACTATAGGAAATCAAATTATGGAACCGCTTAGAATCCATAAGAAGATGACTAAAGAAGAAGCACATAAAAAAGCTGTAGAATTATTACACTTAGTTGGTATACCTAGTCCTGAAAGCAGAATGAAGCAATATCCACATGAGTTTTCTGGGGGTATGAGACAAAGAGTTATGATAGCTATGGCGTTAACTTGTAATCCAAAGCTATTGATAGCTGATGAACCAACTACTGCACTAGATGTTACGATACAAGCACAAATCTTAGAGATAATGAAGGATATAAAGGAAAAACTAAATACATCTATAATTCTTATTACACATGATTTGGGAGTTGTTGCAGATATTTGTGATAATGTGAATGTAATGTATGGAGGTCTTATTATAGAGCAAGGAACTGTAAAGGATATATTCTATAATTCTAAACATCCATATACTTGGGGTCTTATGGAAAGTGTTCCTAATCCTAATACCTTGGTAAGAGAAAGATTAAGACCTATAGATGGTCAACCACCAGATTTATTTAAACCTCCAAAGGGATGTCCATTTTATGTTAGATGTAAATATTCTATGGAAGTATGTAAAGAGCATAGACCTGAATATTATGAAATAACTCCAGGACATAAATCTGCTTGTTGGTTAAATGATAATAGGGCACCAAAGGTTGAAACTCCATTGAAGAGGAGGAAGGACGATGAGTAGCATGGAGAAACTAATAGAAATAAAAAATCTATGTAAATATTTCAATACTAAGAAATCAATTTTTAGTAAGAATAAAGGAATATTAAAGGCTGTTGATGGGGTATCTCTTCAAATAAAAAAAGGAGAGACGTTAGGCCTAGTAGGAGAATCAGGATGTGGTAAAACAACTTTAGGTAGAACTCTATTAAAATTATATAATCCTACTGCAGGAGAGATATTTTATGACAATGAAGAGATTGGTAAGCTTACTAATAAGCAGATGCTATCTTATAGAAAAAAGATGCAGATGATATTTCAAGACCCTTATGCATCACTTAATCCACGGTTAACCGTTGGAGATATTATCGGTGAACCATTAGATATTTATAAAATATGTAAAGGAAAAGAAAGAGAAGAAAAAGTAAAGTATTTTTTAGATAAGGTAGGTCTTGATCAAAATCATTTAAATCGTTATCCACATGAGTTTTCAGGAGGTCAAAGACAAAGAATCGGTATAGCAAGAGCTCTTGCAGTTAATCCAGATTTTATTGTTTGTGATGAACCTATTTCTGCTCTCGATGTATCGATACAAGCTCAGATAATTAATATGATTGAGGATTTGCAAAATGACTTTGGTCTAACTTACTTGTTTATAGCTCATGATTTATCCATGGTTAAGCATATATCCAATAGAGTTGGAATAATGTACTTAGGAAAACTAGTTGAAATAGCAGAGAGTAATGAGGTATATAGTAAACCAATCCATCCCTATACCAATGCATTACTATCTGCAATTCCAATTCCTGATCCGGATGAAGCTAAAAGAAGACAAAGAATAATTTTAGAGGGAGATATTCCATCTCCAATTGATCCTCCACCAGGATGTAGATTTAAATCTAGATGTAAATATGCAAAACAAATCTGTGGTGAAGAGGAGCCGATTTTAAAGGAAGTATCTCCTGGCCATTGCGTAGCTTGTCATTTATTTTAAAATAAATTAATTAATTTAATAAGGAGGTCAATGAATGAAGAAAACTAGAATAATGGCACTGATAATGACTGCAATAATGACAGGTACATTACTTTTAGGATGTACTAAGACTAAAGAAAATGAAGGAGAAAAACCTGGTGATGGCAATACACCTGTGGTAGAAGAAACAGTAGAACAAAAAATAGTATATAATTTAGGTGCAGATCCTAAAACTATCGATCCACAACTAAATTCAGCAGTAGATGGTTCAACAATAATTCACAATGCTTTCGAAGGGTTAATGAGAGAGGATGAAAATTCTCAAATAGTATCAGGAACTGCTGAAAAGTATGAAGTATCTGATGATGGAACTGTATATACTTTCCATATAAGAAAGGATGCTAAATGGTCAGATGGAAAACCGGTAGTAGCTGGGGACTTTGAATATGCATGGAAGAGAGCATTAAATCCTGAAGTGGCAGCAGAATATGCATATCAACTTTTCTATATAAAAAATGGGGCTGCATACTATAATCAGGAAAAAGTAGAAGGTAAGGTTGCTACAGCAGAGGATGTAGGCGTAAAAGCTATAGATGATAACACCTTAGAAGTAACTCTTGAAGCTCCAGTTCCATATTTCCTATCCTTGGCAGCTTTCCCAACTTATTTCCCAGTTAGAAAAGATATTATAGAAGGAAATGAAGAAAAGTGGACATTAAAGCCAGACACATATATATCTAATGGACCATTTAAGATGTCTGAATGGAAAGAAAAGGAAAGTATTACATTTGTAAAAAATGAAAATTATTGGGATGCTAAAAATGTAAAACTTGAGACATTAGAAGTAAAATTAATAGATGATCAAATAACTTATTTAAATGCCTTTAAGAGTGGAGAAATAGATGTAATAGAATCACCACCTCAGGCTGAAATTCCTACATTATTAGATGAAGGAACAGCAAAAATATATCCTTATTTAGGAACTTACTTCTATGTAATAAATGTATCAGACAAAGCTAAGGATGTAGACCCTAAAGCAGCTGAAGCATTAAGTAATCCTAAGTTTAGAAAAGCTTTATCACTAGCTATAGATAGGCAACTAATAGTTGATAAGGTAGCTCAAGGTGGTCAAGCACCAGCAACTAGCTATGTTCCAGCAGGTATTCTTGATTCAATAGGAAAAGAGTTTCAAAAGGATTATTCATCAAAGGGTGCAAATATTGAAGAAGCTAAGAAATTGTTAGCAGAAGCTGGATATCCAAATGGAGAAGGAGCACCAACAATAACATTTACTTTTAATACAGATCAAGGTCATCAAAATATAGCTCAAGCAGTACAAGATATGTGGAAAACAAATCTTGGAATTAATGTAGAGTTAAAGAATGAAGAGTGGGCAGTATTCCAAGATACAAGAAATAATTTCCAATATTCTATGGCTAGACATGGATGGATAGCAGATTATAATGATCCAATGACATTCTTAGATATGTGGACAACTGGTAATGGACAAAATAATGCAGGATATTCAAATAAAGAATATGATAAGTTAATAGCTCAAGCTAAAGTAGAATTAGATGACGCTAAGAGAACAGAATTATTACACAAAGCAGAAGATATTTTAATGGATGAATCACCAATTCTACCACTATACTATTATACAAATGTATTATGTATAGACAAAAATGTTAAAGGAACTTATAAGTCACCATTAGGACAAATGGAATTTAGAGATGCTTATGTAGAGTAATTAAATAAATAAAAAGAACTTAAAAATCAAAATGCTATCTCAAAAGAAATTTTGAGATAGCATTTTAAAAGTACTTTACAAAACAAATTAATTGTGATATTATTTAAAAAATGAAATGTAGAAAGCGTTGAAGAGAAGAAGTAAAATTAATATATCTTTACAGAGAATTCCCCATAAGCTGAGAGGTGGAAGAGTAAGTTAATTTGAATAACATCTCTGAGCAGTGCTCCGAAAGATAACAACCAGTAGGCAGTACCGGATCTGCACCCGATATAGTGCTAGAGTATAATCAATTTGCATTAATTGACGTACTTGAAGAGATTGTTATTGTAAAGTAGCAATGAATTAAGGTGGTAACACGTGAGTAGTACTCTCGTCCTTTTATATTTTTATATAGGGATGAGAGTTTTTTTATTATATATAAATAAAAAAGATAAAGTATGGGCCCATAAACTTTATCAACTCTTTAACTTTAAACTTAAAATCTAAGGAGGAATTATTATGAAGATAGAGGGAATTGTTATTCCGAAAGGATATAAATCCAATGCCACATTAATAGAAACAGAAGTACATATAAAGAAGATAAAAGATTTTTTTGAAAGGACTTTATCAGAAAGTCTTAGCTTGACTAGAGTTTCAGCTCCATTGTTTGTGGACTCTCAAAGTGGATTAAATGATAATTTAAACGGAGTTGAAAGGCCAGTAGTATTTGACTTGCTGGCAACAGGAGAAAATGTTGAAATAGTACACTCCTTAGCAAAATGGAAAAGAATGAGTCTACATAGATACAACTTCCAAGTTGGAGATGGCTTATATACAGATATGAATGCTATAAGAAGAGATGAAGAGCTAGACAATTTACATTCAGTTTATGTAGACCAATGGGATTGGGAAAAGGTAATAAAAAAAGAAGATAGAAATGAAGAATATTTAAAAGGTATTGTAAGAAAAATCTATAAGGTATTTAAGAAAACTCAAGAATTTGTTGATAAAAATTTAATGAAGGTAGAAAATCCCTTACCAAAAGAAATACATTTTATAACTACCCAGGAGCTAGAAGACATTTATCCAAATTTTACTTCTAAGGAAAGAGAGGATGAAATATGTAGGGAGTTTGGCGCTGTATTTATAATGGAAATAGGGGGAGTGTTAAAATCGGGAGAAAAGCACGATGGTAGGAGTCCGGATTATGACGATTGGAATTTAAATGGAGATATATTATTTTGGTATCCTTTATTAGATAGGGCTGTAGAACTTTCATCAATGGGAATAAGAGTAGATGAAAAAGCCCTTGATTATCAATTAACAGTGTCAGGTAATGATAACAGAAGACGTCTAGATTTTCATAAGAGACTATTAGCAGGAGAACTTCCATATACAATTGGAGGAGGAATAGGTCAATCAAGAATATGCATGTTTTTTTTAAACAAAGCTCATATTGGGGAAGTTCAAGCTACTACATGGGATGAAAAAAATATGAAAATTTGTAAGGAGAATAATATAAATTTACTTTAATTCATAAGTTGATTTGTATATTTAATTTTTATATGATGAAGAAATGAATCGTAATAAATTTAATTATTAAAGTGCGTATTATTAAAAAAATAGTTAAAAGTGAGGCTATCTTAGAATATTTTTATTATTCTAAGATAGCCTCACATATTAATATGTAAATTAGTTAGATTTATGCTAATAATAATCTATATTTTAAATTATTAAGTTAAATATATAAAGTGACAAAAAACACTAGCCATATACATGGAAGTGTGGTAATATAAATTCTATGTAAAAAGTACAGACTACCCCATATTATTTATAGGGTAATTATTATTATACAAATGTGTAGATTAAAAGTCAATAGTAAACTAATAAAATATAAAAATAAATTGTATGGGAGAAGATAACATGAATAGTAAGTATATTTTTGTAACAGGTGGAGTAGTTTCATCCTTAGGAAAGGGTATTACAGCAGCATCTTTAGGTAGACTTTTAAAAAATAGGGGATTAAATGTTACAATACAGAAGTTTGATCCATACCTAAATGTAGATCCAGGAACAATGAGTCCATATCAACATGGAGAAGTATTTGTTACTGATGATGGTGCTGAAACTGATTTAGATTTAGGACATTATGAAAGATTTATTGACGAAAATTTAAGCAAAAGTAGCAATGTTACTACTGGTAAAATTTATTGGTCAATCATATCTAAAGAAAGAAGAGGAGAGTATTTAGGTGGAACTGTTCAAGTAATACCTCATATAACTAATGAGATAAAAGAAAGAATATGTAAAGTAACAAAGGAAAAGGCAGTAGATGTGGTAATAACTGAAATTGGTGGTACTATAGGAGATATAGAATCCTTACCATTTTTAGAAGCTATAAGACAAATTCAGTATGAAGTAGGTAAGGAAAATGTGTGCTTTATACATGTGACTTTAGTACCTTATCTAGGAAAAGCTGGTGAATTAAAAACAAAGCCAACTCAACATTCCGTTAAGGAATTAAGAAGTATAGGAATTCAACCGGACATAATAGTTTGTAGAGCTGAAAAGGAAATATCAGATGAATTAAAAGCAAAAATAGGTTTATTTTGTAATTTAGAAGGTAAAAATGTAATACAAAATCTAGATGCAGAGCACTTATATGAAGTACCTTTATTATTACATAATGAAGGTCTAGATAGGTTAGTATGTGAAAGATTAAATCTAGAATGTACGGATATTGATAATTCTAAATGGATTAATATGGTTAATAAAATTAAAAATTTAAATGATAAAATTAAGATTGCTTTAGTTGGTAAATATGTAGAACTACATGATGCGTATATCTCTGTAGTTGAAGCTTTAAGTCATGGTGGATATGCTAATGATTGCATAATAGAAATTAAATGGATAAATGCAGAAGATGTAGCAAGAGATAATTCGGATGAAATTTTTTCTGATGTGAATGGGATATTAGTACCAGGGGGATTTGGAGATAGAGGAATAGAAGGCAAGATTGAAGCTGTAAGATGGGCAAGAGAGAGTAAAAAGCCCTTATTGGGAATATGTTTAGGTATGCAATGTTCAGTTATAGAATTTGCTAGAAATGTACTTGGATATGAAGGAGCTAATAGTTCTGAGATTGACCCAAATACCAAATATCCAGTAATAGATTTAATGGCAGATCAACAAGAAATTGAAAACTTAGGTGGTACTATGAGACTTGGTTTATATCCATGTAAACTAGACAAAAATTCAATAGTGGCTAGTGAATATGATGAAATATTAGTAAATGAAAGACATAGACATAGGTATGAATTCAATAATAAGTTTAGAGAAGAAATAGTTGAGAAAGGTATGAATATTACTGGTACAAGCCCCGATGATAGGTTGGTAGAAATTGTTGAAATAAAAGATCATCCGTGGTATGTATCAGTTCAGTTTCATCCAGAATTGAAATCAAGACCTAATAATCCTCATCCTTTATTCAAAGGATTTATAAGAGCTGCAATTAGAGATAAGGAAAATAAATAATATAAGAAGCATTTTTCTAGAATATTAACTGATATCTATGAATTTGATATCAATTCAATAGAAAGATGCTTTTTATTATTTATTTAAACAGCTTTAATACGTATAAAACCATACATATACAAGCATAATAGGATTATGATTTATTTGTTACTATTTAATTGAGAATAATTATCAAAAACTATTGACAATAATGTGAAGATCCGTTATTATTTAATTGAGAATAGTTTTCAATTAAGGAGGATGTGTTATGAAAATAGTTTATTGGTCAGGTACAGGTAATACAGAGAAAATGGCAGAATTAATTGCTAAAGGAATCAGAGAAGAAGGAAAAAATGCAGAAGTAATCAATGTTGCTAATGCTAACAGTGGCATCTTTGATGATGAAGATGTAATAATATTAGGATGCCCATCTATGGGAGATGAAGTATTAGAAGAATCTGAGTTTGAACCTTTTATTGAAGAGATATCTTCAAAAATATCTAAAAAGAAAGTAGTTTTATTTGGATCCTATGGTTGGGGGGATGGAAAGTGGATGAGAGATTGGGAAGATAGAATGCTTTCTTATGGATGCGAAATAAAAGAGGACTGTTTAATAATTTGTGGCGAACCAGAAGATGAAGATGAATGTATAGATTTTGGTAAAAAAATAACACTTTTATAGGTAGGTAATGAAAATGACATATTTAGAATTTTATAATAAGTTAGAAGCTATGAATGGTGAAGAATATATTAAAAACTTTTTAATTTATAATACTTCATTGGTGATTGCAAAGGTTAAACCAGCTGCTACTATTACTTTTAAAAAATATAATAGAGATTTATATAGTAACTGGGGTTCAATGGGAAAAGCATTTATTCAAAGTATAGGTCTTGACTTTATAGAACTAAGAGAATCTGATGATTCAATTGTAGCATTAATTTATAATCAGAGTTTACTTGAAAAATATATAGGTAAAGAAGAAAATAAAGAGTTTTTAATAGGTCTAGGCTATGCAGAAAATGGAACTATTGTAGAATATTTAAATGTGTTAAAAAATAGATATAAAGAATTTAACTGTCCACATGAATTAGGTGTTTTTTTAGGAATACCAATTAATGACGTGAAAGATTTTATGAACTGTAATGATAAGAAGTGTTTATTGTGTGGATATTGGAAAGTATATAATGACTGTATTTCAGCTCAAAGAATTTTTCAATCTTATGATCAGGTTAAGGAATATACAGTAAATTCTATATTTAAAGGAATTGAAGGAAGTACTTTAGTGCAAAGTATAGAAAATAATTTTAGTTTTTATGGGTAAGGCAAAAGTAGTAATGAATAAAAAGGGGCTTTCGCAAAATA
>NZ_DLNT01000024.1:0-32745 GCF_002477055.1 Clostridium sp. UBA7503
TCTATTTTGCGAAAGCCCCTTCAATACTTCTTTAAAATTTTACTACTTATACACTATTTTAATTTACCAAACCTATCAAAAGGAAATATAATAAATTTTCCTTCTCCCTGTATGTCTTCAAAAGATATATATGGATTTTCCCATAATCGTGCATCAATAGAATTTCCTCTATTATCTCCTAAAAATAAATAACATCCTTCTGGTACATTAAAAGAACCTGTAGTATCACTAAAACTACTTACATAATTCTCCTCTAGAAGCTCGCCATTTATATATACACTTCCATCTGATTGAATTTCTACATTCTCTCCCGGAAGACCTACTACTCTTTTAATCAAGTCTTTATTTAGCTCATCAGAATGAAATACTAAAATATCTCCTCTTTTAATAGATGATGGTTTATAAGTTCTCAATGAAAATATTCTATCTCCTGGTGTAATAGTTGGATACATAGATTTAGTTGGAACATTTACATTGAAAAAAATAAACTTGTTTATTAAAAATCCTAAAATTATAGCAATTAATGCTGGTATTATCCATTCTTTAAGAAATTTTATCACTAATTATTCCCCCCAAAGTCATTTTAAGTTTTTTATATTACTATATTACCACATTTTAAACAATAAATATCATCTTATCATATATTCTTTTATTATCTAATTTATTTCCACTTATTAATTTATTTAATAGTAGGTGAAAAACATACCTACTATTAAATTATAAAAACTGCAAATAATAATATAGCAAAATCATTTTATATTAATTAAAAATATTTATTCATATAAATATTTAATTATATAGTGGGAGGTAATATTTTGATTAATAGAAGAATTATTACTTATAATTATGAAGAAAATTTTTCTTATTTAAAAAATACTTCTAATCTTTCTACTTCTATCGAAAATATGAGTTCAGAACTTTGTATCAAAGAACTAAAAAATATCACCTTAGTTCCTAGAAGTGGAACTCATAATAATTTTAAAATAGGAGAAGAAATTATTATGTATGTAATCTCCGGTGAATTACTATATAGCGATAACATAGGAAATTTAGAAACCCTTTCATCCGGAAATTTTCTTTATATTAATTCTATGGATGGTATAACCTATGATATTTTTAATAGTGGTATTGATTTTTTAGATATTATTGAAATAACCTTATACACCAATAATAACTCTTATATTCAAAAAAAGAATAATAAATCTCCTCTATTAAATAAATATGACTTTAAAAATCCTATTGAAAATCAGTGGATATACGCTATTAGCCCTTTAAATGGTTTGGCTCCTATTAAATCTAATTGTGATATTAATATTTATTTTGCATTACTACAGCCTAACAAAGATTTAATTTTTACGATTAACAAAGAGAGACAAGGCTACATGTTTCAGTGTTATGGAGAAATTGAAATTTGTACAAATAATTCAGATAATATTACCTTAACAGGCTCTGACAGTGCTTATATTTCTAATGAAACTTTTGAAGTAAAAGCTACTATCCCTAGCAACATACTTTTCATTGAAACTGCAACTTAGTAAACATTAATGCTATGTGAAATTTATTAGAAATTTTAGTTCTTTAGATTTTTTCTTATCATATCTTCTTTAAAAACTCTTTATTTAAATTTCAATAGTCTAATATATTTATTATGTTATATTTTATTATTTTTATCGTATAAATAATAAAAGAGTTTTCTAGGGAGGTATTAAGTATTATGAATATTATTGCTATTATAGATATTGGTTCAAATACGGTTCACCTACTAATTGTTAATATAGATGATAAGTCCAATCCAAAAATTATAGATGAAGATAAGGAACATTTAAGACTTGGAGCTACTTTAGATACCAATAAAATTATAAGTTCTGAAAAAACAATTCATGTAATAACAGTTTTAAAAAAATTTTTACGTTCTTGTATTATAAATAAAGCTTCTAAAATCATATGTGTAGCTACGGAAGCTTTAAGAGTAGCTGAAAATAGTAACTATGTTCTTGATTTAATAAAAGCTCATACTGGAATTTTAGTTCAGATTTTGTCCCCTAAAGAAGAAGCTTATTTATCTTACCTTGGAGTTTTTTCTACTTGTAACCTAGATAACGGTATAATAATGGACACTGGTGGAAATAGTACAGAATTAATTTTTGTAGAAAAGAGTAGATTTACAAATTATACTAGTATTCCTCTAGGGTCTATAAACCTAACTGAGAAAATAAAAGTTAATAAGTATGGCAGATATTTGAGCTGTGACTATAACGAGGATTTTTTTTATAATCTATTTTCTAATATCCCTTGGATTGAAACTTTTTATGGAAGCTCTTTAGTTGGTATTGGCGGAACTTTTAAGAATCTTGGAAAGATATATTCTAATTATTTATCAAAATCATGTTCATCTACTAGCACAATAGAACTTTCCAGCCCTTATGAACTAAAAACTCTTTGTGAAAGTCTTAAAGTTATAAGTTTAAAAGAGAGAGAAAACTTACAAGGTCTTTCAAAAAAACGTGCTGATATTATATTAGGTGGTTGTGAAATAATAACTCATATGATTAATTATTGTAATTTTTGTAACATTATTGTATGTAGTGAAGGTTTAAGGACTGGCATATTAAATAATTATTTAAATTCCACTAATCAACCTATTGAAACTCATATAAATATTTAATTATATAAAAATAAAAAACCACCATAAAAAGGTGGTTTTTTATTTTTATATGAATTTTAATATAAGTAAATATATAAAGTGAGCTGATATACCTGCTGTTAATCCACCAAAGGTATGACTAACAATAGCTTTACCTGTTAATTCTCTACACTTTAAACCATCCATCATTGCAACGTGAGTACTTAGATATCCACTCCAACACATCCCCATAGCTGTAAATACTGCAATTTCATTACCACCTATTAATCCATTTTTTAACATTTCCGGCACCAAACCAATTGCAGCTCCTGCAGCCCCTAAAGATGTTATCGGGAAAGCTATAGCTTCTGGACTTTGAAAACCGAATAATGGAACTAATATGAATTGTAGTTTTTCCCCAATCCAAGGTAAGAGTGCAATACCTTCTGATGCTGCTCCAGTGTAAACTCCAGATGCTGATGGTCCATTAGTAAGCATTAAAACTAAAGTACAAATTATTAAAACTCCTGGAATTATAGCAAGTCCCATTTGTACTCCTGAAGCTCCTCCTTCAAGCATAGCACCTATAAATCTTTCTCCAACACTTCCATCTCTAATTTCTCTATAATTCATCATGTCAAAACCAGTATCATTATCTTGTACACACATTTCTTCTTTGCCATAAATTTTTGAGGTTTGTCTAAGCATTAATCTAGTACTTACAATGCTTCCTATTAAAGCTCCTACATTACCTATTATCGCTGGTAGTATAAAACTTTCTCCTATAGGTGACTTTTGCCCCATCATATAGGTAGTAATAATCAACCCCATTCCAAAGGCTGTTCCTAAGTTGGTTAAAGCTGGCAACTGATATTTTTTAAAATATCTTCTAAATCCTTTATCATCTGCTAAAGTAAGTATAGCAGGATTATCAGAAAGATAGGTGGTTAAAACTCCTATAGCACTAGCACCTGGCAAATCATAAAGTGGTTTCATTAACGGTGATAACAATCTGTTAATTAACGATACCACTCCAAATTCTGATAGAAGTGCAGATATAGATCCTGCCAATACTGCAATAGCCATTATATAAAAAACTGTTTTCATTAATAGGCTATACGCAGTTTCCATTAGGGTATTAAACATATTTATTGTTCCCATAACACTTCCCATACCTATGAAAAAACCTAAAAATAAAATTATAAATATAATACCTTCTTTGCTAACGGCCTTTTTCAAACCCTTCTTATGTGTCAATTATTGCTCCCCCTTATTTTAAATTTTAAATCTTTTATGAATATTCCATATTTATTATGAATTATTTATTCATTAATGTCAATGGTTATTATTCGTAAATTTTTTCACTTTTTATTTTATATTTATAAATATTTTTAAATTAAATTTCATATATAATTGTTTTTTGAATTTAATTTTCATTTCAGTAAATTATATCCTTATATTATGTATTCCTTTACATTTTTTTATTTATACCATATTAATTATTTCTTAGAATAAAAGGTATCTAGAAATTTTATTATCTAGATACCTTTTATCTTAATGACTTTTCAATCCACATTTATTTAAAACTTTACCCTACATTGGAAAAATTCTTGTTCAAAAATTTCTGAAACTCCATTAATGCAAAAACTATTACTTTCTTTATCCTCAATAAATTTATTCATTATTAGCGAATCATCAAATTTAATTTCCTTAATAAAGTTAAGTTGCATATAAGATATTTTCTTTTCTGTATGCCAATCTAAAGGAAAAAAATCTTCTATAAAAGAAACATATTTAGCATTATTAACATGATTATTTATATCTATATCATTATAGTATAGTTCCCTATTGATAGTTTCTATAGCCTCACCTGGCATCTTTATCTTGTTAAGCTTATTATCAACGACATCCTCTACATCAATATTTATGTCAACTGGACACATGGACGGCTTTTGTGGATGTCTAGTTTCAATATCTACAATTAAATAATATATCAAAACTCTACCAATAACTTGTCCATCATTATCTTTAATCTTAAATCTTCTTTTCATAAAGACTTTTTCACGGCCACCTAAACAAGTTTCTACTGTTATATCTTCTCCAACCTTAGGATATCTCTCCATTGTAATTTCAACTCTGGATACTACCCAAAATAATCCTTTATTCATCATAGACTGAAAATCCACCCCCAAAATTTGAGAATGACCTTCTGAAACTTGTTGAACATAATCCATTATTGTAAATAATTTAACATTTCCCTTAAAGTCTCCTTCATGAAACTTTATAGTAAATTGTTCTTTATAATTCAGCTCCAAAATTACACCTTCTTACGCGACTTTTCTTCTTTATTCTTTATTTATATTGTCTTACTATGTAGATTTAATAACAAAATTAGTATATCATAATTTATATATAACATAAAGTTAATACGAGGAGAATAAGTTATGAATAATTTAACAAATAAGCACTTAGTTGTTATTTCAATTGATGGATTAAAAGCAGCTGATTTTGATATAATAAGTAACTTACCAACTTTTTCACAATGTATTCAAAAGGGGTCAGTAGTTAGAAGTGTTAAATCTATATATCCATCATTAACATATCCAGCTCACACTACCATAGTTACAGGTAAGTATCCTAAAAACCATGGAGTTGTAAACAATAAATTATTAGAACCTGAAAAAGCTGCTCCAGATTGGTTTTGGTTCAGAAAATATGTAAATGGTCCAACACTATATGATATGGCGAAAAGTAGAGGGCTTACTGTAGGATCTATATTTTGGCCTGTTACTGGTAGATCCTCTATAAAATATAATATGCCTGAAATTTTCTCTAACAATAAATATATATCTCAAGAAATGGCATCACTTCTAGGTGGAAGCCCTATATACCAATTCAATTTAAACAGAAAATTTAAACATCTCCTTGATGGAATAAAAGAGCCTAACTTAGATAATTTTGCTACTGCTTGTGCTATAGAAACCATTAAAAAGTATAAACCTAACTTACTTTTACTACATCTCTTAGACTTAGACAGTCAACGTCATGGTTATGGTACTGATTCTAAAGAAGCTGTAGATTCACTTCATCGCCATGATGGAAGATTAGCTGATATAATAAAAGCTCTAAAAGAAGCTGGTATATATGATAATTCTTCTATAGTTATTTTAGGTGATCATGGATTTCAAGACTTTAATAAAGTGATTACCTTAAACACCCTATTTAAAAATCAAGGGTTAACAAGCATCGGTAATAATAATAGACTTAATTCTTGGAGAGTATATGTAAAATCTTGTGATGGAAGTGCCTATGTATATGTTAAGGATGACTTTAATAAAAATCTATCCTCAAAAGTTTATAATATTTTAAAAACCTTATCTCTTGATGAATCTAAGGGAATTGCAAAGATATATAGAAATGATGAGATAATAGAATTAGGTGGTGATCCTAAGGCTACATTTATGATTGAAGCTAAAAGAGGTTTTATTTTTATAGATAAATTAAATGATAGTATAGTGACTCCAACCACTCCTAAGGAGGGGAAATCTAACGGAAATCATGGTTATCATCCTAATAGTCCTGATATTCATACTCTCTTTATTGGATGTGGTGAGGAGTTTAAAGAAAACTTTTTTATGGATAATATGAATTTAGTGGACATAGCTCCTACCCTATCAAAAGTTTTAGGTATTAAATTTCCCAAATGTGATGGAATAGTAATTGATGAAATATTGACTATCCCTTAATTCTTTAAGAATAATCTATGATGTAATAAAGAGATAAGAATTTAAATTAAATTCTTATCTCTTTACTAATTATTATACTATCATATGCATACAAATCGTACTCAACGTTCCAACTACAACTCCTGCACCTACATCTGTTGGATAATGTACTCCAAGATAAACTCTTGAAAATCCTACAAGACTAGCAATTACTATAGATACTACTGCTAATCCAGTAAAGCTTAGTGCAATACTAACTCCAATTGAAAAAGCTGCAGTGGTGTGACCAGATGGAAATGAATAATCATCTACACCTATCTTCTTTATGTTTAGCGTTGGAAACTTTATATATGGTCGTATCCTATTTTTTACTCTCTTTAAAAAGTGAGTAATACCGCCAGAAGTAATAATTGATAAAGATGCTAGAAATCCTAGGTTCTTAATTTCTTTACTTTTAGACATAACAGTCATTACAACAAAAACCATACAAAATGTGGCAGATCCTAAAAATGTTATATATGGTATAATTTTATCTAAAAACTTGCATCGTAATTTTTTATTTATAAACTGCAATAGTGTTATATCCACTTTTTTTATTAATTCTATCATAGATCCTCCTAAAAACATCATAAATAGATTATATATAAAAATAAGATAAAATAAAAGTTTTTCATTTAATTCTTTCTTGTTTCTCTCTTATAATAAATAGTTAGATTTTATGAATATATTATTTAGATTATTATTATAGTATATTTATTAGGATAAATGTAGTTTAAATGATAAGATATTAATAAGAAATATGTTTTATACATGTTATATCTTCATGTTTAGGAGGTCTCTATGGAAATTTTACAATTAAAAGAAATAAAGAAAAAGATTTTAAGAAAGCTTTATAACTCTCATTTCTTAAAATCTGAAAATATATCACAAAAATTTCTTGATAAGCATATAAACTCACCAGCTTTTTTATACACACTCCAAGACATTTTAGTGGAAAAAGACTTTTCTCCATCTAAAGTTCTTTATCTATGTACTCCTTTATTAAGTGATTTATATGAAAGTGGTCCTAATGAATGGTTAGTATATTTATATAATTATGCCTTAAACAAGAATTTTAAAGATGCAGTAACTATAGAATTAGATTCAAAATTAACTTCAGGATGTGAAATATTCCTTAGAATTTATAAGGTTATATGTAATGTAGAAAAATCCATATCTGATTCAGACAGTTGGCAAGCAAAATATCCTTTAATAACTTTAACAGATAGTGAAATTGAAGAACTAGAAAGAAAAGATGAATATTTAAAATTTATTAAAGCCTTTGACCGTGACTATGTATATGAAATGATGAAACTTAATGGAGAAATATTTAAGTATAATACTCTAGATCACATCTGTGGTGTACATTACCTAGCTATGTTTTTGGCACGCCAACTTAAATCTAAAGGGTTACCTATAGATTTAGGAAGAGTATCTGGAGCTGCTGCTGGACATGATATTGGAAAATATGGATGTAAAGGTGAAGAGCTAAAACGAGTTCCACATCTCCACTACTATTACACAGACCAATGGTTTAGAAAACACAATATAAATTATATTAGGAATATAGCTATAAATCATTCTACTTGGGATTTAGAACTTGAAAATCTATCCTTAGAATCATTAATACTCATCTATTGTGATTTTAGAGTTAAAAATATATTTACTAATTCATATCCTACTATGCATATTTTTTCTTTAGAAAACGCTTTTAAAGTAATTCTTCAAAAACTAGAAAATGTTGATGCTAAAAAGGAATCTCGTTATAAAAAAGTATATGGCAAGTTAAAAGACTTCGAAAATTACATAAAGAGTATTGGTGTAAATGTTAATTTAGATTTTAAAGAAGACAATTTAACTTCTGCAAACCCTCCAATATATTCTTTACTTAGAGGAAAAGAAATAACTGACAGTATGAAAAACTTAGCAATAAATCACAATATAAATCTTATGTATTTATTACGTGATGAATATTCGTTAAATACTATATTAGAACAGGCTCGAAGTGAGAATAACTGGAAAAATCTCCGCCAATATATACGAGTACTAGAAGAATATTCTACTTACTTTACTCAAAGACAAAAGCTACAAACTCTAGAATTTCTTTATGATAATTTAACTCATAGAGAAGATGATATTCGCCGTCACTGTGCATATCTAATAGGAAAATTAATAGCTATTTTTGATGAAGATTATAGTAAAGAACTACCTAAGAATGTATCTATAGATAAACCTAACATAAATAGTTATCAATTATTTGAACAATATATTTCATTAATGCTTTATCCTAGCGGTAAACTAGTAAATGCTCATAAAAACTGGATTGGCTATAATACTAAAATCATGGTTAATTCTGTTTTTATAAATTCTAGAAAAATTTTTATGAAAATATATAGAGGTATTCTCTTAAAACACTATATGTCTCAAAATATAACTTCTTTTGAAACTCAGCTGTATTTACTCTATACCGCAAAATATATATCTTTTGAGTCCTATGATGAAACTTTAGATTCACTCATAGAATTCATTATTGATAAAGTAAAAAAAAGAAATGTAGTTATAAGATTAGCTGCTCTTGAAAGTTTAAACGATATAATTCCTAAAATACCACCTACTCATTCTATACTTGATTATATAATTAAAAATCTTGGAGAAATTAAAACTAAAAGGAAAAATTCATCTGAAAATTATTTATATCTAAAAATTTTCACAATTCTTAATATGAATGACCATATATATCTTTTTAAAAATTACTGTAAGGAAGATTATAATAAAATCCCTGATATCCTCCTTAGCAACTTGAAAACAGCTACTAATTGGGTGGTAAAAAAACATCAGATAGATATACTTCTTAATTATACACTCTATATTGCTCCAACTACAGGACTTCATACTTGCATTCACTTTTGTAATATGTTAAAAGTTAGTGCCATGGAAAATGTTAGAAATAGTGCAGGCTATTCAATACTTAAAATTATGCCTAACCTAAATGATTCAGAAAGAAATGAAGTAGCTATAGAGCTTTTACGTGGACTAGAAATTGAAGGCCAGAAATTCACAGAATATATATCACCTTTCTTAGGTCAGATAATCTTATGGCTAGCACCTAATGAATTAGATGAAATTATTGATGACTTAAAAAGCAAAATTAAAACTTCAAATGAAGATGTTAAAATACTAATTCTTAAAGCTATAGGAATCTCCTTGTCTAACTATGATGTATATAAATCTCGTTTTAATGAAAATGAAAAAATTTATAATGAAAGATTAAAATCAATGTTATCTATTATTTTAAATGGTATAGGTGATTATAAGGATAAGGTTAAACAAGCAGCTATAATCACTCTTGGCAAGGATATATTTGGGAATTCAACAATTTCTTTAAATGATAAGTTACATGTTTTTAAACTAGTAGCTAAAAAAGTTCTTACTCTCATAGGTAATGATGACAATAATAGATTACTTTTATTAACCAATGCAGCCGCTATAAATCACATCTATAGATTTATAGCAGACTATACTTTTTTAAATGGCGATATTCTTATAGATATACCTAAGAAAATAGCATTTTTCCCTGGTACCTTTGATCCTTTCTCATTAGGACATAAGAATATTTCTAAAGCAATTCGTGATTTAGGTTATGAAGTATATTTAGCCGTGGATGAATTTTCTTGGTCTAAAAAAACCTTACCTAATCTTTTAAGAAAAATATTAATTAATTTATCAATTTGTGATGAATTTAATATATATATATATCCTGAAACTATGCAAGTGAATATATCTAATACTAATGATTTAAGACTGCTTAAGAAATCATTTTCAGAGTCTCAAATATTCTTTGTTTCTGGTAGCGATGTACTTTTAAATGCCTCTTGCTATAGTAATCCTGTAGAGGAAAATTCCATTCATACTTTTAATCACATTATTTTTGAAAGAGGTAATTCAAAAAAACTTTTAGCTGCTAAATCTCTTATAAAGGGTACCGTAGAAGTACTAAAACTTCCAGCTAAATACTCTACAATAAGCTCTAGTCAAATCAGAAACTATATAGATAAAAATAGAGATGTTTCAACCTTAGTAGATCCTTTAGTTTCTCAATATATACATGAAAATGGTTTTTATCAACGAGAACCTCTAGATAAGCTATCTCTAAATGAAAGTCACTTAGATTTTGAATTTATTGACGAAGTTACTGATAATATAATATTGAAATTATTCTCTAATTTAAATTCTAGTAATGAAACAAAATCCATCTTATCAGAACTTAAATATAAGGAAGCTCCTAAACTAGTAGTAATTAAAGATTCTAAAAAAAGTGAAATTCTAGCTATTGCTGCCATGCATTGGGTTCGTTCAAATAATCTTTACCATGAGGTTAAAGATGAGAATATTTCTAGAACACTTCGTTCCCTATCTATAGGAAGAATGATATTTATAGATGGAATTTATGTTATTGATAGAGAAAAACATAAATTTCTTGAGCAAATTATTTTAACTGAAGCTTTATCTTATGCTATTTCTAAAGATTATGAATACGCTGTGTTTAATCCATGTCATAGTTCATTAACTAGCTCAACCTTAGTAGAAATAATGCTATCCCAAGGTTTTGTAAATATTGGCTCTGAAAATAAAGAATCTCCTGTATTAGCAGTTAATATGACTAGTCCATGTATTTTGAACTTAGATGTAGAAAATATTTTAAAAGAACCTTTTAGAAGTAACTCTAAAATTAAGAATGTAATTAATTCTAGAAGAAAATTATTGCAAAGTGCTCTTTCAAAATTATATCCTAATGAACTTTTACTTTGCTTTAATAGCGAAGTACTTCATCAAAAAATGATAAGAAATATTTGTTATGAAAATAATATTTCTATTTATTTAAAAGCATCTAATGAATATGGTGAAGCTATGTGTGTACCTTATGGTGACATTTTAGATAGATATCTAGTACCAAATACTGTTACCAAATCTCTTCATACAGAAAAGTATTATTATGGTGATATGAAGAACTTCTTTATAGGCGAATCTCCATATTACCTATCTTTAAATAACCAGATGAAAATGATAAAGTCCTTTAATCGACCAATTTTTTTAGTAGATAACATTCTCCATAAGGGGTATAGAATGAGAGCCTTAGATCCTATACTAATTAACCAAGGAATTAATGTAAAAAAAATTCATTGTGGTATTCTCTCTGGTCGAGGAAAAGATTTAATGGATATGCAAAATAGGCAAGTCTCTAGTGTATACTTTATACCTAGACTTAAAATTTGGTTTAATGAAAATTCTTTATATCCATTTTTAGGTGGAGATGCTATATGGAGAGGAGAGTTTCCTAAACGAAACTTAATTCCATCAATTAATAGTATATTACCATACACTTACCCAGTATTCATAAAAAATACTTCCCACGAAAATGTTTATAAATTTTCTAAAGTTTGTCTTGAAAATTCTATAGAAATATTAAAAATACTTGAACGAGAATATCATAACTTATATGGAAGAAATCTAACCCTTTCCTCACTAGGAGAAGTTATAACCACTCCCCGAAGTCCGGATATTGGAAAAGGGATTGAATATGATTTATCCTCTACTCCATCAGCCCTAGTTGAAAAGGATTTAGAACTACTTACTAGACTTGAAAATATGCTATAAAAGGAGAGCTATATATGTTTTACTATATATTTAATAATAATTTAATTATAACTAATGAATGTATAATACGAGATGATTTTATCTCTACAGATGAAATTTTCTGTAAAAACTATACTGGCAAAATCTTTGCTTTAACTTCTATAGAATGTGAAATTTCTAGAAGAGCCTTTATAGTTTCTACTGAAAATCTTTTGTTTTTAGATAAAGAGGATTTAAGTATACTTAAATTCTCAAATAAAGTAAATAAAACAATACCTATCTGGCTCCAAAATGCCATTGAGGAAAAAAGAGTTATTTCCTTAAATACTAATTATCCAAATTTTCTAGATGCAATAATCTATTCTACTCCTCAAAAATGGAGAGTAAATGTAGTTGGTTTAGGTGATGTAGGTGCTACCCTATTAACTGGCCTTAGGCTACTTGGTCATGATGTAGTATCAAGTTTAGGCATTTATGATAAGGATTTGAAAAAAATGAATCGACTTAACCTTGAATTATCTCAAATTTTATCTTGTGACGGTAAAGAAAACAATCTAAAAATTATTCCATTAAAGGAAGAAGATTTATTCAGCTGTGATATGTTTATATTTTGTGTATCAGTAGGTATTCCTCCTATAGGAAAAGAAGAAAAAGATGTAAGACTTATACAGTTTGATGGTAACAGAAAAATTCTTAAAGTATATGGACAAATGGCAAGAGATGCAAAGTTCAAAGGAATCTTTGCAGTAGTATCTGATCCTGTAGATTTATTATGCAAATCCCTTTTTATTGATAGCAATAAAAATAAGGATGGTACCCTTGATTTTCAAGGTCTTGCTCCAGAACAGATTCGCGGATATGGCTTGGGGGTTATGAATGGTAGAGCAGCCTATTATAGTAGCTTAAGGGAAGATACTGCAAATTATTTACAAGAAGGTAGAGCTTTTGGTCCCCATGGTGAAGGATTAATAATTGCTAATAGTATTGAAAACTTCAACGAGTCTGCCTCGGATTTTCTTACTGAAAAGGCGAAAACTGCAAATTTGGAAGTTCGTGCTAGCGGATTCAAACCTTATATAGCTCCAGCCCTATCTTCTGGTGCTCTCAGCATCCTTGATACCATTAAAGGTAACTTCCACTATTCTTCAAACTTTATTGGTGGTACCTATATGGGGTGCAAAAATAAATTTCTAAATGGATGTACAGAAAACGAAACATTAGATTTACCTTTAGANNAGAATTAATGAATAGATTAAAAAATACCTATAATCTTTTAAATGAATTGTATAATAAAAAATAATAAGAATAAACTGTTTATATATCTTATATTTTATTATAAAAAAATATTATTTATAATACTTTGTTAGGAGGGATAATAATAGAAACTTTATATGTGATATTACCAAATAAAAATACATCTCCTATATTGAATGCTATGGTGTCTCATTCACTTAAAAATATACATTATGTAGTAATAGATGATGTATATAATCTTCCTGATTTATCTTATAAAAAATTACTTTTTGTAGCTCAGGTAGAGGATGTTGGTTATGATACCCCTATGATTAACCTTCTATCAAAACTTCTAGAGAAAGGTAAAGACACCTTACTTGGATCTACCGGTGCTATTCTTATATATAGTATTGATGACCATGGTACAAAACGTTTTGCGCAAGATATTGTATATATTGCTAATAATATGGGATGTGCTTTTATAGGCCATCCTCTAGTAGAAGCCACTGGTTCTTTAAAAAATTTTTTAACGTGGCAAAAGACTATGGATATGTCATTAAAAGATATTTGTTATGACCTCTGCATGAAACTAGTCAATCGCCTTGTAAATGATAATCCTAAGACTCTTCAAAGTGGAAAGATTTCTGTTATATACTCTAGTCCACATAAATCATCTAATACCTTAGACCTATGGCACCTAGTATCTGAGCATATTAATTATTTTCAAATTAATGAAATACAAATTGAAAGAGGAGAAGTGCTAGATTGTATTGGATGTCCTTATAAACTTTGTCTTCATTATGGAAAGAAAAAAGGTTGTTTCTATGGAGGTATTATGACAGAAAATGTTCTTCCTGCCATTGAAGAAAGTGATGCAGTAGTTTGGCTATGCCCTAACTATAACGATGCTATAGCAGCTAATTTAACAGCTGTAATAAACCGTCTTACAGCACTATATAGAAGATGTAATTTTTATAATAAATCCATCTTTGCAGTGATAGTATCTGGAAATTCTGGTAGTGATTCTGTTGCTAAACAATTAATAGGTGCCCTTAATATAAATAAAGGATTTAGGCTTCCACCTTATTTCTCTATTCGTGCCATAGCTAATGATCCTAAAACAATTTTTTATGTAGAAAATATAAAGATGAAAAGTGAAGTTTTCAGTAAAATAATTATAAATAATATAAAGGTGTAAAGATTACTCTCATACACCTTTATATTATTATTATTATTTTTATTTACTTACTAGCTACTTTAAATAAATTCAAGCTATTTTTAAGATCATAACTCCAATTTGTAATACCACCTAAATCACACACATTAGAATAATCTAAATATTCTAGCATCATTGCAGCTCTAGCACTTTTATTACCGCTATAGCAATATACACATACAGTTTCATCTTTATCCTGAACTATATCTTCAATGTCATGAGAAATATCACTTAAAGAAATCAATATGGCCCCTTCTATATGTCCTTCTCTGTAAGCCTGCTCATCTCTTAAATCTAGTATAACTAATCTCTCATTGCTATCCATTTTTCCCTTTAATTCTTCTGCTGAAATTTTTCCCATACTTATTAACCTCTCTTTTGCTTCTATTTACAGCACCTACTCTTATATTCATAACCAAATTAATTTTATTACACTATATAATTAACTTTTTCTTATAGATTCTGTGAACATATACACTTAGTATAGCTGCAGTAGGGACTGCCACTATCATTCCAACAGCTCCTGCATACCCTCCTCCAATAGTTAAAGCAATTAAAGTCCAAACAGCTGGAAGTCCTACACTACCACCTACAATCTTAGGTTGTATAATATTACCATCAACCTGTTGATATAAAATTAAAAGTATAAATCCCCATATTCCAAGTGTAATACTAGAAAATATACCCAATACAAATGCTACCACAGCTCCAATAGCAGGACCTACATAAGGAATTACATTACATATACCTGCAATTACTCCAACAAGTACAGCAAAGGGATGATGAATCATTAACATAAGTATAGATGAAACTATACCTACAATAAGGGCATCAAGTAAAACTCCCCTTACAAATCCTCCTACAACTTCATCTAAATCTATAATGAATTGTTTAAGTACTGTTCCTAACTTCCCTGGTATAAAAGCTCTTCCAAATCTCCTAATAGTTTTAAATAACATCTCTTTGTCTTTTAAAAAATAAAATGTAAATATTATACTCAGAACAAAGTCTATCATAAAAGAACCAAAACCATAAATGCTATTAGTAATTATATTAACTATTTCTTGACCAATAACTGCAAACGCTGCTGTTACCTTATCTATATAAGTACTAATTTGTTGATAATTTATATCTAAAGTAGCAAAATACGAATTCAAGTTATTTATTCCATTTCTTACTATACTCTCATATTGTGGAATATTATTTATTAATGATTTTGCATTCTCTAAAAGAGGTGGAATTATAAAGTTAAATATCAATACTACTGATAGTATGATTATAAAAAAAACTAATATAATACTTATAATTCTATATATCCAATTAAATTTATTATTTCCCTTTACACTAACACATTTTTTAATAAAGATCTCAATACGCCTTACTAAAGGAAATAACAAATATGAAATTATAGCTCCTATTATTATAGGTCTTATTACACTTAAAAATCCTAATATTGCATCTTTAAATATAGTAATAAAGGTACCACTTCTACTTACTATTTCATAACCTATAAATAGGGCAATTCCTGTAATAACAGCTACAACTCCAATATTTATATACTTTCTATCTATATCTAACTTTTTATCTATTCTAAACCTATCCCACATATGATTTGCTCCTTTATAAGGCTTGTTTTTATGTTAATTTAATAATATTATAATGCAAATAATTCATCTATATTTGCATTATAACACGAGTAACCTAAAATTAACAAAAAATAAATATATTATTAACTTTTAAATAATTAATTTGCAAATTAAAAGAGTTCTCAATATAATTAGAGTAGTTATTTGTAACCTTAGTTTAAATTAACTACAAATTTAATTATATGAGGAGATAAAACATGGAAAATATATTTGTTATTTTAAAAGGAATGGTTATTGGTGTGTCCAATGTTATTCCTGGTGTTAGTGGAGGAACTATGGCTGTAGTTCTAGGTATTTATGATAAACTTATATCTGCTGTAAATAGCTTTTTTAAAGATTGGAAAAAAAATATTTTCTTTCTTGCTGAAATAGCTATAGGTGCCGGCTTAGGTATAATACTATTTAGTAAGTTAATTACAAATTTATTAACAAACCACCCTGAACCAACCAACTTCCTTTTCATAGGATTGATTTTAGGGTCATTTCCTATGTTATATAAAAGAGCAACAAAAGGAAAAGTTAAAAAAATAAATTATCTTTGGTTTCTTGCAACTTTCATACTAATGGTAATTATGTCTATATATAGTGATATAGAGGTTAGTACTATAGCTATGACTAGTTTAAGCGTAAAATCTTTTATATCCCTATTCTTAGCAGGATTCATTGCAGCTGCTACTATGATTCTTCCAGGAGTAAGCGGTTCTTTAGTACTTTTAATTCTTGGACTATATACTACTTTTACTANNTTACTTATTCCTGGTGGTTTAGGTGTTCTTGTAGGTATATTGACTATGACAAAGCTCATAGAATCCTTTATGAGTAAATATCCTCAACCTGCATATTTTGCTATTTGTGGATTAATTTTAGGTTCTGTCTTTCCAGTATATCCTGGTTTTATTTTAAATTTATCAGGAATGCTATCAATTATAACTTTTTTAATTGGTTTTATTATTACATATATACTTGGAAAAAAAGAAAATAATTAAAACATAAAAAGTAAAGACTGTTTCTAAATTGAAACGGTCTTTATTTTCTATGATAGGTTATTTTCGTCCTTTAACCAAGTGTTCCATTGAACTTCAAAGTCATCAATAGAACACTTTAATACATTAAAAATACCATCTACATCGTAGTTTTTTATAATTTTATTTATTGTTTCCTTACCACGGGTTTCTTCTATATACTTAACTATAGTCCATGCCCATATCTTATATAGACTTTCATTTTCTTGAATTTCATTTAATTGTGGTATCACGTCTTTTTTTATAGCTTCATTTATTACTTTTTTTACTTCACCCTCTTTCCATAATTCAGATAAATACATAGCTATTCCTTGTCCTATCCATGTAGATGAAACTTCTGAATTTAAAGATAGAAATTCATGAAATATATGAACTACCTGACTGTAAATTACTTTTTTAAGCTTGTGCTCATCATAAGTATAAGTAGATTCTTCTTCATATGCAAAAGGTGATAATATCAATAGATCATTTTTAGATGTAATAGCTACTTGACTTTTCTTAGATTCATTATTCCCCCTAAGTTTTAAAATCATTTTACTTATATAATTATATTCTCTTCTGTTCATAGCTATAATAGCCCTTATAAAAAATCCTTTATCTATTAAATGAAAATAATTTTCTAATTCTTTATATGCATAAAGTATTCCCTCTTTAACTTCTACTACAAATCTCATATCATTTCCAATATAATAAACTGTTATATTTTCATTTTGTATATACCCATAACTTTCTAACATTAATCTACTCCCCCAAACTCCAGTAATATACCCCATTTTTTCTTATATATTCTATAAATACGTTACTATTCCTTTTTATTTTTTATAAAATATCTTTAATTAGTATATTGTAAAATTTATTAACATTAAATTATACTTTAATTTTGTAAACTATCTTCTGTTATACTTATAATTCTTTTAAAAGATTTTATAATATAAAATAAAAAACATCACATTAAATAAATTAAGATTTATTTAATATGATGTTTACTTCAAGTTAATAATATTATATTCTTATAAGTTTATTCAAAAGCAATTTCTAATATATTATAGATATCATCTCTATTTAAAGGTTTAAGTGTTCCAAGAGGTGCAAGGATTGCAGCATTGTCAGCTATAAAATCTAGTTCTTCTCTCTTAACTCCCACTTCTTTTAAAGTTATGGGTGCTCCTATATCCTTATAGAAATCTCTCAGTGTCTCAATACCTTTTAGCGCCTTTTCTTCATCACTACCTTCATTTATAGTAAATACATGGCTTGCAAATTTCGCAAACTTATTAACATCTTCTTTATAAACATATTTCATCCATGCAGGCATTATAATAGCAAGACCTGAACCATGGGCAATATCATTAAGTACTGAAAGAGAATGTTCTATAGAATGAGATGCCCAGTCACCTTTCCTCCCCACTCCATTCAATCCATTCAAAGCTAAAGTTGCTGCAAAAGCAAGTTCACTTCTTGATTTATAATTGTTGCTATTTTTTGATAATTCTCTAGTATGTGTAATTACAGTTCTTACAATACCTTCTGAAAGTTCATCAAGCATATCTGTACTTTCTGTTCCACCATAATAAGCTTCAAATACGTGACTTATAGCATCTATTGCTCCATTAGCTGTTTGATTGGATGGAAGAGACCTTTGAACTGATGGATCTAAAATAGATACTTTGGGATATAATAAAGGTGAACCAAAGCTCCACTTTTTACCTTCATCTTCATTAGTTACTACACCACCTGAATTCATCTCAGATCCTGTTGCTGAAAGAGTCAACACAGTAAATAGTGGTAATGCTTTTTTAACCCTTCCTTTACCTTCAAAGAACTCCCATACATTGCCTTCACAGCAAGCTCCTGCAGCTATGGCCTTAGATGAATCTATTACACTTCCTCCGCCTACAGCTAAAACTCCATCTACATTGTTTTCTTTAGCTAGCTTTATGCCTTCTTGAACTTTTGATAATACTGGATTAGGCTTAACTCCTGATAATTCAATAAACTCTATATCGTTCTTCCTTAAAGATTCTACTACAGTATCATAAACTCCATTTTTAATTATGGAGCCTTTTCCATATACTATTAATACTTTCTTAACTTCATATTTAACTAAATGTTCTCCTATAGTTTCTATTGTACTATCTCCAAATACTAATTTAGTTGGATTGTAAAGTGTAAAGTTTAACATATACTTTCCTCCTCTTATCCTTATATTATTTGTAACAAAGTTTTTTATTTAATTTTATTTTAAATTTAACTTTATGTCTAATAAAGCTTATGTAAATTTATTCTATATTTATTATGTTATCATGATATTTCATAAAACTCTACAAAATGTCGTGTATTGAAATTTAAATTTTCCGTGAAGTTTTATACTTTTAAATATTGATTTTATTTCTTAACATTGATATACTAAAAACATAATTTATGGTGATGGAGTTCACCTTAACCGCAATTGCTAATGACTCCTACAGACAACGCTATGAGTATGTCTGTAGGAGATTTTTATTTGTAAAATAACCAAATTACTACAAAACAAAATTTTTCTATTTTTTGTGTTAATAATTTATGGTATTAATTTTGGCATTGTAAAACTTTAATTTAAAAGGAGGGCTATTTTATGGCTACGAGTATAGCAATTATTATATTACTTGCAATTGTTTCTAACTTTATATTTGAAAAAATTAAACTTCCTGGACTTTTAGGTATGTTAATTTTAGGAATAACTATAGGTCCCTATGGATTTAATTTGATTCATGGAGATTTACTAAATATCTCTTCTGATTTGCGTAAAATAGCACTTATTGTTATCTTATTAAGAGCTGGTATGGGTATAAAAACGTCTGATTTAAAGAAGATTGGAAAACCTGCAATAAAAATGAGTTGTATACCTGGAATATTAGAAGGTTTTTTTATAGCCTTTATTTCTACTAAATTACTAGGATTCACCTTTATCCAGGGAGGAATCCTTGGATTTATAATTGCTGCCGTATCTCCTGCTGTAGTTGTACCTCAAATGATTAGCCTTATAGATAATAAAATTGGAACTAATAAGAGCATCCCAACTTTAATACTAGCCGGTGCTTCTATTGATGATGTATTTGCAATTACAATATTAACTAGCTTTCTTGCCTTATATTCTGGTAAGAACGTTAATATAGCTTCTCAACTTTTACAAATACCACTTTCCATAATATTAGGAATAGGACTAGGATTAATATTAGGTTTTATTATTATATACTTATTTAAAAAGTGTAGTATTAATATGATTAAAAAGATACTAATTGTTCTAGCTATTTCTGTACTTCTAACTACCTTAGAAACTATTTTTAAAGATAAAGTATTAATTGCAAGTCTTTTAGGAGTTATGACCATTGGATTTATTCTTACAGAAAAACTCCCTAATGTTGCTACTCCTCTCTCTCAAGGGCTTAATAAATTATGGGTATTTTCAGAAATTTTACTCTTTGTATTAGTTGGAGCTCAGGTAAATATATCTGTAGCATTCGCCTCAGGCACAATAGGTATAATAATTATTTTTATAGGACTAGTAGGCAGAAGCGTTGGAGTTATAATTTCACTTATAGGTACTAATTTAAACATAAAGGAAAGGATTTTCTGTGTCATCTCATATATACCTAAAGCTACAGTTCAAGCAGCCATGGGGGCCTTGCCTCTATCTCTAGGTGTTATATCTGGAGATTTAATTCTAGCAATATCTGTATTATCCATTTTAATAACTGCACCTTTAGGCGCTATTGGAATAAAGGTTTCAAGTAAATCCTTATTACACGTTCAGAATTAAAAATGTAATAATATAGAATATATTACTATTTCTTTTAAAATAAATAATAATATATTCTATCAAATTAAATGATTTAAAAAAATTCACCTTTTACTGTTGACTTATATTAAACAAAGTAATACAATTATTTAGTGGAAAATTTTATATACCTCGGTAGGTGAGGTTACTACAAGGATACGGGTTGCTACCGTAAAAGAGTGGAAACATTCTTAACTGGTTAGCAGATTTTGCCGAACAAAGAAGGCTTAATCTAACGCAATTTCATTGCCTTGCAGAGCTAAAACTTGAACGAGACATACTATTATTAGTGTTTGCCTGCGTTTTAGTTTACGGAGGTTTTTTATTTGATAAATTTTAGGAGGTGTAAGAAGCATGGACGATGGTAGTAGTAATATTGACAATGAAGATTTAATAAGTTTAGTGTTTAATACAAAAATAAAACTCTATGTAACTTCTTACCCTCTTTATGGCATAATTTAATTTTACTTTAACTTTTTCAAAGTTAAATCTATCATCAAGAATCTTATGTCCATAAACAGATAGAAATATTACATAGTTATTTATCAAAACATTAAACATGCCGTTTAATGTTTTTTATGTCTTCATTGTTTTTTACCCACTACAACCTAGAAATTATAATTTTTCAATTTTAGTCAATACTTATTTTGAACATTCATAATGTATTGAATTAATAGGAGGGGTAACAATGGAAAACACAATAAAACTAATCAATGAAAAAAAATTCATTGACGCAAGAAAAACTCTTGAAAAAAAGAATGTAGTAGATATAGCTACTTTATTGGGGGAAATGGATAAAGAATCTGTAGTTAAAATTTTCAGAGTACTTCCTAAAGACAAAGCTGCACATGTATTTTCTTATCTAGACAACGAGGAAAGACTATTTATAATTGATTCTATTACCGATAGTGAAATTTCAAATATTATAGATGATTTATTTATTGATGATACTATAGACTTTCTAGAAGAACTACCTGCTAATGTGGTTAAAAAAGTTTTAAAAAATACAGATGAAAATACTCGTAAGATTATAAATCAATTCTTAAAATATCCTGAAAGTTCAGCTGGAAGTATAATGACTATAGAATTTGCTGATTTAAAAAAGCATATGTCTGTAAATGAATCTATTGCTCATATAAAGAAAACAGGCATAGATAAGGAAACTATTCACACTTGCTATGTTTTAGGTGATAACAGAGAGCTAGAAGGTATTGTTTCTTTAAGAAAACTTATTTTAAGTGATGAAAATATGCTAATAGAAGATTTAATGAAAACTGAATTTATACATGTTCATACTTTAGATGATCAAGAGAATGTGGCTCAATTATTTAAAAAGTATGACTTATTATCTATCCCAGTTACCGATAATGAAAAAAAATTAGTTGGAATAATTACCATAGATGATATAGTAGATATCATTGACCAAGAAAACACAGAAGACTTCCAAAAAATGGCTGCTATGGAGCCAAATGAAGAAGACTACTTAAAGACCAGTGTTTGGACTCTTTCTAAGCATAGAATAGTTTGGCTTCTTGTATTAATGATTTCAGCAACTTTTACAGGAAACATTATAAGAAGATTTGAAGATGTCCTATCCTCAGTAGTTATTCTCGCTTCCTTCATTCCAATGTTAATGGATACGGGCGGCAATGCCGGATCTCAATCTTCAACTCTTATCATAAGAGGTCTTGCTTTAGGAGATATAAAATTATCTGATGGATTTAAAGTTATATTTAAAGAGCTAAGGGTTAGCATCATTACAGGTTCCGTTCTTGCTATAGTAAATTTTATAAGAATATATTATTTTGAAAAAATTAACTTTATAATTTCTTTCACTGTATGTGTAAGCTTATTCTGTACTGTAGTTGTAGCAAAAATAGTAGGTGGCATACTACCCATCTTAGCAAAAAAATTAAAATTAGATCCTGCTATTATGGCAAGCCCATTAATCACAACTATAGTAGATGCGGTTGCTCTAACTCTATACTTTACATTATCCGTAAATCTATTACACTTAGCAGTTTAATTTATATTTTAATATAATAAAGGATTATTTAAAGGCCAATTTATTTTCTTTTTAATTGCCTTAGAATAGTCCTTTAACTAACAAAAAGAACTACAAGACTTTAGTTTGTAGTTCTATAGAAAATAGATTATTATCTTCTATTTCTTTCTGCTTTTCTTGCTCTTCTGCAATCTGGGCATCTTACTGGCTCATTTTCGAATCCTTTTTCAGCGTAGAAAGCTTGCTCTCCCTCTGTAAATATAAATTCTTTACCACAGTCTTTGCATAATATTGTTTTATCTGCCATTTTAATTCCTCCATTTTTAAAGATTTACATTCAATTAACCAATTCCCTAAAAACGGAGAAAGTTATAATAGATGTGAATCTTTTTATTTTATGGTTTCAGTTTATCACTTTGCTAGTTAAATTTCAAGTATTTTTTGAATACTTATATCCATTTTTATACCAATTATAGGGTTATTTTATTTTTAAATAACTCATATACTATATATCAAATCAATCCTTATATTTTAATAAATTATTATAATTTTATATAATAAAATAAAGCTATAAGATTAATTCTTATAGCTTCTATTGAAATATTAAATATTACTATCTTCTATTTCTTTCTGCTTTTCTTGCTCTTCTGCAATCAGCACATCTTACTGGGTCATTTTCAAATCCTTTTTCAGCGTAGAAAGCTTGCTCTCCTTCTGTGAATATGAATTCATTTCCGCAATCTTTACATGTTAATGTTCTATCTGCCATTTTTCATTCCTCCATTTTTAAAGATTTACTTTTAACTAACTGATTCTCTAAAACTGGAGAAAAGTGTTATTAATCTTAAATCTTTATAATATATTTTTTGTATTTACTACTCTTTTAGTATATCATGGTGATAATAATAATTCAATATATATTTTTAATTTTATTTCCTAGATTTTTGCACTTTAACTTTTTTCCCTTTAATAATTATCTCTCCATATTTTTTTAATAAATTCTCACCTTTATTATTCAGTATATCTACATATGAAATATTATCTTGTATATCTATTATACCGATATCGTCTCCATTTAACTCTGGAAGATTACTAAGAGCTCCCACTATATCTATATTCCTTATTTTCTTCTTTTTACCAGCTCCAATGTATACTTTTAGAATATCTTTATGAATTACTTTCTTTTTATTTCTCTGTCCTACTTTAAGTTCTTTCTGACTCTCCTTAAATACACTCTTACCTTCTTTAATCTCTAAATCACTTGGGAAATTCCCTTTTTTAATACTATACCCTAAGTATTCTTCTATAGAAATCAAATACTTCTTTTCATATTCAGAAACTAAAGTTATAGCTGTCCCTTCCCGTCCGGCTCTTCCTGTTCTACCTATTCTATGAACATAACTTTCTCTTTCCATTGGAACTTCATAATTAAATACATGGGTTATATTATCTACATGAATACCTCTTGCTGCAATATCCGTAGCAACCAGCACTTTAAATTCCCTATTCTTGAACCTTTCCATAGTTTCAATCCTTATTTTTTGCTCCATATCTCCATGTAGTTGTTCTACTGAAATTCCCTCTGACTTTAATTCTTCATACACTTTTTTAACTTTATCTTTGGTATTACAAAATACTATAGCTGCATCTGGTGTACATGCATATAAATTGTTCCATAAGGCTTTAAACTTATCTTTATGTTCAACATTTAAATATGATTCTTTTATTTTATCACGATTAAATACCTTGGATTCTATTTCTAAAAATCTAGGGTTTATCATATAATTAGTGCATAGCTCTTCAATGCTTTCTAGTATTGTTGCAGAAAATAGAGCTGTTGTCCTTTTTTTCGGTAGTCTATCTAATATATCACTTATCTGATCTATAAAACCCATATTTAGCATTTTATCTGCTTCATCAATGATTACATATGTTAAATCCTTAAAGTTTAAGTTCCCTCTATTCATATGGTCACTTATCCTCCCAGGTGTTCCTATTACTATATGTACCCTCTGCTTAAGCTCCCTAACCTGCTCATTAAAAGGCTGCTTTCCAAAAACAGCAGCACATCTAACTTTTTTTATTCTCCCTATATTGGATATATCATCTTTAACCTGTAATGCAAGTTCTCTTGTGGGAACTAGAACTAACGCTGTTATTTTCCCCTCTTCTACCCTAACTTCATTACAAATAGGAACTCCAAAGCTTGCTGTTTTCCCACTTCCAGTTTGTGACTTTACTATAATATCTTCTCCATCCAAAAGACTTGGTATTGTTTTATCTTGAACTTCAGAAGGATTTTCAAACCCTAGATTGTTTAGAGCCTGTAATATGTTTTCATTTAAATTATATTTTTTAAATCTACTTTCCATAACTATCTCCTTGTATCTAATTAATATCTATTCATTATTCCTATTTCACATCGTATTAGACTTATATATATATATATTTCTACTTATTTTAAAAATTTTATACATTAATACTTTTTATATAAATAGTTAATTTTATATAACTCAAAAACAAAAGCTATAAGAATCACTTCTTATAGCTTTCATTGAAATATTAAATATTAATTATCTTCTATTTCTTTCTGCTTTTCTTGCTCTTCTGCAATCAGCACATCTAGTTGGCTCATTTTCAAATCCTTTTTCAGCGTAGAAAGCTTGCTCTCCTTCTGTGAATACGAATTCGTTTCCGCAATCTCTGCATGTTAATGTTCTATCTGCCATTTACAATTCCTCCATTTTAAAGATCCACCTATTATTAACAAATCCTCTAATTGGAGAAAATTATTATATATGTTAAATCTTTATTTCAATTTTATTTGTGTTTAACCACTTACTCAGTATAACATACACTTTACGTATAATGCAAGTAATTATATAAATATTTTATTTTATCTTTATTTATACAGTAGTAATCCCTTTATTACTTATTTCAAATACTATTTGTTCATCCTTACCATCTACCAAAATATCACATCCATCGTAAACTTCGCCAGCTATAATTTTTTTTGCAATCATGGTTTCTAAAACATTTCCAATATATCTTTTTAGTGGTCTTGCCCCATAAACTGGATCATAGCCTTCTGTTGCTAAAATCTCCTTAGCTACGTCAGTAATTTCTAAACCTATATTTTTATCATATAATCTTCTTCTAACATGGTTAATAAATATATCTATAATTTTCTTTATGCCTTCAATATTTAGTGTTTTAAACATTATAATGTCATCTACACGGTTTAAAAATTCTGGCTTGAACCTACTCTTCATTTCACTCATTACTAAAGCTTTAGTTTTTTCAGTAATCACACCACTATCCTCTAGTAGATGACTACTACCTATATTAGAAGTCATAATTATTATAGTATTTTTAAAGTCTATAGTTTTGCCCTTATTGTCAGTGAGTCTTCCATCATCTAATATTTGTAGAAATACGTTAAATACATCTTCATGAGCCTTTTCTATCTCATCAAATAAAACTACTGAATATGGATTTCTTCTTACAGCTTCAGTTAATTGTCCCCCTTCTTCATAACCTACATATCCTGGAGGCGCTCCTATAAGTCTTGATACTGAGTATTTTTCCATGTACTCTGACATATCAATTCTTATAATATTTTCTTCACTATCAAATAAATTTCTCGCTAAAGTTTTAGCCAGTTCTGTTTTACCTACTCCTGTAGGCCCTAGAAAAATGAATGAACCAATAGGCTTATTTTCATCTTTCATTCCTGCTCTAGCCCTAATTACGGCATTAGCAACAGCTGTTACAGCTTCATCTTGACCTATTACCCTATTACTAAGTTCCTCCTCTAATCTTAATAGTTTTTCTCTTTCACCTTCTACTAATCGTGTTACTGGAATTCCAGTCCACTTAGATACAATTTGAGAAATTTCTTCTTCTGTAACCTCTTCTTTGAGAAGGGCTGTTTCATAATTATCGTGCATGCTTTCTTCTTTTTCTTTTATTTCTTCTTCAAGACGTGGTATAACCCCGTATTTTAGTTCTGCAGCACTATTTAAATCATATTCTCTCTCATATCTTTCAACCTTACCTCTAGCTCCATCCAATTGCTCTTTCAAAGTTCTAACTTCAAGAATCTTACTTTTTTCTTGTTCATATTTAACAGTCATTTCATCATTTTTTTCTTTTAATTCTGCTAACTCCTTTTGAAGTTGTTCAAGTCTCTTTTGAGATGCTTCATCACTTTCTTTAAGCAGAGCTTCTCTTTCAGTCTCTAATGTAAATAACTTTCTTCTAACCATATCAAGTTCTGTAGGAAGAGAATCTATTTCACTTCTTATCATAGCCCCAGCTTCATCAATTAAATCTATAGCTTTGTCTGGTAAAAACCTATCTTGAATATACCTATTAGATAATTTTGCTGCTGTTACTATAGCTGAATCATGAATTCTAACTCCGTGGTGTATTTCAAATCTTTCCTTTAGTCCTCTTAATATTGAAATTGTATCTTGCACTGTAGGCTCTTCTGCAGTAATTGGTTGAAATCTTCTCTCTAATGCTTTGTCTTTTTCTATATATTGTCTATATTCATCAAAAGTAGTAGCTCCAATGCAATGTAATTCTCCTCTTGCTAGCATAGGCTTTATAAGATTTCCTGCATCCATAGCTCCATCAGCTTTTCCAGCACCTACAATGGTATGAATTTCATCTATAAATAATATTATCTTCCCATCAGAATTCTTAACTTCTTTTAATACGGCTTTAAGTCTTTCTTCAAATTCGCCTCTATACTTAGCTCCTGCAATTAAAGCTCCCATATCTAAAGAAAAAATTATCCTGTCTTTTAATCCTTCTGGTACGTCTCCACGTACAATTCTTTCTGCCAAACCTTCAACTATGGCAGTCTTACCTACTCCGGGCTCACCAATAAGCACTGGATTATTTTTAGTTCTTCTTGACAAAATTCTAATTACACGTCTTATCTCTTCATCCCTTCCTATTACAGGATCTAATTTATGTTCCCTAGCAAGGTCAATTAAGTTAGTTCCATACTTAGCAAGAGCATCATAAGTCCCCTCCGGATTATTAGTATCTACTCTTTGATTTCCCCTAACCTGAGATAATACTTCCATAAATCTTTCCTTATCTATTCCATATTCCTTAAGTATTTTACCTGATACACCTTTTGCATCTACCTCTATGATAGCTATCATTATGTGTTCTACACTTATATAGGAATCATGAAATTTCTCTGACATATCTTGAGCCTTAACTAGAACTTCATTGATTCTTCTAGTGGCAGTAACTCCAGATGAACGAGCTCCTTCCCCTAATACTTTAGGCATTTTCTCTAACTCTAAATTTACTTTCCTTTTAATTCCTTCAACATCCACAGCCATTTTTTCAAAGACATTAGGTATTAATCCATCTCTTTGATTTAGAAGAGCAGAGAATAAATGAATAATATCTACTTGTTGATGATTATTTCTTACTGCTTCCTCATAGGCATCATTTAAACTTTGTTGAACTCTTATTGTTAATTTTTCTGTTTCCATAACATCACCTGCTACTCCAATTTTATATCTAGTTAGGTAGCATTTCCCCTTTCATAAAACTTAAATATTATTAACTATCTTTCTAAATAACTTTAAAAATTCTTCTCTTTCATCATTTGTGTCTAAGGCATTTAAAACATATCCATATAATTTTCTTTCAAAAGCTAGATGTTCATTCTTTACTTCCTCGCCTTCATCTGTAAGTTGTAATCCATAGGATCTTCTGTCTCTCTTACTAATAGTTCTATTCACATAATTAAGTCTTTCTAGCCTATCTATAGCGCTGGTTAAAGTACTTTTAGGTATGTCTAACATATTACAAATTTCCTTTAAAATTATATCCTCCCTATCATAGACAATACTTATAATACTAATTTCCATGGTATTAAGTCTTTCTATCCTAGGAAACTCCTCCATAGTCCTATATTGATTTGAAAAAGACAAAAACATTTTCCATAAATTCGAAAATTCTTCAATTAACTTGTCATTATCCTCCATTACACCTACTCCTTTAAAATCTTCTTATATCCTACAATGCTCATAATTCAATTATTAGATCAATAGATTAAACCCTATATTATTGTTTGCTAAACGTAAAATTTAATTAGTACGAATTTCGTACTTTATCTTTAAATAAATAGTACTATCATCGTATTATTTTGTCAATAATGAAATTTTATTAATCATAAATAAAAGTAATAATGAAAATCTAATATCATTATTACTTTACTTTATATTTACAATAAATTTTGATTTAATTATTTAATATTTTTTATTTATTTTCTCTAACTACTGACGAGTTTTCTTCATAGATTTTCTCTTATTAGTAGAAGTGTTTTTACCCTTTTTTCTTTCTAAAGAAGTTCTTCCATGACTTCCTCTAGGTAAAACTGTTTTACTATTACTATGTTCTTTACCAACCTTTTTATGTCTACTATAATTTCCACCATGGTTAAAATTTTTTCCTTGTGTTTTAGGTCTTATTAAACACTTAGGTCCATTTCCTATCAAATCTTCTCTTCCAGCTTCTACTAAAGCTTCATATACTATATCATACTTTTTAGGGTTTCTATATTGAAGAAGAGCTCTTTGCATTGCTTTTTCCCTCTTGCTCTTAGGTACATATATCTCTTTCATAGTTAACGGATCTACCCCTGTATAGAACATAGCTGTAGATAAGGTTCCTGGCGTTGGATAAAAATCCTGAACTTGCTCTGGCTGATAATTAATATCTCTTAGATATTCTGCTAACTCTATAGCCGATGCTAATGTGCTACCTGGATGACTAGACATTAAGTAAGGTATAATATACTGCTTCTTTCCAACTTGCTCAGTAAGATTATAAAACTTATCTACAAATCTATCATAGGTCTTCCCAGATGGTTTTCCCATATACTTTAAAACATCAGTACAAACATGCTCTGGAGCTACCTTTAATTGTCCACTTACATGATGTTCTACAAGTTCTTTAAAGAAGGCATCATTTTTATCTGCCATTATATAATCATAACGTAACCCTGAGCGTACAAATGCCTTTTTCACCTTAGGAGTAGCTCTTACCTTTCTTAGTAGTTCTAAATACTCAGTATGATCTGCATCTATATTTTTACATGGTTTTGGATACAAACATTGTTTATGCTTACATGCACCATGCTTAAGTTGAATTTTGCATGCTGGGCGTCTAAAGTTTGCAGTAGGTCCTCCTACATCATGAATATATCCTTTAAAACCAGGTAGATTTGTTATTTCTACCACTTCTTGTAAAATAGAATCTTCACTTCTACTCTGAACTATTCTTCCTTGATGGAAAGTTATAGCACAAAAAGAACAATTTCCAAAGCAACCTCTAGAACTAACTATACTAAATTTAACCTCTTCTATAGCTGCTATTCCACCTGCTTCTTCATAACAAGGATGATAATTTTTTGTGTAAGGCAATCCATAAACATGGTCTAACTCTTCCCTAGTTAGAGGCATCTCTGGTCTATTTTGTACCACATATCTATTGGCATGCTTTTGTACTAGAGTCTTTCCTCTTACTGGATCTTGTTCTTCATATTGAACCTTAAATGCTCTGGCATATTCCATCTTATCTGTAGATACAGCTTTATAGGATGGTATCTCAATATACCCACTTACATATTCTAAATCATCTATCATATAGCATGTTCCAGGCACATGTCTTATATACTGAACTTCTAATCCATCATTTAAACAATTTGCCACTTCTAGTATTTGCTTTTCACTCATTCCATATATAAGTAAATCGGCACCACTATCTACCAACATTGATTTTCTTACCTTATCACTCCAGTAATCATAATGGGCAAATCTCCTAAGACTAGCTTCTACCCCACCAATTATAACCGGAATATTTTTATATGCTTCTCTAATTTTATTACAGTATACAATAGTTGCTCGATCTGGTCTTAAACCCATTTTTCCACCTGGAGAATAAAGATCCTTTTCTCTAATTCTTTTAGCTACAGTATAATGATTTACCATGGAATCCATGTTACCACCATTAACTAAAAATCCCAATCTAGGTCTTCCTAACTTCATAAAATCCTCAGTGCTATGCCAATCAGGTTGAGGAATTATTCCTACTTTAAATTCAGCATCTTCAAGAACTCTGGAAATTATAGCAGTACCAAAGCTATGATGATCTATGTATGCATCTCCTGTTACTATGATAAAATCTAACTGTTCCCATCGTCTTTCTAACATACCATCTTTACAAATGGGTAAAAATCTATTTTCTAACATTTAATCACCTACTCAAATATAGTTCAAATTTATAATTCAACTCAAGGTCTAATTATACTATAAAAAGAATCAAGAGACTATTTCTTTTACAAAATAATCTCCTGACTCTAAATTAAATATATTGGTATTTTATAATAGTTGGCAAAATTAATTTATAATGTTACTTAAAACATTAATACCTTAAGCTATTTTCGTAACTTTCTCTTCCCTTAACATCTGTGCTACATAGTTAGCTAAATCAACAACTCTTGCTGAATATCCCCACTCATTATCATACCAAGATGCTATCTTAATCATGTTACCATTTACCATAGTTGATAATCCATCTACTATAGAAGATCTACTATCTCCTTTAAAGTCTACAGATACTAAAGGTAATTCACATAATCCTAATATTCCCTTAAGTTCATTTTCAGATGCTTCTTTAATTACTCTATTTATTTCTTCTACTGTAGTTTCTTTCTCCACTTCACAAACTAAATCTGTGATAGATACAGCAGCTGTTGGAACTCTTAATGCAAATCCATCTAATCTACCCTTTAATTGCGGTAATACTTTTGCAACTGCTTTAGCAGCTCCAGTTGTAGTTGGTACTATAGATTCTCCTGCCGCTCTTGCTCTTCTTAAATCTTTATGGCTCTTATCAAGGATTTGTTGGTCATTTGTATAAGAGTGAACTGTAGTTATAAATCCTTTTTTAATTCCAAATTTATCATCTATTACTTTAGCTACAGGTGCTAGGCAATTAGTAGTACATGATGCATTTGATATGATTGTATGTTGTGATAAATCTAAATCAGAATCATTTACTCCCATTACTACTGTTATATCTTCATCTTTACCTGGCGCTGTTAGTATAACTTTCTTAGCTCCTGCTTTTACATGATCCATAAGCTCTTCTTTTGTTTTAAATTTTCCAGTAGACTCTATAACTAAATCAACCTCTAATTCCTTCCAAGGAATTTCTTTTGGTGATCCACATCTTGTTATTTTTATTTCTTTATTATTAATTATTATTGAATCCTCTGTTGTCTTAACGTCTCCTTTGAAGGTACCAAAGCATGAATCATAAACAAATAAATGTGCAAGTGTTTTTATATCTGCTCTAGCATTTATAGCTACAATATTAAAATCCGTCTCAGGACTTTCACATGCTATCCTTAAAAAAGTTCTTCCGATTCTTCCGAATCCATTTATTCCAACGTTTATCATAATTGAACCCCCGCAATTCATTGTTATACTCTTTATATCAATATAGTATATCACATTAGAAAATGTGTCAAATATAGTATATCATATTTTTTCTTAATTTCCTATTGAAATATAGTATTTACTTTCATTTTCTTTTATTTACTACCATTTTCATATTTATATTTATGTAAAAAATATTTAATTTACTAGGTTATTTATTAAGTTTCATTAAAAACTAATCATTTAAATCTGATATATGTGCTACACTTTTACTTTTGTAATATAAATAAAGGGGGCGTCGCAAAA
>NZ_DLNT01000005.1:0-27816 GCF_002477055.1 Clostridium sp. UBA7503
ACTATATAGGGTACATTTTAAAATTAAGGTTATCTTTTTTTTATTTAGATATAAGTTATATATGTATATAATTTATATCTTATTACTTTCTCATCTCTTCTTCAAATATTTTATCATATTCTGCAACAACCTTATCAAATTCAACTTCATCTTCAACCATTTCATATGAAGCTGTGGCACCTTCTCCAATTACCTTATATACATAAGCTTCATCTTCTTCGTCAAGTGGTGCTAAAATAACATAGTGCTCTCCATCTATAGTTAAATCTTCAACTATTTCTAGTTCTACCTTTTCCATTGTTTCTGAATCAGTAAGTGTTATTATATTGATTTCTTCCATCTTCATGTCCTCCTAAATTCTTTCAAATAAATCTTATTTAATTATATAGCATATAAAACTATAAAACAATGCCATATTAAAAATATAAAACTTAATTATATTACTATCTAATTTATACTATTTATTAGTAGACATGTATATATTATTTTTACATAAACTTTAAATATAAAATCTAGTATCTGGGTCTATGAGATTATCTTTTATTTCTACACCAAATAATCCATTCATTAAGGTAGCACTTTCAATATGGTGGGCATCCTGTACATCTCTATTTAAAATTTGTACTTGATCTATACTACTCTTTTGTGATGGTTTAATTTGATTATTCTTTTTATTTTTATTTTTCGATTTACTCATGTTAATTCACCTTCCTTTCTTATATAATATAAATTATTTAAGACAAAAGGCAGTTAATCATTTTTTGCATTATAAGCAGTTAAAACTTGATTGAACTCTTTACCTGCTCCTATAGAGGCATACTCAATCATACCATTTTCTCTACTTATAACCTTATATGCACAAGCTTCATCTGAATCCTTGGGACCTGCAATTACATACTCATTTTTTCCTACATTAACCACATCAATAAATTCTAATTCTACTATTCTTCCATCTTCCCCTGAAACTTTTATACATTTATTATTGCTCATCTTATAACCTCCAACTATTTTAAAATCTTTAGTAAAAATATATAAATTTAAAGTTATACATTTTTAACTTTAAATTATTTTAAAAATATATTACTTATTTATAAGATGTGCATAATACAAAAAATTATTTATGTTTTTCATTTTATTTTTTTAAGGTATCTAATCTATCCTTTATGCGTTTTTCATATCCCATTAATGTTGGAGTATAATATTTTTTCTTAAGTAACTCCTTAGGCATATATTGTTGCCTAACATAATGATTTTCATAATCATGAGGATACTTATATCTTGATCCTTCATTTAAAACATTAGATCCACTATAATTACTACCTCGAAGATGTAAAGGAACTCTACCTATCTCTTCCTTCTCAATGTCTTCAAGAGCTAAATTAATAGCATTATAAGCTGCATTACTTTTAGGTGCCACAGCTAAATATATAACCGCCTGAGCTAGAGGTATTCTAGCTTCTGGCATTCCTATAAACTTTACTGCATTTAGAGCGGCATTAGCTATTAAAAGCGCATATGGATCTGCATTGCCTATATCTTCTGATGCTGATATTACAAGTCTTCTAGCTATGAATTCAGGATCTTCACCACCTGATAGCATTCGAGCAAGATAATGAACTGAAGCATCAGGATCACTTCCTCTAATACTCTTTATAAAGGCAGATATTATATCATAATGATAATCTCCACTTTTATCATAACTAATTTGTTTTCTTTGCATACACTCTTCTACTACATCTTGAGTTATATGTATTATACCATCTTCTCTCTTATTAGTAGTTAATACAGCCAATTCTAAAGCATTTAATGCTCTTCTCCCATCACCACCAGCATTATCACATATAAACTCTTCTGCTTCTTTATATAACTTTATACTAATACTTCCATAGCCCAACTTTTTATCTTTAAGCGCTCTATTTAATAATGACACTATATTTTCCTTTGATAAAAGCTCTAATTTAAAAATCATTGATCTAGATAAAAGCGCTTTATTAACTTCGAAAAAGGGGTTTTCTGTAGTAGCACCAACTAAGGTTACTATCCCCTTTTCTACATGAGGTAATAAACTATCTTGTTGGGTTTTATTAAACCTATGTATTTCATCTATGAAAAGTATAGTTCTCTTTCCACTCATAGAAATTTCTCTCGTTGCTTCATCTATTACATTCTTTATATCTTTAATGCCAGAAGTTACAGCATTTAGCTCCACATAGTTACATTTAGTTGTTTTAGCGATAATTTTTGCCAGACTAGTTTTTCCAACTCCAGGGGGTCCATAAAATATTAAAGATGTAATTCTATCCCCTTTAATGCTTCTATATAATAGTTTATCCTTAGCTAATATATGGTCTTGCCCTACAAAATCATCTAAATTACTAGGTTTAAGCCTTTGCGCTAAAGGTTCATTACTAATTAAATCTATATTTTTATTTTTTTCTTTTCCTTCTTCTAAATCAAATAATGAGATATTATATTCTCTTTCCATTTACATCATCCTTTAATAAATACTTATTATACCAATTTAATCTAAATTTCATTCTATAATATATTAAATATAACATAAAGCCTTCCAGAATAAAATCTTTAACTCTGGAAGGCTAATATCTTTACTAAAAGTTATTAAGGTAATAATCTGTATATTTTATATAGTAATCTAATATTATAATTAATTATAAAAATTAATAAATACTATACTAAATTATTCATTATAGTAAGTTTTTACTTTTCTTTTCATTGTAATCATCTAAACATTTTTTAACCCCTGCAGATAATGCTAAAAGGGCAAGTAAATTAGGGAATACCATTAATCCATTAAAAGTATCTGCAAGTTCCCAAACTAAATCTACTTTCATACCAGCACCTAAGAATATAAATATCATAACTAATATTCTATAAGGAGTTATTCCTTTGTCACCAAATAAAAACTTTATATTAGCTTCCCCAAAGAAATACCATCCTATAATTGTAGAAAATGCAAAGAAGAATAAAGCTACTGAAATAAATATTCCTCCAAATTCTCCACCCATACCATTAGCAAAAGCAGTTTGTGTTAATATTATTCCTGTTTCTCCACTATCCAAAGCTCCAGTAGTCAGTATTACGAGAGCTGTTAAAGTTAGTATAATGAAGGTATCTATAAATACTCCCATCATGGCAACTAACCCTTGCTCTGATGGATGATTAACCTTTGCTACTGCATGAGCATGTGGTGTTGAACCCATACCTGCCTCATTTGAAAACAATCCTCTAGAAACTCCATATCTAACAGCTTGTCTAATTGTAACTCCTGCAACTCCTCCAGCTATAGCTTGAGGATTAAATGCTCCAACTACAATCATTTTTAAAGCAGGTAATATATTTGCATAGTTCATTACTATTATAAATAAGCTACCTATAATATATAATAGCGCCATTACTGGAACAACTTTTTCTGTAAAGGATGCTATACGAGAAACTCCTCCTATGAAAATTATACCAGCTAGTATAGCAACTACCACACCTACTATTCTAGGATCGATGCTAAAGGATTTTGAAAAAGCACTTCCTATAGAGTTTGCTTGTACCATATTCCCAATAAAACCAAGAGCAAGTATAATAGTTATTGCGAAAAATATAGATAGCACCTTTGCTATATTTTTATTCTTCAAGCCATTTTTGATGTAATAAGCTGGACCACCAGTAACTTGTCCATTTACTACGGTCTTGTATTGCTGAGCTAAAGTTGCTTCAGCGAATATAGTTCCCATTCCAAAAAAGGCACTAATCCACATCCAAAAAATCGCTCCAGGGCCTCCCATTGCAATAGCTGTTGCTGCTCCAGCTAAATTTCCCGTACCTACTTGTGCAGCTATTGAAGTAGCTAAAGCTTGGAAAGAAGACATTCCATCAGCCCCTGCTTTTTTGCCAAATTTTAATTTACCAAAAACAAGTCTAAAGCTTTCGCCAAATTTTACAACTTGAACAAACTTTAACCTAAAAGTAAAATAAATCCCTGTTCCACATAGTAAAAAAACCAATACATAGTTCCAAATAACTCCATTGATACCCTTAACTATCTCTAGTAAATTATCCATAATATCCTCCCCATGATGTTACAGTTTACTACCTTATATTCATTGTAAGTTTATTTTGTGAATTTTTCAACAATTTCGAATAACCTTGTATATTTGAATATGTAATGATACTATTTGATATTTAAATAGATAGGATTTAAATTATCATATAATCTTATAAAATATTAAAAATAAATAAAAACAATGAAAAGCATCAGACTCCTTCCCATTGTTTTGTTGGTGCAGATAGCGGGATTTGAACCCGCACGAGAATTCTCTCACTACCCCCTCAAGATAGCGTGTCTGCCATTCCACCATATCTGCATAATAATATAATTTTATTTAATTATTATATCATCATCTATTACTAGATTCAACAACTAAAATTAACTTAGTTTAAAACAATTTAATAAATAAACCCAATTTAATTTATAATAAATTAAATTGGGTTTATTACTATAATTATTGCAAGATATGTTTTACTCTGTCTTTTCACCTAAATTGTATAGATATCTATATACTCTATGATTAAATTTAACCTTTTGAACATAACTTTTAGTTTCCTTAAATGGAATCTTATGAAGGTTTTCTCCATCGATAGAATATTTCTCATCCTCAAGCCACTTAGCAACATTTCCAGGGCCACCATTGTAAGCTGCTAATACAAGAATATAGTCCCCATTAAAATCCTCACTCAATTTTTTCAAATACCAAGTTCCCATTCTTATATTCATCTCAGGATCTGCTATTATTTCTTCATTAAAGTTACTTAATTCTAGTTTTTCTGCAATCCACTTTCCTGTATCTGGCATTATCTGCATTAATCCTATTGCTCCCTTTGATGAGCTTGCATCTACTATAAATTTACTTTCTGTATTAATTACTGCTGCTACTAAATTCGGATCTACATTGTATATATCACTATATTCAATAATACTTTTTTCATACTCTAACGGAAAAAAGCTTTTTAGTATAACTTTAAAATTAACAATAATAATTACAGCTATAACTATTATCAATATAATTTTCTTGGTTCTTCTATTAGATTTATAAGTCATTTTTCCCCCTAATCTATTTAAGCTTGCTTATTACCTTCATCACTTTAATCCTAGTTTCTTGCAGATTTCCACTATTATCAATGATAAAGTCTGCAAACTTACATTTTTCTTTTGTACTCATTTGATTATTTATTCTTATAGTTGCTTCTTCCATTGAAAAATTATCTCGTCTCATAACTCTCTCTAACTGTATTTGTTCACTGGCAATAACAACTATTATCTTATCCATATAAATATGAAGTTTACTTTCTATTAATGTAGGTGCATCTACTATGCACATTTCTTCTCCTATATCATTATATTTATTTATTTCACTAAATATATCATGAAAAATATGAGGCATTATTATATCTTCATATTGAACTTTTTTACTTTTGTCAGAAAATATTAGATTTCCCATTTTGCGCCTTAGAAACTCCCCATTTTCATCAAAATATTCATCGCCAAAAATTCTTCTTATTTCTAATAAAATATTTGGGTGATTTACAAGTACCTTTCTAGAAATTTCATCTGCATCAATAACAGGAATATTACTTTCCTTGAAAATCATACTTATGGTACTCTTTCCACATCCAATGCCCCCTGTTAAACCTACTTTTAATATATTATTTTGCTTCATACCAAGTGTCTCCTATAGAAATATCTACATCTAGGGGAACTTTAAGATCTAGTACATTCTCCATTTCCTTCTTAACTATTTTCTTTACTAAATCAAGTTCATTCTTATATACATTAAGTATAAGTTCATCATGAACTTGTAAAATTAATCTACTCTTAAGTCCGTTTGATTTAAGTTCATTAGCAACATTAACCATAGCAATCTTTATAATATCTGCTGCACTACCTTGAATAGGTGCATTCATAGCTAATCTTCTTCCTAAAGCTTTTACAATTTTATTAGAAGACTTTATTTCTGGAATATATCTTTTTCTATGAAGAAGTGTTGTTACATAAGAATTTTCTTCAGCCTCTTGAATTACTCTATCCATATATTTTTGTACATTCTCATATCTCTCAAGATAAGTATCAATATACTTCTTTGCTTCTCCTCGAGTTATACCTAAATCTTGAGCCAAGCTGAAATCACCTATTCCATATACAATACCAAAGTTAACAGCCTTTGCATTACTTCTCATTGTCTTAGTTACATTTTCAATTGGTACATTGAATACTTCTGATGCTGTAGAAGTATGGATGTCTAAACTATTTCTAAAAGCTTTTATCATATTTTCATCTTCAGAAATATGTGCAAGAACTCTAAGTTCAATTTGTGAATAATCCGCTGACAAAATTACTGACTCTTCATTGTGTGGTATGAAAACCTTCCTTATTGATCTCCCATTCTCGTTTTTGATTGGTATATTCTGAAGGTTAGGTTCTGTACTAGATAATCTGCCAGTAGTAGTTACCGTTTGAGTAAAGTTAGAATGTATTCTTCCATCTTCATCTATTACATTTTTAAGTCCCTCTATATAAGTAGAATATAATTTTGTAATTTGTCTAAAATATAAAATTATATTAATTATCTCATGTTTATCCTTTAAAGCATCTAATACTTCCGCATTGGTAGAATAACCTGTTTTAGTTTTCTTTATTACTGGTAGGTCTANNTTTTCAAACAATATTTTCCCAAGCTGCTTAGGAGAATTTATATTAAATTCCTCTCCTGCCAAATGGTATATTTCTTTTGTAAGAGTATCAATCTCTCCACTAAATTTAGTACCTAGATTCTCCAATTCTCTTCTATTGATATTAAACCCTTCATATTCCATATATGATATAACCTTAGTAAGCGGTTGCTCTACTTTAAACAACAACTCCTCCATATCTTCTTTTTTAATTCCCTCTTTTAAAATTGCATAGATTTTCTCAAGAGCTACAATTTCATTGGCTTTAAGGGTGTCTTCATCCCCGTCAAATGTCTTTCCTAGCATTTCTTCATAAAGTGTTTTTATGGAATACTCTGATTTTGATGAATCTAATAAGTAAGCTGCTATTTCCACATCAAAATTTACTAGGTCTAAATCAATACCAAGCTTTAATAAAGAAGTATACCCATATTTAATACCATGGGTAATTTTTTCAATACTAGAATTATGTAAAATTTTATTCATAGCATTTATAAAACCTTCCCTATCTTCTTCTATTAATTTATCACAATAAAGTAAATACACCTGACCTTCTGACAATATGCCTATGGTCTTCACCATAATTTTAGTAAAATTACTTGTATCCTCCACATATAACTTAACAAAAATCCTATTCTTTATATTAGCTATAGCTTGATTCAAGTCTTTAATTTCATTTATTACTTTAAAATCAACAACTTCTAATCTTTGATTTTCTGGAGTTTCAGAACTATCTTGTGAAAGATTTTCAAATTTGTTAAGAAGAGATTTAAATTGCAATCTTAGACACATATCTCTAACTTCACTATTGTTAAAATTTCCTTTAGTTCTTAACTGTTCCATAGGTATTTCTACAGGAACTTTAGTAATAATTGTAGCTAACTTCTTACTAAAAATTGCTTGTTCACTATACTCTTGAAGAGACTCTTTAAGTTTTTTACCACTGATATTAGATATATTCATCAAAACATCTTCTATGCTTCCATATTCCTTGATTAACTTAAATGCAGTCTTCTCCCCTATCCCCGGAACTCCTGGAATATTATCGGATTTATCTCCCATAAGTCCTTTCACATCTATATATTGAGTAGGTGTCACCCCAAAATCTTCAATAAACCTTTTTTTATTATATATCTCTTTTTCTGTAATTCCTTTTTTATTTATAACTACATTAACGTTATCTGTGGCTAGTTGAAGAGCATCTTTATCTCCTGTTACCACATAAACTTCCATACCCTCATCTTCTGCTAAAACAGATATAGTACCTATTAGATCATCTGCTTCATATCCCTCTAATTCAAATACGCTTATTCCCATCTTGGATAATATTTCTCTTATTATAGGAAATTGCATGGAAAGCTCTGGAGGTGTTTTCTTTCTTCCTGCTTTATAATCTTCATATTCCTTATGTCTAAATGTATTAGAAGATTTGTCAAATGCAGCTACAATATAATCTGGATTTATATCTTCTTTAATTTTAAGAAGCATATTTAAAAAACCATATACTCCATTAGTATAAACGCCTTCTTTTGTTGTAAGTTCTGGTATAGCATAAAACGCTCTATATAATAAGCTATTTCCATCTAAAACAGCTAAGCTTTCTCTATTAATTTTAATCACATCCATTCAAATTATTTAATCGCTTTTATTGAATTCCTTTATTTTTTCTTATTATCCCCTATCATTATTCTTTACTTTTTCGAGTCTAAAGTCAAGTAAATAAACAGGATTCTTTTGATAAATGATTATATCACTACTTCATGGTATTAACAATAAAATTTATAATTTTTAAATATAAGTTTTCATTTATCTGCATTATGAGTATAATACAAATTTTATTTAATAAAATAGAATTTAATAAACCTTCTAAAATATAGATTTTCTATATCTTAGAAGGTTTATTAAATGCAAAAATATATTTCTAAATACAAATAAATAATAACCGGTTAAAAAATCTCTAGTAAATAATTCATAACTTCAAATTTTGATATCTTCATCATATTTAAGTCTAAAGCACTAATTAAAAGTGAACCAATACAAGTCATTTCTGCAATAGATGCATTCTTATCCTTACATTGTTTTACAATTTCTAAAATATACTTAAATCTAATTCATGGGATAATTTTTCTAGAATCTTGATTCCACCTATGCTATTTCCCTGAGCATCAAGAGCAGGACCTACAACTCCAATCCCCATCCTCCTAGGTACTGCAGCCATTATTCCACCACCTACTCCACTCTTTGCTGGAATTCCTATATGTACAGCAAACTTTCCAGATGCATCATACATACCACAAGTAACCATTATGGTTTTAACTATTCTACATGCTTCTCTGGATATAACTCTTTCATTATTTATAAGAACTCCATCATTGGCAAGCATAGCTCCTATCCTAGCTATATCTTTGCAAGTTATCTCCATAGAACAAGCTTTAAAGTAGACATCTAAAATTTCCTCTACATCACCTTCTATTATGCCATTACCCTTCATGTAATAAGCTAATGCTCTGTTTCTATTTCCAGTTTTCTTTTCACTCTCATACACATTGTAATTTATACCTATCTCATCATTTCCAGTTATTTTTCTTGTAAAATTAAGTATTCTATTTATTTTTTCATCAGCTGTTTCTCCATTAATTAAAGACACTGTTGCAATAGCTCCTGCGTTTATCATAGGATTCAATGGTTGTTTTTGTTCATGAGTTTCCAAGTTAGTTATGGAATTAAATCCTGACTCTGTAGGTTCCATTCCAACTTTAGTGAAAACGTATTCCGTACCATTATCTAAGATTGCTAACATTAAGGTTATTACTTTAGACATACTTTGTATTGTGAATTTAATATCCCAATCACCTGCAAAATATTCTTCACCGCCTAAATTGGTAACCCAAATACCTAGAGCTTCAGGATTAGCTTTTGCTAGTTCTGGTATATATGAAGCCACTTCACCTTTACTTGTCCACTTTCTACAATCTTCAATTATATTTTCCAAGATCCTCTTCATTATCATATCTCCCCTCTGATTTAATTTCTTACAGTTTTATTATAGTAATCAAGTATCCACTTTTCAATACTTAAATATTGACTTCAGTATTATCCTTATCTAAGGTAAAAATACTATTGTAATCCTTAGGATATTGTGGTAAAATACTAAATGTACTAGCCGGTGTGATGGAATTGGCAGACGTGCGGGACTCAAAATCCCGTGGTGGCAACACCGTACCGGTTCGACCCCGGTCACCGGCACCAGTAAAAACCTCTTGATTAATCAAGAGGTTTTTTTATATTATAAACTTATTTTATCAAATAATATCATGAAATATTTAAACTGAAATATAATAATATTATAAAGTATTATTATTAGGAGTATCTATGACTAATTCAAGAGATTGTAATTTATACTACGATGAAAGTGTATCTAATTTTCTTGTTCAATATAAAAATAAAGATGAGTTTAAAAACCAAATAGATAAAATATCCTATGCTTGTGGTGATGTAATTACAGATAATCTAGCTGTAGTAGCAGTTTCCCATTTAGAAATGAATAGATTGTTAAAAGAAGTTCCCCAAATTACTTTCTTCGATTTTAGAAAAATGTTTGTATTAGGTGAAACTTCAAAATCTACTTCCCCTCCTTCTGTGGGCAACATAAATTCCATGTTAATAAATCCTTATTTGAATTTAACTGGCAGAGGAGTTCTAATAGGTATTGTAGATACAGGTATAGATTATCTTAATGAGGAATTCATTAGAGAAGATGATACCTCAAGAATAGTTAGCCTTTGGGATCAAACTATATCAAACAATAGTTCTACCACATATATGGGTACTACTTATTCTAATGAACAAATTAATGCAGCAATTAAAGCTTACAAAAACAATGAAGATCCTTATGCAATCGTGCCATCTAAAGATACTACTGGACATGGTACACAGGTTGCAGGGATTATAGGCGCCAGGGGTAATAACTCTAATATAAGAGGTATAGCCAATGACAGTGACTTTGTAATCGTAAAGCTCTTTGAATCTACTAATTTTAGAAAAACCTTACTAGAAAATGGCATAGAGTATACTCCAGTATATAATGCCAGTGAAATCGTATCTGGAGTCGAATATTTAAAAAATGTTGCTATTGAACTTAAAAGACCTATGGTCATATATTTAGGCTTAGGTTCTACAGAAAGTAGCCACGATGGAAATAGCTTGATTTCTAGATATATGTCCTCTATAGGTACTATTAGAGGAATATGTTTAGTTGCTGGCGTGGGAAATGAAGGAGCTGCTCAAACCCATGCTACTGGTTATATTAAAAATAAAAATGATCCCTCGTCCCTAGAACTTAGAATTACTAAAGAAATGAAATTTTTCACATTTAACATATGGGTTAAAAAGCCAAACAGAGCTTCTTTAGTCATAGTATCTCCTACTGGTGAAAGCTCTAGCCTATTAAAATCCAAAGATGCTAATGAACAGATTACTAAATTTGTATTCTTGAACACTAGATCAAGAGTTCTATATTTTAATCCTGAACATTTTACTGGCCATGAAGTTATTCATGTAGAATTTTATAACATAAAACCCGGCATATGGACCTTTAGGTTAACAGGAGAATATTTAATCGATGGACGATATGATATTTGGCTACAACCACATAGTACTTTACCCAGCGGCACCGAATTTCTTCAACCTAACCCATTAAATACACTAACTGAACCATCCACAGCTGTTAATATTGTTACTGTTTCTTATTATGGTGAAGATAATGCTTTAATTTCCACTTCCGGAAGAGGTTTCAATACCAACAACCTAATCAATCCTGATATAGCTACTTTAGGCATAAATATTTTAACTACAAAAGTTACTGGTGGCACTACCACAATGTCTGGTAGTTCTGCTGCAACTGCTATAGTTGCAGGCGCCTGTGCAATATTATTAGAATGGGGAATTGTTAATGGCAATGATCAAACTATGTATTCTCAAAAAATTAGAAATTATCTAATGCATGGTGCAGCTAGGAGCAGTTATTACCGTTTTCCTAATCATGAGTTAGGATATGGATATTTAGACCTATTAGGTGTTTTTAACTTTATAAGTAGATCCTATTCTACAAATATATCTCTTAATAGAACCAACACTTGTAATGAGTATAATCAAAGTGATGATTATTTTGTATATACTACTAATAATATATTTATAAGAATTCCAAAATGTATTGTAGGTGATTTTATATGAAGCGACATTTAGGTGTTCCGGATAACATTTTTTATGATATAAATTACGATCATTATATTGTTCAGTATCAAGGAGATATTCAACAAGACATCACTCAAGAGCCAAGTCACTATTTAACTATAATTAATGATAGGTATGCAATCATATCTCTGCCTAAAAACGTAGAAATATCTGTTGGTGACCCTGAATATCCCTCCATTGTATATGTAAAACCAGTTGAAATGTATACCCTTCAACAGATTACCCCTACAGAGGCCTCTCAAGCAGGTTTTTTACAGTTAGGCCTCCCTTTAACCTTAAATGGGAGTGGTGTCAATGTAGCAATTCTTGATACGGGTATAGATTACTTAAGCGAAGAATTTATGAGGGATAATGGAGAAACTAGAATAGAATGTATTTGGGATCAAACAATACCTTCTAAAGACAAAACTTTAGATGATTTTATTCCATATGGTACTCTATATGAAAAAGATGATATTCAGTCTGCTATACAAGCAGCTAGAGAAGGTAAATCTCCCTATGATATAGTACCAACCATAGATGAAATTGGTCATGGTACAAATATGGCTGGTATAATTGGGGCTACTGGTAAAAATCCTCAGTTAAAAGGTGTAGTCCAAAATTGCGATTTTGTAATTGTAAAGCTAATCGAAGATTTTTCATACAAATCACAATTTAATGTTAAAATTCCAATTTATAACATAACCACTATTTTTGCTGCTCTGGAATTTTTATATAGATATTCTTTAACTTCGTCTAAACCAATGGTTATTCTTTTTCCTCTTGGTACAAATTTAGGTAACCATAAGGGGACTGGAATCTTAGAGCAGTATATAGCATCTCTAAGCCAAAATAGTGGATTTATAGTGGTTGTTCCAACTGGGAATCAAAGAGATAAAGGATGTCATACTTCTGGAATACTATCCGAACCTGGAGAACTTCATATAGTCGAAGTTGATGTATCTCCAGAGCAAAATAGTTTATGGATGGATATTTGGGTAGATTCACCTAACATCATGTCAGTAGAAATTATATCTCCCTCTGGTGAAAGCACTGGTATTATTGGGGCCTTAATTAATGACACAGAATATTACGATTATATATTCGAAAAGACTTCAGTTAAAGTTAATTACTATTTACCTGAAGATATTACAGGTGATGAATTAATACGAATTAGATTTTATGACATACAATCAGGCATATGGAAACTTAGATTAATTACAAATACTGTTTTAAAAGGTAACTTTAATGCTTGGATTCCAGAAGAGGGCTTAACTGTTGGTGGTACTCACTTTAGCTATTCAGACCCCTTCGGAACATCTACTAATCCAAGCAATTCCCCTTATGTAATCTCTGTTGCAGCTTATAATCAAAACAATAATTATCTTCTAAACTACTCTGGTGCAGGTTTTAACGACCTTAAATTCAATTACGTTGATATAGCAGCTGGTGGTGTAAATGCTATAACAGTAGCTCCTAACAATGAAATTGCAACAGTTAATGGCACATGTGTAGCTGCTGCTGTTGTTGCTGGTGCTTGTGCCATGTTATTTGAATGGGGATTTACTAGACTTAATGATCCTTACATGTATTCTCAATCTATGAAAACCTATATAGCAAGAGGAGCTGTACAACGTCTTGGGGATATATATCCTAACCCTCAATGGGGCTATGGATTATTAAATATACTTCAAATGTTTCAAAACATGATTTAGCTATAATGGTAAAACCCTAATCATAAAATATACTATGATTAGGGTTTTGTAACTTTTCTTCTTTTAAAACTCTTTTTTAACACATACTCACTTTAACATTTTTACCCATATCACTAAGTATCTTTTCTAATTCTCTTATTATTCCTAATTTTATAGTATAGCTAATATGACTGTTGGAATCATCATGAACAGGATTTATTGCACTCCCTATAAAAAAATTTATATCAGTTGATTCTTCAAATAAAATTTTGGCTATCATGGAAGCTCCGTCTATTTTATTTCTTAAATCTAAGGATATATTTGATGTAATACTATATTGCTTAGCAATATTTAAAACTTTTTCTAAAGTTATAACTCCTTCTGTAACTAAATCTACCCCTTCAATACATGCAGTTGATGGTATTTCCTCATTGCATGTATTGTTGTTTATTATAATAGGTTTATTTAAATATCTACTTGCTATCTTAGCCGTAGTTCCTCCACAAATTAACTTCTTACCTTTTCTTGAAAAAAAAAGTTTTAATNNCTTATTATCATCTTCTTTATGCTCTGGTGGACCTATCATAAGATTTACTAATTTTCTCTCACAAATTTTAAACACAGCAACGGTTATGTCATCATCTGGAGAATTTAAATATAAATCCATAGATGCATTTGCTATGGTTGCAGCCATCCTTTGTGGTGACATATCTGGAGTATACCACCTCTGAACATATTCTATAACGCTTTCTCTTCTCCACCCATTTTTTGTAGTTCTTCCGAGCCCAGCGCTAGTAACTCCATCAGTTAAAAGTATAATCATATCTCCTATAGAAAGCTTAATATTACTTTCATATATTTCTTTTTCATAAATAACTTTGCACATTGAATCATATACAACGTTTTTCCCTTCTCTAATTAAAATTACTGATGGATTATCAAATTGTGCTAAATACGCATCGCCTCGTTGATAAATTTGAAGTATAGTAAAAGTTGAATATGCCATATTTCTAACCTTGCAAACTGGTAAGCTTTTAGCTATTGTATATACACTTTCCTCTATAGACATATTACTAGCCATCATGGTGCCTAATATCTTTGATGTTAAAGTTGCTAGTATATTAGCCTTAATACCGCTTCCCAACCCATCAGACAATACAAATGTGGTCTTATCTTTACCTTTTATTGTAGTATAAAAATCTCCGGAGATAGATTCACCATGTTTGTTAAAGCTTGCAAATCCACTTTCCAAAAATAAATTAGTCATAATCCTCTTCCTCCATAAGTATTGCTTCTTTAAGGTCTGTAAGTGCTACTTTAGTTTCAGCTGCTGTTTCTCCAAGTAATGATGCAATCTCGTGTACAATACACATATGCTTTTCAACAATTTTATCAGTTATCTCTGCTCTAAGTGTCTTTTCTTTAATCAATTCCTCTCTTTTTAGTTTTAGTTTAGTTATATCCTTCATTATACAAATAACAATTCCGCTATTTTTATCATATATAAAATTTTGTTTAACAAATTTACCGTATTCAGGAAGGTAAACATTTTCATTTGCTACATTCTCTTCTTTACTTATTACCTTTATAAAATCAAATTCATCCAAAATTCTAGATACTGAAAAACCGATAATGTCTCTGGAATTTTGAATTTCAAATATATCACAAGCTGATTTATTAATCTGTTGAACTTTTAAATTAGTATCTACAGTAATAATAGCATTAGGTGTAACACTTATAATCTTATCTGAAAAAGATTCTGCCTTTTCCTTCATATAGGGTAAACACATACTTATTTCTGCTTTTCCTAAAATTACTGCTATTGCTTTTTCTCTACAAGTTGAATACCCACAAGTTCCACAGTTCAATTCATCCTCAATACTGTTTTTTCCCATTTTTCTTAATATACTGCTAATCTCCCTATCGCTAGGAGATTGAACGACTACTTGCTCATCTGTAATTCTTCTACTTGTATCAATATTATATTTCAAATCAAAATCAGTAGGATTACATTCATTCAATGCTATACTTTCTACCTTATTCATTGAAGATATTCGTAGTGCTTTGTTATGAGATGATGCTGGTCCATTTATACAACTACCACTACATGCACTCATTTCAATAAAGCAATTATCTAGCTTATTATTAATTATTTCTTTTAGAGTTTCTATACAATTATCTAGACCATCAATAGCAATATAGCTATACTCAGAACTTTTATTCATTGTATTCAAAATTCCTCCAGTAATGGGGAATAATCTTGAAATATAAGTGTTTTTATCCATGTTTATATTATCTTCAATTTTTAATCCTTCTTCATTTATCCAAATATCTAGTTCTTCAAAAGTAATGGTTATATCATTGTATTCTTCTCCACTTCCACATTCTTCTTTTTTAGATATGCATGGACCAATAAACACAACAATAACATCCTTCATATTACTTTTCAATAACTTACTATGAGCTTGCACTGGTGAAATTACAGGTGCTAAATACTTTAATGCTTCTGGATAATGCTTCTGAACTAATTTAACGACCGTAGGACAACATGAAGATATAATTACATTTTTCCAATGATTTTTAATCAAATTTTCATATTCACTTTTTACTATGTATGCTCCTTCTGCCGTTTCAAAAACATTACTAAATCCAAGCTTTCTTATCACATTAGCAAATTGTGAAAACTGAGTAACGTTGTAATTTGAAATATAAGAAGGCGCTATACTAGCAATAACCTGTTTTCCATCCCTGATCAAATTCTTTATAGTTAATACATCATTACGAACTTCTTTAGCATTCTGAGGGCAAATAACCATACAATTACCACATAAAACACAATCTCTTTCAATAATCTGAGCTTGATGGTTTTTTACCTCTATAGCTTTAACAGGACAATTTCTAATACATTTATAGCAGTTCTTACAATTAGCTTTTTTAAATTTCAGTATACCCATGGAAAATCTATCCCCTATCATAAAATAAATAATGCAAATTATTTAACAATACCAATTTTGATAAAGTTTTAACAATTCAATTGTATAGCCGAATAGTATAATTGTCAATTCTAACTAAAACTCAAATTCCAAGTGTTAATATTTATTCTATGAGTTTATTTTCTTAGTGGATATATGTATAAAGTATATTGTTTACCATCAAAAATATATGCTTAACATATCTTTTTGATTAGATTAACACTACTATTTCCACATATTATCTGTGAGTTTTTCAATTTCTTTCTTAAGTCTTTCCGTCTCTTTATTGTTAATAATATATTTGCCATTAACTAAATATATACAATCTCCCTCTTTAACACCCTTTGGTAAATACATAACTGGTATATTTACCATTCCCATATCTTCTTTTTCACATACAGCGTACTCTTCTTCAAATCTATCTATAATTATCATAAACCTTCCTCCTTTTATACTATTATTAATAATAAACATAATTTTTATAACTTAATGGTAAATATTTCATTTTTATTTATATATATTATACCTAGTATTTTTTCTTATTAGTAGTAATAATTACACATTAACTTTCATAATTTATAAGGAATAGAGGGGTTGATGTTTTGAAAAAAAAATTTTTAATTTTATTTATAATAATAATAATAATAACCACTGGCTGTACAAAGGTAAAGTCATCACTAAATAAAGAAAAAACATATCTTGATTATTATACCCAAGAACTAGTAACCAATCTTAATAAATCAGAGCCAACGCGTATTTCTGTATTTTATAAAGAGTTTTTTAAAGAATTTGATTTTCCTTCTACAGAATCTAAAGATATTGTTAGTTTTTTAAATTCTTTAGATGAAAGCTATTTCATAAAAAAACCTAATGATTTACCTGAATCTTATAAATATAAAGTATATATTGAATTTCCAAATAAAAAATATGGTATAACTATATTTAACGAAAAATATATATCTATCTATGATTGGGATGGTAAATATGAAGTTGATTACTTGAATATAACTGAAGTGCCAATTTCCTATAACCTATATGGAATATGTAAATATTTTACAGAAGAATAATTAGAAATAATAAAAAATATAAAAGGCAGAAGAATATTTTTTCCGCCTTTTATATTTTATCAGATGACTATCAGCTCTAATTAAATTATATATCTAATAAAAATGCCTCATAAGCTCTGCAAGTTTCATATATGTCTGCTTTACTTGCAATTTCCCATGGTGCGTGCATATTGTGTAGGGCTACACCTGAATCTATAACTTCCATTCCATACTCAGCAAGAATGTATGCTATAGTACCACCGCCGCCTTGGTCAACTTTTCCGAGTTCTGATGTTTGCCAATAAACATTATGCTTATCCATTACTCTTCTTAATTGAGCAATAAATTCTGGATTTGCATCATTACATCCGCCTTTTCCTCTTGCTCCAGTATATTTATTGAATACCACACCTTTACCGAAGAATGCGTTATTTTGCTTTTCACTTACTGATGGATAATTTGGATCAAAAGCTGCACTTACGTCTGAAGAAAGCATTTTAGAATTTGCAAGGGCTCTTCTAACTTTAAGTTCACTATAATCTTCAACAAGATTTACAAGTTCTGCTACAGTGTTTTCAAAGAATCTTGACTGCATTCCTGTTGCACCTTGACTTCCAACCTCTTCTTTATCTACAAGTAATGTGATACAGGTTTTATCTGTACTCTTAATTTTCATCATCGCTTCAAAAGAAGTATATGCACATATTCTATCGTCATGACCATAGGCCATAACCATTGAACTATCTAAACCATAACTTCTAGCTCTTCCTGCTGGAACAACCTCTAGCTCTGCTGATACAAAGTCTTCCTCTGTAATTCCGTATTTTTCATTAAGAAGTCTTAATATGTTAAGTTTAACTCTATTTTTAGCCTCTTTATCTTCTACTGGTATAGAACCAACGCATACATTTAGACTTTCTCCTTCAATTCCTTTAGCTAATGTCTTAGCCATTTGATCTGCAGATAAGTGAACTAATAAATCTGATATTCCTACTACTGGTTCCCTATCATCTTCACCTATAACTATATTTACTACACTTCCATCTTTTTTAATCACAACACCATGAATTGCTAGAGGTATAGTAACCCACTGATATTTTTTAATTCCTCCATAGTAATGAGTTTTAAGCATTGCAAAATCTGAATCTTCATATAATGGATTTTGCTTTAGATCAAGTCTTGGTGAGTCAACATGTGCTCCTAATATTTTAAAACCTTTTTCTATAGGTTCTGTTCCTATTAAGAATAATGCAAGAGTTTTTCCCATGCAATTAGCATAAACTTTATCTCCAGCTTTAAGCTTTCTTCCTTCAGCTATGTACTGATTTATATCTAAATATCCGTCTTTTTCTGCCATTTCTATGAATTCAGTAACACATTCTCTTTCAGTTTTACACTTTGACATAAAATCTATATATCTATCTGATAATTCGAATGCCTTATCAAGGTCTTCCTTTCCGTATTTATCCCAGACCAATTCATACTTCTTTTCTAATTTTTTTAAATCTTCCACTAAAATCCCTCCCAATAAAATCATAGTCATATAATTATACTTTTATATTAACTCAACTCAAATTGATTTACAATTCAAATTTATGAAAATTTCAAACGTATATTATATTTAAATTTATTACAGTAAACTTTATAAGTAAGTACCTAATACAACTTAAAATTTTTATAAAATTATTCTTTAAATTATATTTTTTACTCTAAAACTCTTAAGGATCTTGACTATCCATGATTCTCTTTTCAATTGTTTCTACCGCAGTACAATTTGATGTGGCATTATATCTAAAATTAGCTGCTGCAGCTTCGATTATAACTGCTATGTTACGCCCTGGCTTTAAAGGTAACACTATTTTCTCTACTTCAACACCTAGTATCTCCATATACTCTTTATCTACTCCAAGCCTTTCATATTTATCATTTACGTCCCAGTTAACTAAAGAAATAACTAAATTGATATTTTTTTGAGAAACTATACAGCTACTACCATAAATTGCTGATAAATCAATAATCCCCATACCTCTAACTTCAAGCATTCCGGTAGTTATATAAGGACAAGACCCATATAACTTTCCATCTATCTCTTTAATATCTACTGCATCATCAGCTCCAAGCCTATGACCTCTTTTAATAAGCTCCAATGCTGCTTCACTTTTTCCTATTCCACTTTCTCCTATAATCAAAATGCCAATTCCATACACATCTACTAAAACACCATGGAGCCTAGTTTCTGGAGCTAACTCTGAGTCTAAAAAATTACTAACCCTATTAATGAATTTTGTAGTCTTATCAATACTTCTGAGAACAGTAACATTTTTATTTCTTGCTTCTTCTAAAAATTCATCATGTACTTTTAATCCACTTGTAATTATTACTCCAGGTATTGGGAAAGAAAAGTATTTTTTTATTCTACGTATCCTTACTTCTGGATCAAGACACTTTAGATAACTCCACTCAGTTTTACCTACAACTTGAATTCTCTTATTATCGAAATAGTCATAGAAACCAGCAAATTGTAATCCAGGCCTATTTATTTCACTTACCACAATATTAGATTCTAAATCTCCTTCTACTAAAACCTCTAAATTATAGTTGTTAACTAAATCTAAAACTTGTACTCCCATCTTACGCCTCCCCTACCTCATATCTTGCCTTTATGATTATTGTTTACTTAAATTCTATTTTACTAATTATAATGTTTTGGGTCTACAGGTTTATATCCACTAATTTGAGCCTTAAAATTTCTTTTAACATTATCTATATACCTTCTTCTTAAAACTTGCTGTCTATTTCTTTCAGCTTCTGTTAAACCAGATTCTTGGCTCTTTTTATATAAAAAGTTTATTTCCTCAATAACTTCTTCTATTTTCATATTATCAATATTTATATATTCTTTATCCATTTTTCCTCCTAATAGTCTAATAAATAATTATATAGCAATATTACATAAATATTACTATAATGTTAATTGTAGTAAATGTTATATATTTTTTTTAAATTGTTTTAAACTTATATTTGTTGTATGTCGCAAGTTGTATTATTATATTTACTTCGGGATCCCAGAAATGGCTTTAAGTCATCTTCATATATTTACTTATAAGTTTTTTATGATACATTTATCGCTTTTATGGTGATTTTTGTAAAACTTAATATGAATTTGACTATTAATAATCATTAACATTATGTTATATCTCTGTTAAAATAAAAATATAAAGTTTAAGGATGTGATGGTATGTTATTAAAATTTAAATTCCTAAATCAAAAAATTAAATCTTTCAAACTGCTACTACATGTACTGCTTAGATTTAAGAGACCTACAGATAATATTGTTGTAATATGCTCTCAACATTTAGATGAATATATTGTAGAATATCAAAAGATGAGTCATAATTCTAATAATGATAAAACACATAAAAAATTAGCCTAATGCACTTCCACATTTATAATATTTTTACATTTTAAAATATCATCATAATGTTTATTAATATAATCATAATTTTTGTCTGTATTATCTATATACAGTTTAAATGAAATATCACAGTTAAGGGTATTGAAAAAATATTTACCTATAGTTTCCATAGGGTTAAACATATTATTCCAGGAACTGCCCCCATTAAATATAAATATACCCTGTTTTCGCTGTTTTATATTTTGTTTAAAAATAAACTTTTTACTCCAGATTACTTGACACCTATCTATCAATGATTTTAATGGTGATGGAAACATACCAAAATACATAGGAGATGCTAAAATGATTATATCACATTCTTGTATATATTTATAAATATCCGTCATAGAATCTTTAATTGAGCACTCCCCTAAAACTTTACTACAATATTTGCAATCAATACATGGGTTAATATTCATATCATAGCAATTAATATACTTTATTTCCACGTTGATATTAATATCTTCCAAAATCGAATCTACTATTTTATTTGTGTGACCTTCTTTATTGGGAGAACCATTTATTATAATTATTTTTTTCATAATTAATTATAACTCCATAATTAATTCATCAATATCTACAGGTAAAACTTCTCTATAAAATGCAACTAAAAAATTCATTGAATCATAATCATCTTCAGAAAGCTCATAAGACAACATTTCATAATCTAGATCATATTCCTCTGAAATTTCATCTACTATGTCATTAATATTATCTATTGCAGTATCATTTAAATAAGGTAGAAAGTACTCTTCATACCATTGTTCTCCTTCTCTTTTTTCATCACAATCTTCATTTGCAAATTCTCTAGCTCCTTCAATTTCTAACTCGTCAAATTCGTAAGAAAATTTAATTATGAAGCAATGATCATGCTTTTTTACTTCTGTAATATTTTCTAAAGCATTATCTTCTAAAATCTTTATAATTTGTTGTTTATTCATAATATAGTACTCCTTTATTTTTATTTATTATATTTTTACTACATTTATTTAATTTCTGCATTTATAAGTATCTATATGCAAGATTTCTTTAATTAACTAAATTTATTAATTTATATTTGTTTATGTATTTCTGTATACTATATACTTTCATTTATTGTATAATAACGCTTAAATTTTACCTTTATTATATAATAATCTAAATTTTAGTATAAATCCATATGAAAGTTTTAAAATAGCCTATTTAAAGTTATTTATAATAACTTTAAATTTACAAAATAAATAAGAACTGTTAAAAGGTTATATTTATAAATAATCTTTTAACAGTTCCATCTATTTTGATATCTCTAATAAATAACTTTTATTCTTTACCTTCCACTAACTCATACATTTCATCAGCTTTTTCCATATAAAGAATTCCTTCTAAATGATCCATTTCATGACAAAAAACTCTTGCAATAAAGTCTTCTACTTCATATTTTATAAGTTTACCATTTTCATTTAAAGCTTCAACTAACATCTTTGTAGGTCTTTCAACCAATCCTTCATATCCAACATAACTAAGACACCCCTCATAATCTCTAGCTGTTTCTTTAGATACTTTAATAGCTTTAGGGTTAATTAGTATTAACGGCGAAGAATTATCAGGCGTTAAGTCAATTAATATAACTCTTTTGTTTACAGCAATTTGTGGAGCTGCAAGTCCAATACCTTCAACCGTTGATAATGTATCCTTTAAATCTTGAATTAATTCTCTTATTTCTTCATTTATCTCAACTACAGTATCACTAACCCTTTTTAAATGTTCATCTCCATATTGAACTATCTTCTTTACTGCCATCTTAAGTTACCCCTTTCATATTCTTTCATAAGTATATTAAAACATATTTTTATATATTTTTCATCCTATGTTTTTAGTGTTTTACTAAAATACTAAGAAAAATAACCTACATAATAGCATAATAAAATTATCAAAGAAATACATCCCCTTAGTATATGATGTTTTAAATTCAGCTTATTAAATAATTTATATCCATGAATTATTGCAGCTACATGTATTGATATCAATCCTAACAAAAGTATATATAACATATTACTTCCACTCTTAAACTGTGTAATAGAAGCAAGTAAAATAGCTATGCTTCCTGTAATCATCAATAAATTAGGGAAAATACTTTCTCTGCTTTCTTTGATGGCCATAGCACAAGCAAACATAGATAATCCACCATAGATTATTATTAAAATCAAGGAAATAAGTTTAAAAGTCATAGCCATATTACTCCTCCTATTCTGAATTTTTTCATTTATAATTCATTCAATTATTTTAAATGTTCTTCAAACCAATTTGTTATTTCTGTAATTCTTCTTATTCTATGCTTCGGTTTTCCACTTCTACTAAGCTCATGGTTTTCTCCTCTAAACATGCAAAGTCTAGCTTCAACTCCATGATATTTTAAAGCTGTGAACATCTGTATACCTTCAGCTAACCAACATCTATAGTCTTCTTCTGAATGTATAAATAAAGTTGGTGTCTTAACTTTATCTGCATATTTAAGCGGTGAATGATACCATAATTTATCCACATTACTCCATGGAGTCACACCATTTTGATCATCTACAAAATAAAACCCTATATCTGTAGTGCAAAACTTAGAAATCCAGTTAGATATACTTCTTTGAGATGCTGCAGCTTTAAATCTATCAGTATGACCAATTATCCAGTTAGTCATAAATCCTCCATAAGATCCACCAGTTACCCCTACATTGTTTACATCAATATTTTTATACTTATCTAAAACTATATCTGTAAAAGTCATTATATCATGGTAATCAATAGTTCCATATTTTCCTCTAATGTCTGCATAAGCTCTCCCATGACCATCACTACCCCTTGGGTTACAAAAGAATACAAAGTACCCCATATTAGCCCAAAGTTGCATCTCATGATAAAAAACTTCACCATACACAGTTTTAGGTCCACCATGAATATCTAAAATAGCAGGATATTTTTTATTTTCTTCAAAGTCTACAGGTTTTAATACCCATCCTTCTATTACAACACCTGGTTCTGTTTCAACCTCAACTCTTTCTGGTTTCGAGATTTTTAATTCATCATGAATCCACTGATTAAATTTTGAAATTTCACACTCTACATCATCTTTTAAAGAATATATTTCTTGTAATTTTTGATTTCTAAGGCCTATAAATAATATATTACCATTCTTAATATCAAAACAATCTACAGACCCTTTATTGAAACTTATTTTTTCTATATTGCCATCTATATTGATTCTGTTTATATAAGAACTATCTATTTCTGTAGTTATAAAATATAAGTATTTACTATCCCTTACAATAGATTTTCCTTCTCCATATCTACAATCTGAACCTACAGAATTCCATGTACTTTTATCAAAATCTGGAGTTAATAAGGTTTTAATCTTAGTAGTTATATCTATTAAGTAGAATTTACCATCTTCATTAATTCCATATTCTTTCATATCGCTTCCAAGTACTATTAATCTATCTTCATTCATGAAATTTACATAGCTATAAGAAAATTTTTCTTCTCCGTCAATTAAAGAAAGCTTATCTAATTTAATATTATAAATATATAGCTCATCATTAATTGCTGCCTTATCTTTATAGGAGCTTGAAGCAAATACTACCTTACTTTTATCTTCACTTAATTCTAATGACATAACCGAAGTATACTCATCAGTTATTAAGTTTATTTCCCCTGTACTTACTACGTATTTATATAATCCACTTCTCTTTTTATTAGTGAATCCACCACCATTGCTCCAAAATGGAATCTCATCTAAAACTTCATAGTCCTTCTCTTCTTTTCTACACTTTAATTCCTCAGCTTTTTCAGCGTCAGAAAGTCCAATTAAACTTTTTTCTCCTACTTTATGAATCGCCGTGAATAGGAATATATCTTCATCCACCTCAATTATAGTTTCAACTAACATAGGGATTTTAAAAGCCTTAACAGCTTCTCCTCCACGGATATTTAACTTGTAGAATTGAGTAAACTCATCACCATCTTCAAGTTTCTTTTTATCCTTACTATCTCTTACTCCTTGAAATAGTATAGTCTCATTATCTTGGAGCCATATATAACTTCTTTCTTTATTAAAAGCAGTCAATTGATGATACTTATTTAAAGTTAAATCATAAAGCCACAAATTAGAATCATATGTGTTATCCTCTAAGTTACAATTAGACACTACAAAACAAGCAGTATCTCCCTTTGGTGAAAAGTTTAGAGATGATAAAAAATTATATTTTGTGAAATCTTCTAGTTGAATGTTTTTCATGACGTCCCCCCCAAATTACATATTGAAATAATTATACCATATTTTAACTTCATTGTAATTATTATAATATACTCCACTATTCTTTTCTTAAACTAAATCAATTAATCATTGTACAGCTTTACTCCTTGCATAACAATAAAGTAAATATCTTTTTTAGATTTCACTTACTTGATTTATATAGAGTTCCATTATCAAAATTTTATCATACATATCACAAAAACATATGTACGTAAACCTATAATTAATATATAATGTATTTAACTACTAAACAGATATTATAGCTTTAANNAGTAAAACAAAAGATGACAGGTGAAAAAATGACAAAACAAACACATGAATCTGGTGGATTTTTAATTGGAGTTATGACTATTTACCCAATGATCCTAAAGAACTTAAACAATTACTTATTAATTTATCAGTTATTATTGATAATTTTATATTTTCGTGCAGTAAATATTGGAGCACTCTTTCCTGATATAGATCTTAAAAGTTCTTATATAAGTAAAAGATATCCATTAATTTCAAAATCCTTAGGTAAAAAATTTAAACACAGAGGTTTTACTCATAGTTTATTGTGCTTAATAGTATTATATATAATTTATATTTTTTTTATTTACATAAGCAACTGGAATGTGGTAATAGAAATATTATGCTATGGCTTTTGGTTTGGGTATGCATCACATATATTTCTAGATTTATTTACTCACCAAGGGGTAGAATTATTATTTCCACTAAAAATTAATATTAATTTCCTTAATCTTAAAACTAATTCAATAGGCGAAAAAATCTTTAACAAAATATTAAAGATTTTATATTTACTACCATTATCATATTATATTTATAAAATCTATATTTATTTTCTACTATAACCTACTATGATTAAAGCTTGTATTATAACCTACTACATTCATAATTTCAGTAGCTATAGTACAAGCTTTAATATAATATTAAATATTTTCTGCCATATCTTTTGAATCTTTTTCTGAAGGCTTTAATTGAGAAATTATTATAGCTATAAATATAAGTATACATCCAACTAAGCCTCTAGCACCAATTCTCTCTTCTAAGAACATAGCACCTCCTAATGCACCAAATACAGATTCCATGCTAAGAAGTATAGCTGCATGTGACGGTTTTGCATTTTTTTGTGCTACTACTTGAAGAGTATAGGCAACTCCTACAGATAAAAGCCCACCATACAATATTGATACCATAGCTCCAGAAATCCCTACCATGTTAATATCTTCAAATATAATAGCCATTACTAAACTTAAAATTGAACATGTAGCAAATTGTACACTTGATAACTTTAATGGATCTATTTTTTTAGTAAAGTTGTCAATTAATAAAATATGTACAGCCCATCCTACAGATCCTATTAGTACTAATAAATCACCATTTGATATAGAAAAATCTTCATTAATGCTTAATAGATATAATCCAATAATTGCTATAACTATTCCTATCCAAGTACTTTTATTAACCTTTTGCTTTAAAAATAATCCTAATATAGGAACTATAACCATATAGAGTCCAGTAATAAAACCAGCCTTTCCGGCAGTTGTACCCATAACTCCCATTTGCTGAAGACTTGTTGCTATAAACAAGGCACAACCTGCAATTATTCCAGCTTTAACTGTAAGCTTTAAAGAATCTCTATCATTATTTTTGGTTTCCTCATTTTCTCCTTTTTTCTTATTTAAAAATAAAATTAACGGTATTAATGAAATACTTCCAAGGGCAAACCTAATACCATTATATGTAAAAGCACCTACATGTTCTGCTCCTACCTTTTGAGCTACAAACGCTAACCCCCATATTGCAGCTGTAAGTAGAAGTAAAATATTTGCTTTTAGTTGAGTCTTAGTCATAATAATCCCCTTTCAATTTAAACATTTTTCATTACGAAAAAATTATTTTCTCATAATGAATAGTCTATATGTTTTTTAACATATACTTATTTGAATTCTACAATTTTTTCATTATTCCTCTTTTAAATAAAATTTTATTAGTACTACAATTTTATTGCTTATATATATGTTATTATTATATATTTAAGTGTATAATTACTATAAATAAACTTATGTGTGAATAATAACTATAGTAAGGAGGCGTTTAAATGAAATTTATAAAGAAGAATGGAAAGGTTGTTTCCTTTGAGCCATCAAAAATTAAAACTAGTGTTGAAAATGCTGGCTCTGATGTAGATATTCAACTTAACTCTAAAGAATTAGAACTAATTGTTTCAGATGTAGAGTCAATCTTAATATCTTTATCTAGAGAAATAACTACTGGTTATGAAGTAAGAAGTATTGTAGTAGAAGCATTAATTAAATATGGATATAAAAATATAGCTGAGTCATATATGCTAAACATACTATAATTCTAAATCAGTTGTAAAAAGGGGGCGTCGCAAAAT
>NZ_DLNT01000007.1:0-53339 GCF_002477055.1 Clostridium sp. UBA7503
TATTCAGCTCCTACTCGATTGTTTAAATTTTGGAGGTATAACAATGAAAAGAGTGTTAGTAAATAATTTAATTGATTATATGAATAAGAAAGTAAAAATATCAGGATGGATTTATCGTGTTAGAAAGTTAAAGTCTATTACTTTTATAGTATTAAGAGATAGAACAGGTCTAGTGCAATGTGTAGCTGAAAATTCTATTGCTGAAAAAATGGAGTTAAAAACAGAATCTGTAGTTTCTATTGAGGGTGTAGTTAAAGAGGGAAAAAATAAATTAAATAACTTTGAGATTGAAATTGAAAGTATTGAAGTTATTAATTCTACAATAGGGGAACTTCCTATAGAAGTTAATAATAAAGACCTAAACATTAATTTAGACACTATGTTAAATAATAGAGTATTAAGTTTGAGACATGAAAAGATAAGTTCAGTATTTGGCATTCAAAATATACTAGTTCAGGGATTTAGAGAATTTTTAACTAGGGAAGGATTTACAGAAATATTCACACCCAAATTAGTATCTGAAGGAGCAGAAGGAGGAACAGAGGTATTTAAGGTTAAATATTTTGAAAGAGAAGCTTATCTAGCTCAAAGCCCTCAGTTTTATAAACAGATGATGGTAGGTGCAGGTTTTGAAAGAGTTTTTGAGATAGCTCATGTATATAGAGCAGAACAGCATAATACAAATAGGCACTTAAATGAATATATAAGTATGGACTTTGAAATGGGATTTATTGAAGATGAAAGAGAAGTTATGGACATGGAAGAAAGACTATTAAAGTATATTTTAAGTAAGGTTAAAGAAGAGGGAAATAAATACTTAGAGATACTAGAAGTTAAAATTCCAGAAATCCGAGGAGAAATACCTAGAATGAAGTTGAAGGATGCGTTGAATATATTAGAAAAAGAGTACGGCAAAGAGAACTTAGATGGAGATCTTGACCCAGAGGGTGAAAAACTTATTTATCGATATGCTAAGGAAAGGTTAAACTCAGATTTCATATTTTTAACCCATTACCTAAGGAGAAAGAGACCAATGTACACAATGCCTTGTGGAGAGTTAGAGACTTACAGCTTTGACTTATTATTTAGAGGAGTTGAAATAACTACTGGAGGACAAAGAATTCATAATTATAATGAGCTAATAAAAAATATAGAATATAAAGGTCTTAACCCAAAAAATTACAGTAGTTATACCTGTGTATTTAAACAAGGTATGCCGACCCATGGAGGACTTGCCATAGGATTAGAAAGGTTAACGGTTCAGCTATTGGGATTAGAAAATGTAAGAGAAGCATCACTAATTCCAAGAGATAGAACCAGACTAACACCCTAAGTAACATTACTAACAATGTGAGAAAATAAAATTTTATAATTTAGATAAGTGAAAAAATATCTAAAGATAATATAAATGAATTTATAGATAAACTTCTTCTATTTGAAATTTAAATAGAAGAAGTTTATCTATTACTAAATTAAAATAAAATAAAAAAATATTTACATGCCATATAAAAGGTGCTAAGCTACAAATGAAAAATTATAAAGCAATTAATATAAAGGAGGATAAAATATGAAAAAGTCTATAAAAGTAATGTTAATATCAGTAGCTTTAACACTAGCAATAGCAGCAATGACAGCATGTGGCACTAAAGATAAAGCTGAAAACAATAAAAGTTCAAGTTCAGAAATTAAAACTATATCTACTGAAGAATTAACAAAAAATATTAAAGATGATAAGTGGATAGTTGTTGATACAAGAACGAATGATGCATATAATGGTTGGAAATTAGAAGGTGTTGAAAGAGGCGGACATATCGAAGGTGCAGTAGATTTTTCAGCAGATTGGCTAAATGCAGATACAGAAAAGAAAGAAGAAAATTTAGTTAAGGATTTAAAAGCAAGAGGAATATCAGCTGATAAAAATGTTATTCTTTATGATGCAAATGGCGAAGATGCAAAAGAAGTAGCTGATTATTTATCTAAAAAAGGATTTAAAAATTTATATACATATGATGTTAAGGAATGGGCAAAAGATGAAAATAATCTTATGGTAGCCTATCCTAATTATCAAATGTTAGTTCCAGCATCATGGGTTAAAGATTTAGTAGATGGAAAGAAACCAGAAACCTATGAGGGAAAAGAATTTAAAATATTTGAAGTTTCATGGGGAGAAGAAAAAGATTCTCTAGATTATTTAAAAGGTCATATTCCAGGAGCTATACATATCAACACAGATGAATTAGAAGAAGGACCACTATGGAATCGTCTTTCAGATGATAAGCTTATAGAATTTGCTAAAGCAAATGGTGTAACTAAAGATACAACTATCGTATTATATGGTGGAGATACTTGTGCAGCTTCAAGAGCAGCAGTTATATTTAAGTATTTAGGAGTAAAAGATGTTAGATTATTAAATGGTGGAACTAACAAATGGACAAATGCTGGCTATGAGGTAGAAACTAAATCTAATCCTAAGGTCGCAGTAGAATCCTTTGGTGCAGATGCTCCATTAAATAAGGATTATATTGTTGATTATGATAAAGCACTTACAGCAGTAGATAAACCAGAAGAAAATACATTAGTAGATATTAGAAGTTGGGAAGAGTATATAGGAAAAACTTCAGGATATAGTTATATTAAACCAACAGGACGTCCTGTATGTTCGCTATGGGGTCATGGTGGTAGTGATAGCGCTAGTATGGAAGACTTCAGAAATGAAGACAATACCATGGTTAGTGGGGATCAAATTCTTAAGATGTGGAAAGAATATGGTATTACAACAGATAAAAACTTAATGTTCTTCTGTGGAACAGGTTGGAGAGCAGCTGAAGTTCTATGGTATGCTGATGTAATGGGAATTGAAAATATCTCTCTTTATGATGGTGGATGGAATGAATGGAGTGGAAACACTGGAACTAAAGCAGGTCCAGTAGCAACTGGAGAACTGCAAAAATAGATATGAAGTTAGGTAATTGATATGATTATGAAAAGTATTTTAAAGTGGTTAGGTACTATCATTCAAATTTCACTAGTTATATTCACAGCAGTGATATATACTTTATCCAATAAGAAAATGGGATTGGTTAGACACTTTACTTATCAAAATTATAAATGGGATGATATAAATTTAAGGTTATATTTCATTTGTAGCTTAAGTTTATTAATAATTGCATTTATAATTTCAACCTATGTTAAGTATAAAAAATCAGTTAAATTTAGAAAGACTATTTATTTTAAAATAAATATAATGTTTATGGCATTAAGTATTATAGCAACAATTTTTGCTATAGTATTTAGCACAGAAAAAATACTAACATACTATGTTTTTGTATTAGCAGCTATATTTATTTTAATAATAGAATTATTAAAAACTGGTTTTCTTCAAATGAAGAAATAAATTTAGCTAATAGTAATTTAAATATAAGTTTAAAGTCCAGGATGTTATCATGCATCCTGGACTTTTTAAATACATATTAATTTAATAGTTGCATATCTTTACTTCACAGCTTTAAGTGCAGCTTCATAGTTAGGTTCATCAGTGACTTCACTACAATATTCTACATAGGTAATTGTATTATCTTCATCTAATACAAAAACAGCTCTAGTAAGTAGTCCTAGTTCATTGATGTATACTCCATATCTATCACCAAATTCTCTAGTTTTATAATCGGAAAGAGTAATTACATTTTTAATTCCAGCAGCTCCACACCATCTACCTTGAGCAAAAGGTAAATCCATTGATATGGTGTATATAGTAACCGTATTAAGGTTAGAAGCTTCCTCATTAAATTTTCTAACTTCCATATCACATACACCTGTATCTATAGATGGAACAACTACGAAGATTCTTTTTCCTTTAGTATCTTGTAAAGTAACAGGCTGTAGTTTATTATTAATTAAAGTAAAGTCAGGGGCCTTATCTCCTACTCTTAGTTGAATTCCTTTTAAAGTAATTGGATTGCCTTGAAATGTAATTTCCAAGCATATCATCTCCTTTTAAATTTATATTCCATAGATATAATATGCTCAAATATACTATTTATTATAAGGTTTTATAACAATATTTAAATAGTAAACAATATTATAAAACTGCCTTTACAGCTATAATAATTAAAATAATTCCGCCTAATATTTCAGCTTTTTTACCAAGTAAATCTCCACATTTCTTTCCTATGAAGATGGCAATAAAACTACAAATAAATGTGGTTATACCGATGATACAAATAGCTGGAAGAATAGCAATATTCATAGCGCTAAAGCCAATACCTACTGCAAAAGCATCTATACTAGTAGCTATTCCTTGAAAAAATAAAAGCTTGTAGGTAAGGGGTACAACTTTATTTTCATCTTCTTCTTTAGCTGGGAATATGCCTTCTTTTAACATATTTGCCCCTATAAATCCTAATATGATTAAAACTAAAATACCAGAATATTTACTTAAAATTTCTGAGAACATTCCTCCTGCATAATAACCTAGAAAAGGCATTGTCCCTTGAAAGAAGCCGAAGAATAAAGGCATAGCTATAATTTTTGTTTTAGTAGCATCCTTGTACACCATACCATTAGTCATAGATACTGCGGCAGCATCCATACTAAGACATAATCCTATCATTATAATTTCAATAGTACTCATTAAAAAACTCCTTAATCTTATTTTATTAAACTTTAAGTTATCCTCCTCATACATAATAAAAGACCCATGTATAGCAAAGTTTAAAGTATCTCTTTTATTAGAGACATCTTAATTAAGCTATACATGAGTCTTGTTCTTTAAGGCAAGCCAGATTAAAAAATTAATCATTATGTTGACTTGTCACGCATAAAAGCATTATACGCAAACTACTCCCCCACGATACATTATTTTACTATTATATTATAAAACCATGAATAAGTAAATATAATTTACACTTTTATATAAGTTTGATATAAGTAAAAATATTGGATATAATATACATGTGATATAACATGTAGTAACAGTGAAGATCAACAGTATAATTTAAACATAAAATTAAACTGAAAAAATAATATAAAATAGCTTATCTATATATGGAGAATTTACCTATAAAACTATATAAATTTTTATATAGGAAACTATTTACCTACAAAACTATAAAACTATATAAATAGTTAACTATTTGTTCTGTTCATGCGGGTTTTGAGGATTTGCTGTTTTAATATTAGATTTAAACTTATGTTAAATATATAAGAAATTGATATAGGTAAAGTGATGATTTTAAAGTGTAAAAAAAGTAAGGAGTAATAATGTGGTTGAAGATAAATTTTTAAGCAAAATAAGTAAGTATAATGATGATATTATTAAATATAAAAAAGAATTTGATAGAATCGGATATTTAAGATTAATAGTAATGATACTAGCCTTGTATTTCACTTATAGAGGAATAAAGGGAGAAGTGACAAATAGGGCTTTATTTTTTTCTATAGTTTTTTATGGAAGTTTTATATTTTTAGTAATATATCATAGAAAAGTAAAAAGTAAATTAAAACTGGCTGAGGATATGATTGAAATTAATGATAAATACCTTCAAAGAATTTCTGGACAGTGGATAAACTTTCAAGATTTAGGAGAAGAGTTTGTAAATAAGGAGCATAGATATGCATCTGATTTAGATATTGTAGGTAGTGAATCACTATTTCAATTAATAAATATAACTAATACTTGGCATGGAAGAAAATCTTTAGCTAACTCTTTATTAGAACCTAGGTTTGATTATAATGAAATACTATTAAGACAAGAGGCTATAAAAGAGTTATTTGATGACTTGGATTTTTGTGAGGAAATGGAGTATATAGGTAGAAATAGTAGGAATAGATTAAAAACTCCTGAAAAATTAATAAAATATGTAGAAGATAAAGGTGTCCTTATAAAATCGAAATTAATTAAAAAGATTATATATTTAATGCCCTTAGTTACAATACCTATTTCTTTAATAATCCTTATATTTAAAATGAGTAATTTTAATTGGTTGATGTATTTATTTTTAATTGTGCAAACAATTATATGGACAGTATCTACTTTAAAATTAAATTTAGTTCTTGAAGTAGTTAATTATTTTAAAGGAAACCTAGAAGAGTATTTAAATATTTTAAAATTAATAGAGAATAAGGATTTTAAATCTAAAAAGTTAAAGAATATAAAAGAAAATTTATTTAAAGATAAAGATTCATCAATTAAAGCTATAAAAAAACTTTCTAATATATCAGAAAGAGTGAATATGAGAAATAATGGATTGTTATATTTAGCTTTAAACATACTATTTCTTTGGGATTATCAATGCGTATTTTCTCTTGAGGATTGGAAGGCTGAAAATAGTGATAAAATAGAAAATTGGCTTGCTAATATTGGAGTTATAGAAGAACTTATGAGTCTTGCTGTGTTAATTCATATAGATGAAAAGGTAACATTACCAACAATAAATCCTAAGGGTGCTAAAATAGAGGCACAAGACCTTGGTCATCCTTTGATAAATAGAGATGTACGGGTTAATAATGATTTAAGTATGAAGGAAAATATATTTATAATTACAGGATCAAATATGTCTGGTAAAACTACATTTTTAAGAACTATAGGTATAAATTTAGTTTTAGCTTATGTAGGTGCACCAGTATTTAGTAAGAAAATGGAGTGTAGTTTATTAGAGATATATACATCTATGAGGATAACAGATGATTTGAAAAATGGAATTTCAACTTTTTATGGAGAATTAATTAGAATAAAGGAAATTATTGAAGGTGCAAAGAATAATAAAAATATGATTTTTCTTATTGATGAAATTTTTAGAGGAACTAATTCTAAGGATAGGATTACTGGAGCTGAAGCTGTAATTAAAAATTTAAGTAAAGCTGGAGTTATAGGGGCTTTAACTACTCATGATTTAGAATTATGTAGTCTTTCAGAGCATGGTGGAATAAAAAATTATCATTTTTCTGAGTATTATAGAGAAAATAGAATATATTTTGATTACAAACTAAAGGCGGGTAAATCTAATACCACAAATGCTAAATATTTAATGAGAATTGTAGGAATTGAAATTTAATTTATATAAGTTCTTTATATTTAAAGAAAGTGGTGTAATTTTAAGTATATATTAAGTATTTTTAAGTTAATATTCTCATGGAAAGTAATATATGTGTTATTATTTTCATAAGATATATAAGGCATCTTCAAAAAATAAATAGGCCAGAATGCTCGTATATTTTGTGTTATACTGCGTCAACAGAACCCTTAGATAGTGCTACTATCTGCGGAATCCGTTTCCTTGTCTAACTCAAAATATACTTCCCATCTTTGACTTATTATTTATTTTCGGATGCCTAAAATAATTAGGGGGAAAGTGTAAATGGGAGAACTATTAGAAATTTTTACTGACAATTTGGGATGGATAATTCTAGCATTAGCCATTATTTGGATTATTTGTATTACTTGGAAGAAGGCAGCCCAAGATAAGGCTATTGTGGTTACGGGACTTAAGAGAAGGGTTATAAGTGGTAAGGGAGGATTTGTTGTTCCATTCTTCGAACAAACTAATAGATTATCACTTGAAAACATGAAGGTTGAAGTAAAGACTCATGAATCCTTAGATAGTAATGGAGTACCTATAGATACTGATGGAGTAGCTATAATAAAGGTTAAATCAGATTCTGCAAGTGTATTATTAGCTATGGAGCAATTTAATACTGGAAAAGAAAGAGAAACTATTGAAGTAATGAAGGGAACTGTACAGGATGTACTGGAAGGTAAACTAAGAGAAATAGTTTCAAAAATGAGTATTGAAGAGATATACAAAGACAGAGAAATGTTTGCAAATGAAGTTGAAAATGTTGCAAAGTCAGATCTTGAAAGAATGGGTCTTGAAATAAAGACCTTTACAATTAGAGACATAGACGACACTAAGGGATATCTTCAAGCACTTGGTGCTAGACAAATAGCAGAAGTTAAGAAAAATGCAGCTATAGCTGAGGCTGAAGCAAAGAGAGAAGAAATGCAAAAAACTGCAGAAGCAAAGAGACTTGGAATGGAAGCACAAATATTTGCAGAAGCTGAAATTGCTAGAGCTAATAAAGAGAAGGAATTAAAAGTTCAATCCTTTAAAGAAGAAGAGAAAAAGGCGCAAGCTAAGGCAGACTTTGCTTATGAAGTTGAAAAGAATATAGTTCATAAGAAAGTTGTAGAAACCTTAAAGGATGCAGAATTATTTGAAGAACAAAGACAAACTGATATAGCAGAGCAACAAGTACGTAAAAAAGAGAAAGAACTTGAATCTACAGTTAAAAAAGTAGCAGAAGCTGATAAATATAGGGCTGAGCAAGCGGCAGAAGCTGAGAGATTTATGATGATTAAGAGAGCAGAAGCAGAGGCTGAAACAATAAAAATTAAAGGTATGGCAGAAGCAGATGCTATAAGATTAGTAGGAGAGGCTAATGCAGATGCAATGAAGGCTGAGGCAGAGGCTATGAAGAAGAAGGCTGAAGCTTATAAGGAATATGGAGATGCAGCTATTATTCAAATGTTAACAGAGAAGCTTCCAGAGGTAGCAAAGAATATAGCAGAACCATTATCAAAAACTGAAAAGATGGTCATTATTGACAATGGAGGTCAAGGGGGAGCAGCTAAGGTATCAAAGAACATAGCTAATATCATGGCTGAAGTTCCAGAAGTTATCAATTCCTTAACTGGTATAGACCTTGTAGAGCTGGTAAAGGGAATAACCTTAAATAAGAAAAATGAAGCTCTAGAAGATGATGAAGAAAAAACTATCATAGAACCTGAAACTATAGAATCAGAAGTAGAAGATAGTTCTGTAATAGAATAAATATTTATGCAGTAAACAGACTCTAGGATATTAGATTAATGCCTAGAGTTTTTATTTTTCAATTTATCATTTTAAGTAAAGATAGAGCCTAATAAAAAGTTTAGAATGTTTCATATAAATATGAAATTTATACCAAAACCTCTTGTTATGTTGACAAGGGGTATGTACATTGCTAGAATTAAAAATAGATATTGGTAAAAGTATGGAGAAAAGGTGCCATTAGGGGGGAAAACCATGAATAAAAAATTAAGATTTATAGCAGCGGTAGTTGTAAGCTGTAGTTTAATGTCATCAATAGTGTTAGCGGATGACTTATCAGATGCAAAAAGTAAATCTAAAGAAATTGAAACGCAAATTGAAAGTAATAAGGCTAAGGTATCTGAGTTAGAAGAAAATAGAGATAATATATTAAGTGAAATTTCAGAATTAGACAACAATATGGACAAGTTATATAGTGAAGTAAATAATTTAGAAGCTCAAATTTCACAGTCAACTAATAAAATAGAAGAGCTAGAAGAAAGATCTAGTGAACTTAAAAAAGAATTAGAAGCCAATAAAAAAGTCATGGATAAAAGATTAAGAGTTTTATATAAAAATAATGGTACAAGCTACATAGAGATTCTACTTAGTGCTGAAGGTTTTTCAGATTTTTTTGAAAAGATAGATATAATTAATACTTTAATTTCTTTTGACAATAAGGAAATTAATAAATATAAGGCAAACCAAGAAGAGTTAGATAAAAATATAAAGGCATCCTCTGAAGAAAAGAAAACTTTAGAAAATGCAAAAGCTATTGTAGATGCAAATTTAAAAGAATTAAATGCCAAAAAAGATGAGAAGACAAAACTTATGGCAAAAGCAGAAGATGAACTAGGAACGGCAGAAAAACTTCTAGCTCAGAATGAATCGGAATCTAAAGAGATTTTAGCTAGTATAACAGCTATGGAAAAAGCTGCAAGCAGACCTTCTCGTGGAGGTTCAAGTTCGGATTCTCAATCAAATTATAAACCGTCAGATAATGGATCATCTTCAAGTCAAGTATCTACTAATGGAATGTATTCAATAACGGGAACTAGATATGCTATAACATCTCCATTTGGTTATAGAATTAGTCCGGTAGGTAGAGGAAAAGAATTTCATAAGGGGATAGATATAGGTGCTCCATATGGTGCTCCAGTATATTCTCTTAAAGCTGGAACTGTAACATATGCAGGTGAGATGAATGGATATGGTAAGGTAGTTGTAGTTAGCCATGGAGATATTAGTACATTATATGCTCATAATTCATCTTTATCAGTAAGTGTTGGACAAACCGTATCTGGTGGACAGCAACTAGCTAATGTTGGAGCTACGGGCTGGGCTACAGGACCTCACATACATTTTGAGGTTATTATAAATGGAACCAATGTAGATCCTGCATCATATTATTTTTAATATAAATTTTTAAAATATAATAAGTTTAACATATATGCAAATAAAAACACCTAAGCATTAGTGGCTTGCCAATGCTTAGGTGTTTTTACTATAAATTAAATTTAGCATTGACATAGTGTATATAAACAATATATACTGTTAGTATAAAGAAGCTATTTAGCTTAATTTTTTTAGAAGCACTGTACATACTGAATATTAACAGAATTAAACAGTAGTTATAGTAAACTTAACTTTAAATTAAAATTTATAAAAATTAATGGAGGTGTTACTTTGTCCAATAAAATAATAGAAATAAAAAATTTGACTAAAAAATATGAAGATTTTAAGTTGGATAATATTTCATTTAGTTTAGATAAAGGATATATTATGGGGTTTATAGGTGAAAATGGAGCAGGTAAAACAACTACTATAAAACTAATTATGAATTTACTAAAAAGAGATGAAGGTGAAATTAAAATCTTTGGTAAAGATAATATTGACCATGAAAGAGAGATAAAGGAGCGTATAGGCTTTGTTTATGATGAATGTTTTTATTATGAAAATCACTCTATAAAGGATAATGAAAAAATAATCTCTGGCTTTTATAAAAGCTGGAACACAAAGGTTTTTGATAATTATTTAAGGAAGTTTAACTTAAATAAAAAGCAAAAGGTGAAGGAATTGTCCAAAGGAATGAAAATGAAATTTGCCATTGCTTTAGCATTAAGTCATAATGCAGAATTTTTAATACTAGATGAACCGGCTTCAGGACTAGATCCAGTTATGAGACGTGATATTTTAGATGTATTTCAAGAGGTCATACAAGATGAAAATGTAGGTATTTTAATTTCTAGTCATATAATTTCTGATTTAGAGAAGGTATCAGATTATATAACTTATATACAAAAGGGAAAGATAGTTTTCTCTAAAGCTACTAGTGAATTAATGGAGGAGTATAAAATAATTAAAGGGGATAAAGCTTTATTAAGTAAACTTGATAAAAAAGTTATACATGGATTGAGAGAAACACTTTATGGGTTTGAAGGCATAATTAAAGATGAAAACATTGAAAAAAGCATAAGGCAGAAAATTATTAGTGAAAAACCATCTTTAGAGGAAATTATGGTAGCTATGAATAAGGGGGTAAGAAAATAAATGTGGAAAATGGCCATGAGAGATTTAAGGGGAATATTTAATCTATATAGTAATAAAAGTGGACTGATAATGATATTAGTAGTTATATTGTTTGGAATTGGGAATAAAGGAGCTGGCTTATTTAATTATTTTTTACTAATGGGGGGAGTAATTAGTATAGCCTTTACTGAAATGGAATCTAGAGATAAGATTCATATTAGTATACTTAGTAGTCCTTGTAAAAGAAGTGATTATGTATTAGGTAAGTTTATGTTTTCTATTATATGGATAACCATAGTAACAATGGTAGCAATACTACTAAATAATCTAGTTTATATGATATATCCAGTAGAGTATTTAAAATTGCCTCCATCTGTAATTAAGGGGACTGTTAGTTATATTCTTATATTTGTGGCTCTTTATTATTGTGTATATTTTTCATTAGGAATAAAGGTTGCAAGGATATTTTATTTTATTATCTTCTTTGTTATAATGGCAGGAACTTTAACTATAGGTGAGTATCTTAAAGGGGAACCAATACCTGAGTGGCTGTCTAGCATAGAAAGATTCTTAGTGATATTCCAAAGTAATACTGTAGGGAGTAATATTATATTAATTGCATTAGTCTTAGGTATTTTAGCTTTAATTGCTACTATATCAGTGGTTATTTATGAAAAGAAAGATTTTTAGGAGGAGAATTTATGGGAGCGCTTTTAAAAAAGGACTTTATAACTAGTAGATATATCTATACTATTGCTCTTTTAGTTGTAGGAATAGCATTATGTTTTGCTTCTATGTATAGCTTTGAAGCTACACTTATGATTTATTTATTTGGGACTTTCATAGTGCCTTTAATTTCAAACAAATTTACAGCCACAGATGAAATGAGAAGAAACTATGATGTAATAATTAATAGCTTTCCGGTAAGAAGAGTTGATGTAGTTATAAGTAAATTTATATATTATTTAATAGTTTATATTTTATGTTCATCCATACTTATGTTAATAGTATTTTTAGTGGGAAATTTTAGTAAAGAAAAATTAAATATAATCTATATTATTCAATCTTTATCTTTTATATATTACTGTTTAATAATTGGTATTACAAATTTTATATATTACAGATATGATTATGGCGTTGCTGCAAAATACTCCGCAATCATTATTATTGCAGTTATAAATGTGCCTATATTTATTTTGAAGTTTATTGATAAGATAAGTCCTGATATTTTCATAGGAGTCAGTAATTATTTATTAGAAAGCACAATTCATGGAGTGTATTTAGCTATAGGTATTATTCTAATAGGAATTATGATATATTTTTTATTTATAGTATTATCTATAATTGGATATAGAAAGAGAGATTTGTAGTTAGATAAAAATTTATAGAATACATTTAAACTTGGAGGAAATTTAATGAATATAATAATAAACAACTCTTCAGGAGAACCCATATATTCTCAGATAGAAAAACAAATAAAGGACGATATTCTAACAAATAAGTTATTACCTAATGAGCCGTTGCCATCCATACGAGGACTTGCTAAAGATTTGAGAATTAGTGTAATTACAACTAAGAGAGCTTATGATGAGCTAGAACGAGAAGGTTTTATATACACAGTTCCAGGGAAGGGATCCTTTGTAAATGTTCAAGATAAGGAACTTTTAAAAGAATCTATTATGAGAAATATGGAAGAGTATCTAATTAAGGCAATAGAGGAAGGTTCTAAAGCTGGAATATCAGTCGAAGAAATCATAGAAAGTTTAAGGGTGCTTGCTGAAGAATATAACCTATAGTAGGAGGAAAGTGATGGATAATATATTATATGTGGATAATTTATGTAAGAAATATAAAAACTTTAAGTTAAATAATGTTTCTTTACAGTTGCCTAAGGGATTTATTATGGGGTTAATTGGGGAAAACGGAGCAGGTAAAACTACACTAATAAAACTTATAATGAATTTAGTAAAGAAGGATAGTGGATATATAAAGGTATTTGATAAAGATAACATTAAATTTGAAAGGGAAATAAAAGATAGAATAGGTTTTGTTTATGATGAAGTATGCTATTATGATCATATGTCTTTAAAAGAAAATGGTAACATGATTTCTATGTTATATAGTAAGTGGGATAAGGATAAATTTGATTATTATTTAAATAAGTTTGAGCTTAATAAGGATAAAAAACTAAAAGAATTATCTAAAGGTATGAGAATGAAATTTTCATTATGTATAGCCCTTAGCCATGGAGCAGAGTTTATAATAATGGATGAACCTACTGTGGGATTAGACCCAGTGGTTAGATCCCAAGTTTTGGAAGAACTTCAAAGTCTAATAGAAAATGAAAATATGGGGGTATTAATATCTACTCATATAACTTCAGATCTTGAAAGAATAGCAGATTATATTACTTTTATAAAGGATGGAAGTATTATATTCTCAAAACCAAAGGATGAAATAATGGAATCCTACAAAATTATTAAGGGGGACTGCAATATACTTACAAAGGAAGTGGAGAGATACTTTGAGGGTATAAGTAAAAATAGATTTGGTTTTGAAGGGTTGACATCACAAGTTGATAAAGTTAGAGAAATATTAGGTGATAATATTGTAGTAGATAGGGCTACTATAGAGGATATAATGATTTTGAAAAAGTAGATTGAATGTATGTATGTAAATTAAATATGTAATTAACCATGGTTTATATATAATAAGTTAGTTATATATAAATCATGGTATTTTTATTATTTCAAATTTTTTTAGGAAAAATTGCAATGATAAATAATTTCAACAAAAATACATATTAAAATTATGTAGACATTCTTCGTAGTACGAAGTAAAATATTTATTGGGGTGTTGTAGAAATATTAATGAGCAGTTAATAGCATAAAATTTTATAGTGGTGGGGATTGATATTATGGAGAAAAGAATAGACTTAACAGAAGGGTCTATAAGTGGAAAGCTAGTTAAATTAGCTCTTCCTATTATGGCAACTTCATTTATCCAAATGGCATACAATCTAACAGACATGCTTTGGGTTGGAAGAATAGGAAGTACGGCAGTAGCAGCAGTAGGAACAGCAGGTTTTTTTAGTAATTTAGCTGCAGCTCTTACCATGATAGCTAAGGTAGGTGCAGAGGTAAAAGTATCTCAAAGCTTGGGACGTAAAGATGAAAAAGCTACAAGAAATTATATTGTTAGTGCCCTACAAATTAATATAGTTTTATCCTTAATCATGGGAATAATAATACTATTATTTAGAAGTAAGTTTTTAGCCTTTTTTCAGTTAGAAAATATGAAAGTTATATCTATGGCAGAAACTTATCTAGCTACAATAGCTATGGGGATGGTTATAACAAATTTAATACCAGTACTAACAGCAATATTTAATGGAGCGGGTAACAGTAAGACACCCTTTATTATTAACACTGTTGGTTTAGTAGTTAATATAGTATTTGACCCAATTTTAATTTTTGGTATGGGACCTATTCCAAAAATGGGAGTTTTAGGAGCAGCCTTAGCAACCATAGGGTCACAAAGTATAGTTGTAACTTGTTTCTTAATATCTATTTTAAAGAGTAAAGAAAAATATTTGAAATTTACCATATTAAAGAAACCTGATTTTAGAGCTATAAAAACTATATGTAAATTAGGAATTCCGTCAGGAGCTCAAACTGGACTATTTACTATATTTTCTATTTTAATAGCAAGGGTAATAGCTGGATCTGGCGAAGTTGCTATAGCAGTACAAAAAGTAGGAGTTCAAATTGAAGCAATAACTTGGATGACTGCAGGTGGATTTTCAACAGCCCTTAGTTCTTTTGTAGGACAAAATTATGGAGCTAAAAAACATGATAGAATTAAGGAAGGCTATAAAGTTACTATTTTAATAGCAGGTGTAGTTGGAATTTTAGCAACTCTAGTATTAATAATAGGTGGAAAAGGAATTTTTTCAGTATTCATAAAAGAAGAAGAAGCTATAAGATTAGGTACAGATTATTTAAGAATCCTAGGGTATTCTCAATTGTTTATGTGTATTGAAATTACAACAGTAGGAATGTTTAATGGTTTAGGAAGAACGTATATACCTGCAGCTGTAAGCATTATATTGACAGGACTTAGAGTTCCAGCATCTATGATATTATCATCACCAAACCTTTTAGGCATAGATGGAGTTTGGTGGAGCATTAGTATGAGTAGTGTACTTAAAGGAATAACTATTGTGATGATTTTATATTACATGACTAAGAAGAAGAATTTATTACTCGATAATACATCAGAAGAAAATGTATCTGTAGAAGTGATTTAATACAAAGTAGAAGGCTGTGTCAAAATGAGATTTAGATTATTTTGACATAGCCACTTTTATTATTTTATCATTTGGATCTTTTCTATGATTACATTATAAGAGCCGTCTGGAGATGTAACTGCTACTTTATCACCTAAATTTTTTTTGTATAACGCTTTTCCTAAAGGACACTCTATGCTAACTTTATTATTAAGAGGATCTGATTCAACGGTGGTTACCATGGTGAAATCTTCTTCCTCATCATCATCTAGAAATCTTAGGGTTATAATTTTTCCAAGGCCAACCTGATTTTCTGATGTGTAATCATTTATTATTTTTGCCGTTTTAATCATTTTTTCTAGATATGCCATACGTCTATTATTGTCAGCTCTATTCTTTTTAGCTGCTTTATACTCAAAATTTTCACTTAAGTCTCCGTGAGCTCTAGCTTCTTTTAATTCTTCATTTATCTGAAATCTAACTACATTTTTTCTATGTTCAAGTTCATCTTTTAGAATTTGAAGTGATTTTTCAGTGAGATAGTTATACATAATTTAAAACCTGCCTTCTAAACTAAATTATATTTATATAATACTATTATACAGTTAAAGATATCAATATAATATATTCTTTTAAATAATATGACTTAGTTAAACGCTCTATTGAAAATTACAGTGATAGAACATATAAAATTTAAGAATAAATTAAGAAAAGGACTTATTTAAAATTACTTTAAAATAAGTCCTACTCGATAAATAAATTATTAATTTGAAAATAATAAGTGTTAAATAATATAGTAATTCATTAACGGAACTGAGTTTGAATAAGTCGAAGTAGCGGGCTTTCTTGATGTAAAATATTAGAAAGTTCATTATAAAGGATAGTAATTCTAAATAATCCACTAGAGGCTGGTGTAAATTCATTAATTTGGTAATATAATACTAAGCCTTCAGGAGTTAAATAGAATTTTTGAGTATCTGCGACTCCTGTATATGGGGTAGTGAAATTTACATTCATTTGATTAGCTTTTTGTGTAGCTATATCACTAACAATTTCAGTATAGTTCATGCTATTATTAAATAAGTTACCAAAGTCATAGGCCTCTCCAGTATTAACATCCATAGTTAAAGAAGTAAACAAAATACTTCCAGTTGGATTATCTTCAGTTTCTGTGTACAAAGACATTACTATGCTTAATAGACCGTCTGAATTTAGAGGAACTTCGTAAGCACTTTCTACTGTTGTAAAGTTAACTTTTTTAGGAACTAAAACCTCATTAAGCCATAAAGAATTCAATGAATCAATAATTTCTTGATTCACTACACTAATAGCATCTCCATTTTCAGTATTTTGAATAAATGGATACTCAAGTTTAAATTGTGAAGGTGATAATACTTGAGTTTCTAGGGTAGGCTTAAGGTTATCTTCTGGTGGGGTATAACGTCTACCGAAGCACTCAAAGTAATCTATTCTATTTAGGCTTATACCAAAGTAAACCCATCTCCAACCAGTCCATCTAAATCCATAGGCAGTTCGTCTATCTACATTAATAAGCCATGCCCAAAAAGAATCTCCATTACGAAGCCAGATATATACAAATTGGAATCTACAAGGTCTTATAGATCCTGGGGATACAGCTTTAGTCTGTGGTCCTGAAGAAAATGATTTCTTAGGCGTCATATTTGGGGGAGGTCCTGGAGGTCCTCCAGATTGTGGACTTGAAGGTGAACCGGGTTGTGATACTGGAGGTCTTGGTGGTTGATTCCATGGTGGTGCTGATGGGCTAGAACCTCCAGGGAAAAATGGAGGTACTATTCGTTCATCATAGCATTTTTTGCTGTCGTCTTCGTCATATAAGTATCTATTAGTGTTAAAATCTTGTAAGTTAATATCGTAAGGTTTCCTAATGAACATAACATGCTCCTTAATATTATTACATTATTATAGTATACAATTTAAAGTGGAATGTGATTTTAAAAATAAAAAATTATTTAATAAATACATAAAAAAATTACTTGGTGACATAATATTATCATACCAATAAAATCATTATTTGTTTTGTAGTAAGTTTTCATGCCTTTGAAGGTTTTGGTGATTTCATAGAAACGAAAATTTGAAGGAGGAATAGCTTATGAAGAATGTTTATCAATCTACACATATAGCTACTAACCCCAAAACAAAGCAGCAACTAAGGAAATTTAAAGAAGAATTTTCTGAAGAAATATCATGGGATAAGGAACGGGGTAATTACCGGAAATAATATCATGATAGTATAATGATTTTATTGTTATAATAAATGGTGAAAGCCTTTCTGCAAAGTAGCAGAAGGGCTTTCTTTATCCGACGACTATTAGCTGTAATACTCACATTTTCTTTAAATTAGAGTAAAGCTTCCTCTGAAGCAAAGAACTCTGTTTATAAGAGTCATTGACATAAAAGCTTTTATAAGTAATTATATAAATATAATTACTTAAGTAATCAATAGAAAGGATGATTAACAATGGTTAATATAGGAAACTCTTGGGATGAAAAGTTAAAAGGTGAGTTTGATAAGCCTTATTACATGAAATTAAGACAATTTTTAATTAATGAATATAAAACTAGAAATATATTTCCAGATATGAATAATATTTTTAATGCTCTTAAATATACATCTTATGAGAATGTTAAGGTAGTAATATTGGGTCAAGATCCATATCATGGAGCTGGTCAGGCACATGGATTATCTTTTTCAGTTCAACCTGGAGTTAGAATTCCGCCATCTCTTTTAAATATGTATAAAGAATTGAAAAATGATTTAGAATGCTATATTCCTAATAATGGGTACTTAGTTCCTTGGACAAAACAAGGAGTGCTACTTTTAAATGCTGTGCTTACAGTAAGAGAAGGTGAAGCCAATTCACATAAAAATAAGGGATGGGAAAATTTTACTGATAAAATAATAACATTATTAAATGAAAGGGAGAAGCCTATGGTATTTTTATTATGGGGAAATAATGCAAAGGAAAAGATGAGGTTTATTACAAATCCTAATCACTGTATTTTAACTTCAGTACATCCAAGTCCTTTATCTGCTACTAGAGGATTTATGGGATGTAAGCATTTCTCTAAGACTAACGATATATTAAAGTCTTTTGGACAAAAGGAGATTGATTGGCAAATACCTAATATTAATTCATAGCCTATTTGAAATTTAAATGGATAAAATATAACTATTTAATATTATAATTATTAAAGTTTATTTATTAGCAAATAGTTATAATGAAGATGAATTAAGTATGAAAGAGGGTATATGCAATGATTGAAAAAATTAGTGTGAAAAAAGTTAGAGAGATTGCAGAAGAACATTTCAGAAAAGGTGAGTTTTATTGTTCAGAAGCAATAGTTGCATCTATTAAAAGTAACTTTGAAGTAGACATGCCAGATGAAATGATTGCCATGGCTTCTGGATTTCCAGTAGGTATTGGAAAATCAAAATGTACATGTGGAGCTGTTACAGGAGCTGTTTTATGTCTTGGATATTTTTTTGGAAGAACTAAAGGAAGTAATCCTCAGGATCCTAAGAGCGTTAAAGCTTTACAGTTAGCCTATGAATTACAAGATAGTTTTAAACAAAAGCATAAATGCTTATGTTGCAGTGTACAAACTAAAGGTATGGATATGGCATCTGGTGAGCATAAAGCACAATGCATAAGATTTACTGGAGAAATGGCTGAGAAGGCTGCAGAAATTATTGTAAGAGAATTAAATATTGAAAATATTGATGAATAGTTGAGGAAGATGAGTATGAATTATATAAAAAAAATACCACTGCCAATGGCAGCTTTAATGCTAGCTTTAGCTTCATTAGGAAATTTATTATCATCATACAATATAGTATTCAAAAATATCCTTGGAGTGATATCTACAATAATATTAATACTTCTTACAATAAAGATTATAATTTGCTGGAAAAATGTAAAAGAAGAAGTGAAAAATCCTGTTATTGCAGCAGTTATACCTACTTACTCCATGGGAGTTATGCTTTTATCTGCATATTTAAAAGAAATATCTTTCTCATCTGGAGTTATTCTATGGTGGATTGGAGTACTAATACATATAGGCCTAATAATATTTTATACTAAAAACTTCATATTTAAATTTGATATTAAGAAGATGTTTCCAAGTACATTTATTGTTTATGTGGGAATAGGTGTAGGTGGAATAACTGCACCAGCATTTAAATTAGCTGAACTAGGACAAGCTTTTTTCTGGATTGCCTTTATTTCACTTATTGTACTAGTTCCTGTTTTAGGTTATAGAACCCTTATAGTAAAGGGAATTCCAGAACCAGCGTTCCCAACTACAGTAATATTTGCAGCTCCAGCTGCACTTACACTTGCTGCATATTTAAATTCTTTTTCAGAAAAGAATATTAATATGGTGATGTTTTTAGCAGTATTGGTAATGGTATTATATATATGTGGAATAGTGTATCTTGTACAAGGGTTAAAACTTAAATTTTATCCCAGTTATGCTGCATTTACATTCCCTATGGTAATAAGCGCAATTGCAATGAAGGGTACTAATGGATTTTTGATTAAAGCTGGAAAAGAAATTTTTTGGCTGAAATATGTAGTTAAATTTCAAGAGGTAATTGCAACTGTTATAGTATTATATGTGCTTATAAGATTTTTAATGTTTATACTAAAAAAGAATACAGTTAAAGTGAATGCTACAATATCAAGATAATTTAAATATTAATTTTAAATAAACTCTATGGAGAATGTATCTTCATAGAGTTTTGTTCCATATTAATGAAAATTAATGATGGATTTTATGAAGAATTTTATATAGAAAGTAGAAAATATATTATGGATAAAAATTCATTTAATACAATATTGTTCACAATAAACATTAAACATATAATCTGTGTATAAATATCGATAAAATCCCCTTAAAAATAATAAAAAATTATTTAAAAATAGGTTGATTTTTGTAATCGATTAAATTAAACTAGATAATTGAGTGGAAAAATTAATGTCTAAGGTTTCTAAAAGTAAATTAACTACTTTTAAATGAAATCAATTATAGGGGGAAAAAAATGGCTAAAAAAGACGGAATTCAAACTGATGCTTCATTAAAGAGAGATCTTGGACTAGCTGCAGCTACAGCTATTGTAGTTGGAAATGTAATAGGTTCAGGAATTTTTATGTCACCGGCAAGTTTCGCAAGAGTAACAAACCCGAAAGTGGCTATAATAGCGTGGGTTTTAACTTCAATAGGATCATTACTTATTGCTTTAAGCTTTGCTAATTTAGGATCGAAAATGCCTAAAACTGGAGGTCCTATTGTTTATACAAGAGCTGCCTTTGGTGATTTTGCAGGTTTTCTAATTGCGTGGTCCTTTTGGATAGGTGCGTGGGTAGGGAATGCTGCTATAATTACAGCATTTATGAGTTATTTTACATACTTTGTTCCAGCTGCAAACAATCCACTAGCAGCATTCTTGATATCTTCTGCAGTAGTATGGATATTTACATTAATAAATATCTATGGTGTAAAATATGTTGGAAAAATAGGGGTTATATCAACGGTATTAAAAATTGCAGTACTTGTAGTATTTATTGTAATTGCGGCACTAAATTTTGATCCAAGCTATATGAAGACTGTATCTAGTCCAGAAGTAAGTGGAATGGGAACATTACCATCAGCTATAGCTATAGCACTATGGGCTTTTGTAGGATTAGAAAGTGCTACAGTAGCAGGCGGAGAAATAAAAGATCCAGAGAAAAATATTAAAAAAAGTACTATATATGGAATATTAATAGTGTCTGCTATATATATAGTAATGAGTATTGTTTCTATGGGTGCTATGGATCAATCAGCTCTTGCAAACTCAGATGCACCACTAGCAGATATTATAAAAAAAGCTACAGGAGCTTCATGGGGGGGAACTTTCATAGCAGCTGGTGCATTAATTTCTACTTTAGGAGCAACTTCTGGATGGTTATTAACAACAGCTAGAAGTGCCGTTGGAGCAGCTGAAGATGGATTATTCCCAGCAATATTTAAACGTATAAATCCTAAATTTAATACTCCTGTGGCATCTCTTGTTATAGGAAGTGTATGCATGAATTTACTATTAATAATGAACTATGTAGGGTCTCTTAGAAGTGCCTTTGACTTTATGATATTACTAGCTACATTATCATTCTTACCAGCATACACATTCTCAGCCGCTGCTGAAATAGTATTACTATGTAAGAAATCAAAAGATTTTAGCTTTATAAACTTCTTAAAGAGTTCATTCTTCTCATTACTTGCATTTGCTTATTCTATATATGCTATATATGGAACAGGAGCTGATGTAGTAATGTATGGATTTATCTTAATGCTTGTAGGAATACCAATATATGTTTACATGATGCTTCAGAAAAATAAAGAAGATAAGAATATAGATAAAATAAGAGAAGCTGCAGGCTTAGAGAAATAGTTTAGATTTTACTAATTTACTAAGTATGCAAAATAATAACAGTCTGATTTAGAGTAATTTAAATCAGACTGTTTTCTTAAATTTCTAATATAATCTTCAATACTTTAACTATTATATTTTAAGAAGAGATTGATGTCTTCTTCTATCATTTTTAAAGAAGTTATCCAAAAGTCTTTAGAAGAGATATCAATATTCATTATTTTAGCTACATCACTTAAAGAATTTTTTCCTGTTGCCGAAAGAAGGGTTTTATATTGTTCAGGGAAGGAATCGCCCCTCTTTAAGTATTCTGCATAAAGACCTTTTGCAAATAATTGACCAAAGGCATAAGGAAAGTTATAGAAATTATTTTCAGCATAATAGTAATGAGTTTTACAAGCCCACATGTATGGATGGAGGAAGTTAGAATCGAGGCCATCTCCATAAGCTTCTTTTTGAGCACTAATCATTATTTCATTTAAATCTTTTACACTAAGAGAATTTTCTTTTCTTATTTTAAATAATTCACTCTCAAATAGAAATCTACTATAAATATCAACTATAACTTGAGTACAGTCACTAATTTCAGTTTCTAAGATAGAGAAAGCCTCATCTTTAGTAGCTGTTCTAATAGCTGTTTTTTTTACTATAGTCTCACAGAAGTTAGAAGCTGTTTCTGCTATTGGCATAGGATAATGTGCATTTAATATACTTTCATTGTTAAGGCAATATCCATGATACCCATGACCAAGCTCATGGGAAAGGGTAACTACATCACTAAAGGTATTACCATAGTTTAATAACACCCTACTCTCACCTACATGAGGAAGTCTAGAGCAAAATGCACCTCCTACCTTTCCTTCTTTAGGTAAAACATCTATCCATGATTTTTCCATGGCATTTTTAGCAAAATCTGCTAAGTCATCACTAAAGGTTCTAAAATTATCAATTACACACTTACATCCATCTTCATAGGTGTAAGTCATATCAGCATTACCCATAGGTGCAAATAAATCATAAAATGGTAGACCGTTTTTATGGCCTAAAAGTTCTCCTTTTCTTTTGAGATACTTTCTAAATATAGGAAGATATTCTTTAATAGCGTCTAGCATAGAGTCTAAAATTTTTCTATCCATCCTTGAATTAAAAAGAGTCTTATCTAGTGGAGAAGAAAATCCTCTCATATCACAAAGTGTTATAACTTCACCCTTTATTCCATTAATAGCAGCAGCCATACCATCATGAATTTTTTCATAAGCCTTAATTTCAGCATCATAAGCTTTTCTTCTAATAGTTGAGTCAGCTTCATAAGCCATGTTTCTAATCATAGATAAAGGTAGTTGTTTATTTTCTCCATATAGTTCTATATCAACCATAAGGCCAGAGGTTAGCACGTTTTTAAGTTTGCACCAAGCGTCTGATCCAGTATTTTTCATTTTTGCTATTATAGCTTCTTCTTTATCACTTAGCATGTATTTTGCATTTTCTGCTTTTTCTTTAAGGAAAAAATTATGTTCACTAAGCAATCTAGAACCTTGAATTATTTTATCTAAATTTTTAAGATTACCAATCCATTTTGTAATTTTAGCTTCGCTTTCAGCTAGATTACTAATTTTAGAAGAAAGAATATCATCATATTTTAAAGCAGTTGAATTTTTGGTATCTACACTAAGAGTTAAGTGAACCATACTACCTAATTTTCTTGCTAGAGTTTTTACTTCTATATTCATAGATATGAAATTTTCTAACAACTTAGCAGGTGAATCTGTACTATCAATAATGTTATTAGTAGTAGTTATGAAATTTTCTATAAGTTCATCTAGCTTATTCAAATCCTCTTTAAATTCATTGCATTCAAAGGAAGAATAAAGCTCTTTAAGACTCCAATTAAGTTCCAAATTTATCATCTCCTTGTATATTTTAATTATATTATAACATAAAAATACAATATATATAATTTTATAAATAAATGTAACTATATAGGTGATAAAATGAATTGGAGCTATTACTAACAATTAGGTGATAAAATATATGATAAAAATATAGAAGTGACCAATTGAACTTTTATCTATTAGTCACTTTTTAATATAATTATTAATATTAGATTTTAATTGATTTCTTTAAATTATATAATAAATCTAATTATTTATGAGTTCCATGAATTACATTAAATCCATGATTCTTTAAAAGCTTTTCATGCTTATTATAATTATCACACTCAACATCTATACAAAGAGCTATATGAATGGTATCGACTTTTTTTCTTTTAAGTTGCTCTATTTTATGATTCCAATCTTCTTGATCTGATATAGTTGTATCACAACCACTACAATAGAAGAAGCTTGATAATATAGGTTTTGAATTTTCATACTTTCGAAAGGCATCAGTTAAATTGTTATAGGCATCAAAACATCCAGTTCCAGCACATTGACCGACTAACTTTCTACATGCCATTATTGCTATAGACATAGAAATCCTCCTTATATTTTAAAATGAATAGAATATATAAATTCAGTAATGCTACACAAGGATACTAACATGGGCTATGATACATGTCAAATGGCACAGTATTTTTAGGTTATACAATTATACTTTTTCAATATTAATAATTATTAGTTATAAACTTTAGTTAGCAAAAATCATTATTCTACATATTATAGAGTATGAGAAGTGAAGTGTTAAACTGTATTACTAATATTATTCTAGGAGGAAATTATGAGAAAGAAAACTATTAAGTTATTAAGTGCTTTAATTTGTGCATTTATATGTGTTAGCTTATTTACAGGATGTAATAAAAATAAGACATCAGACAAAGAAAATCAAGGAAATAAAGATAAAATAACAACTATACGACTTAATGAAGTAACTAGATCCATTTTTTATGCACCAATGTATGCAGCAATTAGTGAGGGATTCTTTGAAGAAGAAGGAATTGAGATTGAACTTTCCACAGGCCAAGGTGCAGATAAAACTATGCAACAACTTATTAGTGGAAGTGTTGATATTGGATTCTCAGGACCAGAGCAAGTAATGTATATTTATAATCAAGGTAGAGAAGATTATCCAGTGGTATTTGCACAGGTAACTCAAAAGGATGGATCATTCTTAGTATCTAGAGAAAAACATAGTGATTTTTCATGGCAAGACATTAAAGGAAAGACAATTGTAGGAGGAAGACCGGGTGGAGTACCTGAAATGGCTCTTGAGTATGTATTAAAAAATGAGAATATTGACAAAGAAAAGGACTTAAATTTAGTTACTAATATAGCATTTGATGCAGTTCCAGGAGCATTCAAAGGCGGTACTGGAGACTATGCTGCAATATTTGAACCAACTGCTAGTGTAATAGCGAATGAAATAAATGGATCTGTAGTAGCATCTATTGGAGAAAGTGCGGGAAACCTTCCATATACATGTTTTTATACTATTCAATCTTATATTAATGAGAATGAAGATTTGTTAGTAAGATTTGTTAAGGCTATTCAAAAAGGCCAGGAGTGGGTAATGTCTAATAAGGATACTACAGTTGCCACTTCTATAAAAGAGTTCTTTCCAGGAACAAATGAAGAAGTAATAGCAACAGTTGTGAGGAATTATAAAAAAATAGAAGCCTATGCTAAAACTCCAACAGTAAGCGAAGAGGATATGAATAGATTAATGGATATTATAGAATCCTATGACTCTGAGCTTCTAACTAAAAGACCACCATTTAAAGATATAGTTAATAATTCAATTAGTGAAAAGGCAATGAAGAAATAAAGAAAAATGATTTTTAAGCATAATTGAAATCTATAGATTGTATATACAAATAAATAATTTTAAAGGAACATGTCTTTAGGATTTTAAAGGCATATTCCTTTTATTTATATAAGGTATAAGTTTTATTATCAACATTTATTATAACCTCATATATTAGTACTATAAAATATTAAAGAACTTTAAAGCTAAGGATTATAAGTAATTATAGAAAAGAAATTAGAAAACTAACAAGATAAAAAATAAAGATATGGAGATGGAGATATGAATACAATTGAAATAAAGAATGTTTATATGAATTATCATACACTATCTGCAGAGACTGTTGCATTAAAAGATATTAACTTCACAGTAAACGGTGGAGAGTTCGTAAGTATAGTTGGACCTTCAGGATGCGGAAAATCCACACTTTTAAATATAGTATCTGGGCTTATTGAAGCTTCTTCAGGAAATATATTAGTTGATGGACGTGTTCAAGAAGGGTACTCAGATAAAATTGGATACATGTTTCAAAAGGATCAACTTTTTGAATGGTTAACGGTATTGCAGAATGTAAGTATAGGATTAAAAATTAAAAAAATGATGAATGATGATGCCAAAATAAAATTAGAGAAATTATTAAAAAACTATAATTTATGGGAGTTTAAGGATCATTATCCAAGACAGTTATCAGGTGGCATGAGGCAAAGAGTTGCTTTAATTAGAACCTTAGCTTTAGACCCAGAAGTTCTACTTTTAGATGAACCATTTTCAGCCTTAGATTATCAAACTAGACTAAATGTAAGTGATGAAATATATGAAATAATTAAAAATGAAGGTAAAACAGCCATTATGGTCACCCATGACATTTCAGAGGCTGTGTCTATGTCATCTAGGATAATAGTTTTATCAAAAAGACCAGCAGTAATAAAGAAAATTATAAAGATAGAATTTGATGGAGAAAATCTAACTCCTTTAAAGTGTCGTGAACACAGTAAGTTTAGAGTATATTTTAATGATATATGGAAGGAGATGGATTATGATGATAAGTAAGGAACATGAAGAATATTTAAAGAAGGTAAAAAGAAGCAGAAGAAAGATTATTTTTACTAGAATACTTATATTAGTTGCATTTTTTCTTCTTTGGGAGGTATTAGGCAATTTAAAGATTATTGACCCGTTTTTAACCAGTACACCATTAAGAATGTTTAAGAGCTTTATGAAGTTGTATAATGAAGGAGCTTTAATTAATCATATAACAATAACTTGTTTTGAAACTATAATTGGATTTACCTTAGGAACCTTTTTAGGAACTATAATTGCAATAATGTTGTGGTGGTCACACTTTCTTTCCAATGTTTTAGATCCATATATTGTAGTACTAAATGCACTTCCTAAGGTGGCTTTAGGACCTATAATAATATTCTGGGCGGGGAATGGAATTAAGGCAATTATAATTATGGCATTATTAATTTCTATAATTTCTACAATAATAAGTATACTTTCAGGTTTTAGAGAAGTAGAAGAAGATAAAATAAAACTCTTAATGACCTTCGGTGCGTCAAAGTTTAAAATTTTAACTAACTTAATCATTCCTGCTACGACACCAACTTTTATATCTGCACTAAAGATTAGTGTAGGACTTTCTTGGGTAGGAGTTATAATGGGAGAATTTTTAGTAGCAAAAAAAGGACTTGGTTTCTTAATAGTATATGGAGGACAAGTAGCACAATTAGATATGGTAATGATGAGTGTGGTTATTCTCTCAATAATTGCTTATTTAATGTATGAAGTAGTTCACTATTTTGAAAAAAAATATGCCACAAAGTTATAAAATAAAAAATAATCCATTACATTTATAAGATTTTAATAAGTGTAGTGGATTTATTATATCAATATAAGATGCTAGAGTATAATAAATGTTTATATTAATAATAGAAATAGTACAAGATTATGATATAATTAAGCATGCAGAGAGGGGGAAAAATTATGAAGACAAAAAAAGCATTAGCGTACATAACGTTAATAGGTGTAGTGGTAGCTTGGGGAATTTCTTTTGTTAGTATAAAAGTAGTATTAGATGCATTTTCACCTGTAGCAATGGCCTTTGTTAGGTTTTTTATTGCCACTGTAACACTTATTATAATAAAACAATTTACAAATAAGGAGAAAGTTAATAAAGAAGATTATGCGAGATTGGCTGTTAGTGGAATTTTTGCTATCACCTTATATTTCTTCTTTGAAAATAATGGTATATTAAGGGTGTCTGCTAATTCAGCATCCATAATAGTAGCTACTTTACCTGTAGCAGCAATAATAGCAGATAAAATATTTTATAAAACAAAGATATCTAGATTAAGTGTAATTGGTATTATAGTATCTATATTTGGAATTTATTTAGTTATAGGAAAAGATGTATTAGGGGGGTCTTTATCAGGATATCTTTATATGTTTGGTAGTGTAATAGCATGGTGTGGGTATTTAATAATTACAAAGCCTCTGTTTAAAAAATATTCTAACATAACCATTACAACCTATCAGTCTATTTTTGGTACACTAGCATTTATACCCTTATTACCTTTTGAAGCTATAAACTTCCAGATGATTAATGGTAATATAATTTTAAATCTTTTGTTTTTAGCATTAATATGCTCTTCTTTTGGAAACTTTGGATATAATTTTGCGTTTAAAGAATTAGATGTAGGTATATCTACTTTATTCTTAAATCTATGTCCTGTAGTTACATTTATATTTAGCTTCTTTATACTTGGAGAAACTTTGAGATTTAGTCAAATAATAGGTTCAATAATTATTATAGCAGCTGTATATATTGCAACTAAACCACCTAAAGTACAATCAGAACTTGACGATAATATTAAAAAGGTGGATTTTAATTAATAGTCCATAGGAGCTGTATACGAGGAGGGAGTACTATGAAAAGGCTTTTTACATTGTTTATATTAGCACTTTCCTTTGTAGCATTAGTAATTACATTTAACATATATATTTGTGAAAGTAAAAAGGTTAGTGCTCTTCAAGATCATATGAGTTTTTTAGCTAGCAAGGGCAATGTTAGTTATATAAGTTCAGAGGAAGAAGCTAGGCTTGAGAAGGAAGAAAAGAGAAGGAAAAAAGCTGAAGAAAAGGCAGCAAAAGAAGAAGCTGAAAGAAAAGCTAAGGAAGAAGCAGAAGCTAAAAAGGCTGAAGAAAAGCGATTAAAAGAAGAAGAGATTCAGAGAAAGAAAGATGAATTAGAAAAAGCATTAAATGCATCAAAGCAAATAAACCTAGATGTAGCTATAATTAGTCAGTTGCCAGAATATAAAAACGGATGTGAGGCAACATCCTTAACTATGATGCTAAATTATGCAGGAGTTAACGTTAGTAAGGATTCTGTAATTGGGAAGGTAAAGAGGGATTTAACTCCAATTAAATATGATTCAAAAGGCAATATAATAGAATGGGGAAACCCAAAGAAGGGGTTTGTTGGAGATATAACAGGTAAAACTCCTGGATATTCTATAGATCCTGTGGCTCTTGCACCAGTAATAAATGAATACTTACCAGATAAAGCACTAGATTTGACAGGTTGTGATTATGGTGAGTTGGAAAATGTACTATTAAGTGGAAGACCAATTGTAGTATGGATAACATCTACTTTTAAAGAACCGAAAGTCTCTCATACTTGGACTAGTAATGGAAGGGTTATAAATTCTTATTTTACTCAACATGCAGTATTAATCACAGGTATGGATGAGAATTCAATATATTATAATGATCCTTTAACTGGAGTTAAAAATGCAAAGGTTGATAAAAGCACATTTAAGTCAGTATGGACTAAGATGGGTAAAAAGGCATTATCCTATTATAAATAAAAATAAAAAACTCTATATCTAATCATAATACTAGATATAGAGTTTAAATTTTTATAAATAGGTGTACTGCTAGTTACCTAGAATTCCAACTGATGTTAAAGCATTAGATACTGCTTGTACTTCAGTTGAATTAGCTCCATATAAGTCTGTAGCAGCTTGTATTAAACCAAGTCTTGCTTGAGAGAAGTTTGTAGTGGAGTTAAAATAAACAGTTAATGCTCTATAATATATATGAGCAGTTTTTTCACAGCCTATATTTTGAGCAACTAAATAAGCAGCTTTATTAGGAATTCCAGAGTTGATGTGAACGCCACCCCAGTCTCCGGCTTGTGTGTTTGGTAGATTTTGATAATTATTCATGTGAGCAGGTTGATCATATAGTGTTGGATTTGCTAAGCTTCTTAATGCGTCTCCTGATACTTTTGGAGTATAAATTTCATCTCCAACTACCCAATCAGAAGAATTGAATGTCCATTGACCACCATTTGCAACATTGTACTTGTCGTAGGTTTGTACTAAAACACCTAGAACATCTGACATGGATTCGTTTAATGCTCCGGATTGATATTCATAAGCTAGGTCTGCAGAATTTGAAGTTACTCCATGAGTCATTTCGTGAGCAACTACATCAAGATCTCCTGATAATGGTGCAAAATAGGAGCCATCACCATCACCATAAACCATTTTATATCCATTCCAAAAGGCATTATTATAACGGGATCCATAGTGTACAACAGATGTTAAGGACATGCCTCTATTATCTAAACTATTTCTATTAAATAAATCTTTATAAAAGTCATATACAACTTCTGCATAGCTATGGGCACTTACTGCAGCTTTATCAGAAACTGTAGTACTAGAACTTGTCATTAAAGTACCAGTTGTTGTAGTTCTATAGTTAGCTGTATAAGTGTTTATAGTTCCAGTCATAGGTTTAGTAGTATCTTTTAATTGATATGAGTTAGTTTTATTTTGGTATAAATTTAACTCTCTAGTAGTACCATTTACAGCAATGCCTGTACCAGTAACTGGACCGGCTTCTCTTATTAAACTTTCTGTTTTTATAATATCACCACTATAAGCATCTACGAAAATTTCCCAACTTTCCATTTCAGGAAGATCATAAGCAAGGTTTATTTTATAAACTTCATAAGCATTTTTATCATCGAAGTATATATAATTTTCAGCTCTTACTTCTTCTGTTAATTCAGTAAATGTCTTAGAAGCTTTAGCTATTTCTATAGCTTTATCTGCAGTAAGGGGTTTATTATTCTTTTTAGTTACTGAGGATATTCTATTTTCTAAAGTTCCTGTTAGTCCAGTAATAACACCATTTTTATCAAAGTGTGCAGTTATAGTTTTTCCATAAACTTTTTTCCCATCAAAGGTTTGCTGAAGTTTTATATGGGTAAATCCTAAATCATCTTGTTCAGCAGTGATAAGAGAAAAGTTATTTTTAATATTTTTCATATTGAATAGTGACATGTTTTCATTTAAGAAATCAATAACACTACTAGAAGATGGATTAACAGTTTCAGATAGGATACCGCTTATAAATAGTTTCATTCCATCTTTGTTATCAATGTGAACTTTCTCCTTACCTTTGTTTAAATTTTTGAATTCCTTTAAGATATCTGCTTTATTTTTTGTAGGTTTTTCTAAGCCTTGTACATTTACAGGTTGAAAAGTGAAGGTTGCAGCTAAAGCTACAGTTGCAAGAATTGAGATTAGTTTTTTGTTCATAAAATCATCCCCTTATTAATATTATACTTTTATTATATATTTTTGTATCAAAAATGCTATAAAAAGTTTAAGTCAAATTACTTTAACAGTTTACAGTGAAACAATGAATATTACATATTGTATCGCAAAAAATGTAGTATCCTGTAAATAAATTTTTATTTTCAGCTTAAAATTTTATAAAGATATAAAAAAAGAATATATTTTTATGGAATAATATGTATTTGAAATACATATTATATATAAATGTAGTATCCAATTTATTGTAGTATGAATTTAAAAATGATATGATTTAAGATGAAGTAGAAAATAATAAATTAAAACTTAGGTATAGAAGGGGTTTAATAAGAAGGCTATGGAGAAAAGTGTGGAGTTTTTAAGTGGAAATAAAAAAATAAAGTTATTAAGAAAACAACTAAAAATGACTCAGCAAGAATTTCAAGATTCTCATTTTACCAGAGGATATTTAGGTTTGTTGGAAAATGGAAGAAGGAATATTACATTACAGGCATCAAAGACTATTGCTGAAAAGTTTATGAAAAAAGCTAAAGAATTAAATATTGAATTAGAGCTAGAAGAAGATTATTTTTCAAGAAGTGTAGAAGAGGATGCTAAATTATATTGCGAAAAAGCCCTTAAAAATGATTTATCTATGGATGAGTTAAACCAAATTATGAATATTGGAGAAAGATATAACTTAAACTCAATTGAAGCCAAGGTGTACAGAAGAAAGGGAGATCTTTATTTTGAAGAAAATCAATATCTAGAAGCCTATAAAAACTATTTTTATTCTATGGATATTTTAAGAGGGGAAGAACTAAATATTGAAATATGTTACGTTTATAATAGATTAGGGTACTCTAAATCACTACTTCTTGATTATGAAGAGGCTATTGTATATTTTAATAAAGCTATATATAATGCAGAGATGTTTAAGGATGAAAAGGTTTTAAAGTATGCTACATATAATTTATCAGTAGCATATAGCTGTATAAATAAATTTCATGAAGCTATAGATATCATAAATAAATTTATCAATAGGATTGAGTTTGAAAAAGAATTTTTAAATTATGTTTATGTAAATATATTAAAGGCCAACTGTTATGAAGGATTAAATGAAATAGATAATGCAATTACAATACTTCAGGAATTAATTGAAATAGTAAAGGAAAGAAACGATAAGGAAAGCACTAAGCTATTAGGACTCATATATAACAATCTAGGTTCCTTATATAGACGAGAAGAAAGATTATCCAAGGCTTTAGATTACTATAATAAGTCTCAACAAATTAGGAATAAGGTTGATAATAAAAATGTATCTCACACTTTAATTGAAAAAGCTAATATTTATGTTAGTAAAAAGCTGTATGACGAGGCTATAATGATAGTAGAACTGGGCATTGAGAAAGCTAATGAATATAATGATTATGAGTATATATTTAAGGGATACGAACTTCTTGAGAAAATTTACTGTGAATTAAATATGAAAGAAGAATTAGAAAAGGTTATAGAAGCTGCTATTGGGGTTTTGAAAAATACTAATAATTCAGATTTGAAGATAAAATATTATACTAAACTTCAAGAACTTTATTTTAAAAATAAAGAATATGAAAAGGCAGAAAAGTGTTTATATATGATACAGAGTTTATTGCAATCTGTTTCCTTCAATGATAAAATATGTATAAAGGAGGTGCTTTGATAAATGAGTAAGTTTTGTAAAAAAATGTGTGTAATGGGAGTTTTTGTTTTGCTATGTGCAATAGTTATTGGTATTCCTAAAAATGGGGAACATCCACCATTCTTAGGAAGTATTAGCTCAAGTAAATTACTATAGTTTATAGTTAATGAAAGTGGCTATTTTAATATGGAGCTATCTATTTTAAAATAGCTCTTTTTACATATAGAGTTAAAAATTAGTATAATAAAAGGACTGAGATTTTCTCAGTCCTTAGTTACATTAAAGTCTGTTTACTCTATTATCTTTCTTTACTTTCAATTTCTTTGATAATTCTTTCAATGAAGTTATCTATAAAAATTGAACCCTCATCTCCATTTTTACGGCTTCTTACTGCAACTTCTTTATTTTCAGCTTCTTTCTCTCCTACAACTAGGATATAAGGAGCTCTTTCATTACGTGCTTCTCTAATCTTATAACCAATTTTTTCTGCTCTGTAATCAACTTCAACCCTAATATTATTTTTCTTAAGTTCAGCATAAACTTCATCAGCATAGTCATGATACTTCTCAGAGATTGGAAGTAGTTTAACTTGAACTGGTGCAAGCCATACTGGGAATGCTCCTGCATACTTTTCAATAAGAAGGGCAAGAGTTCTTTCATAGCAACCAATAGAAGTTCTGTGAATAACATATGGATATTTTTCTTGACCATCCTTATCTACATAAGTCATTCCAAATCTTTCAGCAAGAGAGAAGTCTATTTGAGCTGTAATTATAGTGTCCTCTTTACCATGAACATTTTTAATCTGAAGATCAAGTTTAGGACCATAGAAGGCAGCTTCACCAACAGCTTCAGTATATTCAATTCCAAGATGATTTAAGATTTCTCTCATCTTATTTTGAACCGCATTCCAAGCTTCAGGCTCTCCAATATATTTTTCTTTATTATTTTCATCCCATAGAGATAATCTATAACTAATATCTTCTCTAAGACCTAGAGTATCAAGCATATAGTTAATCAAGTCAACTACCCCTTTAAACTCATCTTCAAGTTGATCTGGTCTACATGCAAGGTGACCTTCAGAAATTGTAAATTGTCTTACACGAATTAATCCATGCATTTCTCCAGAAGATTCATTTCTAAATAATGTAGAAGTTTCAGCATATCTTAGAGGTAAGTCTCTATAACTTTTAGATTCAGCTTTATAAACTGTGAATTGAAATGGACAAGTCATAGGTCTTAATGCAAATACTTCATTATCCTTTTCTTCATTACCTAGTACAAACATTCCTTCTTTATAATGGTCCCAGTGTCCAGATATTTTATATAAATCACTTTTAGCCATTAATGGTGTTTTAGTTAAAAGGTAGCCTCTTTTTTGCTCTTCATCTTCAACCCATCTTTGAAGAAGTTGAACAATTCTAGCACCCTTAGGCATTAGAAGAGGTAGACCTTGACCTATTGGTTCAGAGGTAGTAAATAACTTTAGTTCTCTTCCAAGCTTATTGTGGTCACGTTTTTTAGCTTCTTCTACAGCTTCTAGGTATTCATCTAGTTCTGATTTCTTTGTAAAGGCAGTTCCATAAATACGAGCAAGCATTTTATTTTTTTCGTTTCCTCGCCAATAAGCTCCTGCAAGTTTAGTTAACTTGAAAGCTTTTACTGGTTTTGTAGTCATTAAGTGAGGACCAGCACAAAGGTCAGTAAACTCACCTTGTTTATAGAAAGTTATGATTTCACCTTCTGGTAGATCTTCTATAAGTTCTACCTTATAAGGTTCATCTTGTTCCTTCATAAGTTTAATCGCTTCTTCTCTAGGAAGTTGAAAACATTCAATTGATAAATCTTCCTTAACTATTTTTTTCATTTCAGCTTCTATTTTNNGTCGTTAGAAAATCCACCTTCAAGGTCGAAGTCATAGTAGAAGCCATTATCTATAGCGGGTCCTATAGCAAGTTTTGCTTCAGGAAATAGTCTTTTAACAGCTTGTGATAATATGTGAGCAGCTGTATGTCTAAAAGCTCTTCTACCTTCATCCTCATTAAAAGTTAAAATATTCAATTCACAATCCTCTTTAACTATATAACGAAGGTCTACAGTTTTTCCATTTACTGTTCCAGCTGTAGCGACTCTAGCGAGTCCTTCAGAAATACTTTTTGCAATTTCAATAATACTCATTTCATTTTCTAATTCTTTAACTGATCCATCTTTTAAAGTAATTTTAATCATTTAAAAATCTCCCTTCTATACTTAATATTCTATCCAAAAACTTTAAGTGAGAATCCAAATCTTTTATTTGGTTCCTCGAACTTACTTCATCCAACCTATGTGAGATGGAGTTTCATCTTATATAAAATAAAAAACTCGTCACTTTTCATAAAGAAAAGGGACGAGGTATACCCGTGGTTCCACCCAAATTGTCCTTAAACTTATTTAAATTAGATTATAAAGATAACTAATTTAAATAAGTGATATAAAGGACCACTCTAAAAACTATAACGTAGTTAACGGACTTTATTAGAGTCACTCAGAGGTGGTCTTCAACATGATTTACTTAAAAGCAATTTCAGCTACTATGCTTTCTCTCTGTAAATAAAGTGACATATCTACTGTCCTCTTCATTGCGATAATATTATTAATTATTATTCTATTATATCATAAATTTTGAGTTATGATGCAGAAATTATTAACTTTATTTTAGCATATATATGTTTAATGTCAATACAAATTGTCAAGTAAATAAAGAATAACAAGAAAGGATTACATTTAATTTATATTTATGTAAATTTATAATATGTTAAGCAAATAAATAGTATAATTATATTAAGGATTGCTTAAAATTAAGAAATATTTAAGTAAAAATATATAGTTAGAGGTGAGGATATACAATGAATCATAATACTAATCTAAATGTTATGGATGAAATGTACTATAGTGATTTATGGATAAAGTTATGCAAGAGAAGTAAAGATATTATTCTCACTAAGGATGAAATAGAAAAATACAATGCTGAAGGAATTAAAAAGGGATATATTTATGATATATTTAATGAGGAGAATGAAGTATCTAAAGAATATGTAATTACTATGATAAATTGTGTAAGCAAGATTCCAGAAGGTGATAGATACAAGAATGGTAGTAAAGTAAACAAGGAATATTATGATAAACTTATTGATAATATGAATTTAAATGAAATAAGGGACAAAATTTCTATAGAATATGGATTGTTAGTAAAGAGGGGAAGTATAAGAACATTTCCTACTAGTGATAGAGTGTTTAAGGGGGATAAAGAATACGATTTAGACAGATTTATGGAAAGTGCTATATATGCAGTGGAACCTTGTATTATATATGCTTTTAGTAAAGATGGAAAGTGGTGTTTTTGTAAAACCTATAATTATTCAGGATGGATTAAAAAAGATAATATAGCTCTTGGAAGTAAAAAAGAAATAGAAGAATATTGTAAATGCAAAGATTTCATTGTAGTTACAGGTAAAAAGATAAATCTCGGTTATAATCCTTTTATAGAGGCATTAAGAAATTTAGATATTGATATGGGAGTAAAACTACCTATAGAAACTAATTTGAGCAAGAAAGAATTAATTTATGATATGTATAGTGAAGGTAATTATGTAGTTAAATATCCGCTAAGAGAAAGTAATGGTGAATTAAAGTTTACTAATATTTTAATTCCATATAATGAAGATGTTCGTAGAGGATATTTAAAATGTAGTAGAAGTAATATATTAAAACAAATATTTAAATTCCAAGGAGAAAGGTATGGGTGGGGTGGAGAATTCAATGGAAGAGATTGTTCTTCCCTTATCATAGATACCTTTAGAAGTTTTGGAATACAATTTCCAAGAAATAGTGGTGATCAATTAAAAAAATCTGTTGGGAAAACATTGCTTGTTCATAAAGAAATGACTTATCATGAAAGAATGAAAATATTAGATAGCTTGAAACCCGGAACCCTTATATTTCTGAATGGACATGTAGCTATGTTTATAGGAAATTATAAAAATAGTTATTATATAGTTCACGATGTAATAGGAGTATTTGTAAATAAAAAGGGTTATGAAAAGGAAAATAAAGGGCAGAGGGAACAGGTTAATAAAGAAAAGATATACTTAGGAATAAAGGGTGTAACAGTATCTGAATTAAAAGATATATACACCTCTAGTGGGAAACCATATATTGAAGAGATTATTGGAATTAAGGACATATTCAATTAAAGTTAGAAGCAAGTAATAGTAACAAAAAACAAAATATAGAAAAGATTATTTAAGAAAGGGATAAACTAATGAATCAATGGCTATACGGAATAGATAAGGGAATAACTGATGCTATAGCTTTTGGATTACAGAATAAAATTTTTGATACTATAATGCCATTCATAACAAGGCTGGGAGATGCAGGGTTTATATGGATAGCAATTAGCATTATTCTTATATGCACTAAAAAATATAGAAAAGTAGGAATAACAAGTTTACTAGCAATATCTATAGGTACAATTTTAACAGAGGGAGTAATAAAGCATTTAGTGGAGAGAGTACGACCCATTATTTCATATCCTATAGATAATCCTTTGATAAAGCTACCTAGTAGCTTTTCTTTTCCATCAGGTCATACTGCATCTTCTATAGCTGTAGCATATGTACTTTCCACATATATTAAGAGATATAAGTTTTATTTTATAGCTTTGGCAGTTTTAATAGGTTTTTCTAGAATATATTTGTATGTTCATTATTTTTCTGATGTGTTAGGTGGAGCAGTAGTTGGATTTGTAAGTGGAATTCTAGCTGTGTATATAATGGGGAAAATTAATAAGAGAAAAGAAAATATTTTGGAATATTAGCATATAAAATAACTAAAGGGTTGTCTCAAAATAAGCTAAATTTTATTAAAGTACAAGCTCAATACTAGTAAGATTTAGTGAATTATTTTGAAACAACTCTTATAAATAGACTTTGTAATTGGTTAAAGTTACAAAATTCAATTGTTAATTTATAAAACGAATAGCAGCTGAATCATGCTTTAAAGGTCTAAATACATATCCTTGAGCTTTTAAACCTTCAAGAATTTTTGGCATTGCATCTAATGTGGTATATTTGAAGTTTGTATCATGCATTAATATATTAGCTGTATTAACGTTAGAGCTACCATCAAGAACACTTTTTATTATACTTTTTTCATCCAATGTTACCTTAGTAGCATCTGAAGAATCAACATTCCAGTCAAAATAGGTGTACCCACGGTCTTTTAGAGCTTTAAAAATACAATTAGGCATATTTTTATGTTCACTCATATATCCTGTATTTGAACCACCAGGGAATCGTAAAATTTTAGAGGGTTCTTTACCGGTTATTTCTTTTAGCTTATTATCAAGAGCTTCCACATCACTAATAAAAGCCTTAGTAGATGAATAAATCTTTTGATAATTATGACTATATGTATGATTAGCAAGAACATGTCCACGATTAACGATTTCTCTATAAATATCATCATAGCCGTCTTTGTATATTACAAAAAAAGTCGCTTTAGCATTGTATTTGTCAAGTACATCTAACAGTTTCAAGGTATTAGATGAAGGCCCATCGTCAAAGGTTAAATGAGCAATCTTTTTTTGTGACATTGCCTTATCATAAGTCGATTGTTTTTCACTTAGTTCTTTTTCTAACTTAATATTTTCTGCAAGTATAGATTTGTTAGAGGATGATAAAGAATCGATTTCTTTTAATAGATTACTTTGCTTACTAGAAGCTACAAACATTTTTGTTGTTGCTAATATTGATATAAAAAAACATAAACATAAAGCTGATAAGTATATAATACTTAGTATAGAAGGTTTCTTCCTTCTTCTAACTTTCCTTTTTGATGATTCAAGATTAATATTGTAATTCATGATTTTAGCTCCTTATGTTAATTATTAATTTCAGCAAGTTCATCAAGTAAGGCATCTAAATTTGAACCTGACTCTAGCAAGTTCTTATTTGCTTTATGTAAATTAGCCTTTGTAGCTTTAAGGGATTCTATTTCAGTAGATAATTCATTATTTTTAAACTGATATTCTTTCTCTTTTGCATTAGCAAATACTGAAATTCCTATAAATATGAAGCAAAATATAGAAGCCATTACACAGAGTTTACCATGTGAGTTATTATTTTTTTTAGAATGAAATAAAGTATTTTTCATAAGAATCTCCTTTAATTAGTTATTATGTTTTATACTAATAATTATAAAGGATATATTATGTATAATCATTACGAAATAGTAACAATTTAAAAACTTTTTTGTTGTTTTTTATATTTTAATTTTAATATTAAACAGCTTTGTGGTAGAAATTACATTGTAAAATTAAACAGGTGTATTTAAGGAGAAGGTATAAGTATGTATATTGACATGCCAAGGTATATAGAGAATTGTATTAATGAAATAGAAAAAAATGGTTTTGAAGCTTATATAGTAGGAGGATGTGTAAGAGATAGTATTATAGGTAAAAATCCTAATGACTGGGACATATGTACCTCAGCAACTCCAAAGGAGATAAAGGAAATATTTATAGATAAAAAAACTATAGATGTAGGAATTGAACATGGAACAGTGGTAGTATTAATGGAAAATGAAGCGGTAGAAATAACTACATTTAGAGTAGATGGGGATTACTCCGATGGGAGAAGACCAGATAGAGTAGAATTTACTTCAAAACTTATAGATGATTTAGGAAGAAGAGATTTTACTATAAATGCTATAGCTTATAATCATAAAGTAGGAATAATAGATTATTTTAATGGAATTAAGGATATAAAAAATAAGGTTATAAAGTGTGTAGGAGAATCAAATAAAAGATTTAAAGAAGACTCATTAAGGATAATGCGAGGATTAAGATTTATGGCACAGTTAAACTACAAAATAGAAAAAGAAACTCTAATTGCCATGGAGAATAACAAGGCGCTTCTTAAGAAAATTTCTAGGGAGAGAATAATTGTAGAGTTAAATAAGCTAATACTATGTGATTATCCTGGTGATGGAATTAAATATATGATTAGTATGGGGATTATGCATATATTAGTAACTTATCTATATAAAGATGAAGAAAAATATATTTATGATTCATTTAAGGTAAAAGAATGTATTAAGGTTATAGAGGGATGTCCTAAAAAACTTTATTTGCGATTAACTATATTTTTGTACTATATATTAAAAAGTAATAAAGATGAAAATAACATAAGAATTGATTATAAAGGTGATACATCTAAGTTAATACCTAAACAAGACATAAATATAAGCATTAAATGTGGAGAAATTCTTAAAGAACTACATTATGACAATAGGACAATAAAGAATGTAAGTACACTTATAGCATATTATGATACTCCAATTTATGAAGATAAAGTATATATTAAAAGACTATTACAAGGTATAGGATTAGATGTATTAGGAGAATTAATAATTATAAAATATATAACAAAAATATTTTTAAAAGAAGAAAACTTAGAAATTATAACTCAATTTAATTTAAATAAGATGAGAATAGAATTAATTTTAGATGAAATTATGAAAAATGAAGAAGCATATAGGAAGTCTGACTTGAAAATTACAGGAAAAGATTTAATAAATTTAGGGGTAAAGGAAGGCATAGTAATAGGAAAAATATTAGATGAATTATTAGAAATGGTTATTAAAGATCCTAAATGTAATGATAAAGAAAAACTAACTATGTATGTAAAAGAAATATATGAAAAGTATAAAAGCAATGAAAATAAATAAAAAAATAAGACCGCTATGATCTAATCAATTAGTTAATCATAGGGTCTCTTACCTTATCTATATTCATGGTGCTTAGGATTTGTTGAAACTTTTTCTACAGCTCTAATAACTTGAGCAGTTATAGAAATTTCTTCTTGCTTGTCAATTTCATTTAAAGCAGTAGTATAAATTTTACCTTCTTCACTAACCACATACTTGGGTTTTATAGAATTTAGGGCAAGAGCAGACATATCATCAAGGCACTTTTGGCAAGTACAAATATTAGGATAATCTTTAAGCACACTTTTTAAAACATATTCAACTTGATCTTCTGCATAATTTTTGTAAGGTGGCATAAAAAATTCCTTTCTAACATAAGTCTATTGGTAATTATTTTTAATTACCAATAGACTTTAATTAATTATTTTAAATAAAATTATAATTCCATTTTCTTAATGTTTTCTGGAATTATAAGATCTGCAAGTGTTGCATTTTTTACATCTTCGATAGTAGCTTCTGGTCCAAGTTCTTTAAGAACAAGACCTTCTGAAGTTACTTCAAGAACTGCCATTTCAGTAATAATTAAGTTTACCTGATGAGCAGCAGTTAAAGGAAGTGTACATTTCTTCAATATTTTTGGATTACCTTTAGCTGTATGTTCCATAGCTACTATAACTTTTTTAGCTCCAACAACTAGGTCCATAGCTCCGCCCATTCCAGGAACCATTTTACCAGGAATCATCCAGTTTGCAAGGTTTCCTTCTTGGTCAACTTCTAAAGCTCCAAGTACAGTAGCAGCAACATGACCGCCTCTGATTATTCCGAAAGATGCAGAAGAATCAAAGAATGCAGCTCCAGGGATAACAGTAACATGTTGTCCGCCAGCATTTACTAGGTCTTTTTGCTCTTCTCCAGGAGCAGGAGCAGCACCAATTCCTATGAATCCATTTTCAGATTGTAATGTTACATCTATGCCTTCTGGTATATAGTTAGCTACCATTGTTGGAAGACCTATACCTAGATTAACTACGTCTCCATCGTTAAGTTCTTTTGCAACTCTTTTAGCAATGATTTCTCTTATCATGTTCTTATCCATGTTAGTTCTCCCCCTTTACTATATAGTCAACAAAGATATATGGTGTCATAACTACGTTTGGATCTATATCTCCAACTTCTACAAGCTCTTCAGCTTGAACGATTACAGTATCTGCAGCAGTAGCTATTAAAGGATTGAAGTTTCTTGTTGCTTGATTGTAGTATACGTTTCCTTTTTTATCAACCTTTGAACCGAATAAAAGAGCAACATCTGCTTTAAGAGGTTTTTCAAGAATGTATTCTTGTCCATCAACAGTAATAACTTCTTTACCATCTTGTACAATTGTTCCAAGACCAGTTGGAGTTAAGAATCCACCAAGACCAGCTCCGCCACATCTGATTCTTTCAGCAAGAGTTCCTTGAGGTGATAATTCTACTTCCATTTCTCCAGAATTCATTTGGTTTCCAGTTTCTTTGTTTGTACCAATATGTGATGCAATAGTTTTCTTAACTTGTTTGTTAACTATTAACTTACCAATACCTCTATCTGGAAATCCAGTATCGTTTGCTATGATAGTTAAATCTTTAACGCCTTTTTTAACTAAAGCATCTATAATAGCTTCTGGAGTACCTACAGCTAAAAATCCACCTATCATAACAGTCATTCCATCTTGAATTTTAGCAACTGCTTCATCAATTGAAATAAGTTTATTCATATGTTAAACCCTCCATAAATAAAAAATTTTCTTCCATACTAGTTTACCCCTAATTTAAATATTTTGCAATGTATAAAGGCTGATTAAATTTTTAATTAAAAAACTAATGAAAGTATTCATTTTTAATTATTAAGGTCTAATTTTGTTAAATATTACACGAAATACTTAAAACTATATTTTCATATAATATATACATTTAGATAAATAGGTATACATAGAGCTATTTTTATATGAAACTATATACCAATATAAATATGAAACTAGTTACCTAGGAAAGTATATAAATATATAACTAGTTAACTAGTTGTTCTCGTCACAAGGGTTTCAGGGATTTTGCCATTTTGCAAGTAGGAAAATAGCCATCTAAAACATGATAATTTGGTAGATTTATTATAGATAATTTAAATAAAATAATGGATAGATATAGTGAGGATTAAATATTTATAAATAGCCAATGATATTAAAAAAGAATCATTGGCTTATGTTATAATTAGGTAATAATAAAGGAAGAAAGTAATTATAAGAAATTGTGAAATATATAAGGAAATTTAAAGGTTAGGAAGTGAGATTTTGGGAATTAGATTTATTTACGGCAGAGCAGGTACAGGTAAGAGTTATGCCTGTATTGAAGAAATCTATGAAAAATCCTTTGATAATAAAGCTCCATTAATATTAATAGTTCCAGAGCAGTTATCCTTTAGAGCAGAAAAGGCTCTCATTGAGAGGATTGGTGCCACTGGAATAAATAATGTACATCTTTTAAGCTTTAAAAGATTAGCTTTTACTATTTTTAATGAAGTTGGTGGAGTAACTCATAAGTACATGAATGATACAGGAAAAGCAATAATTGTAGGAAGAGCTATAGATGAGGCAAAAGATGAACTTAGCATATTTAAACAAGCTACAAAACAAAAAGGTTTTATAGATAAAATCATAGGAGTACTTACCGAATTTAAAAGACATAAAATTACTCCACAAACTCTTAAAGATTTAAAGGGAAATGTGGATGAAAGTTCACTACTAGTGGATAAGTTAAGTGATATTGAGGTAATTTATTCAAAGTTTCAAAATAAACTTAGTGAAGGATATTTTGATCCTGAGGATAATTTAACTATTTTAAAAGGGAAGATTGAAGAAAGTAGGTTTTTAAAGGGAGCAGAAGTGTGGATAGATGAATTTAGTGGCTTCACTCCTCAGCAATATGACATCATAGGAAAACTTTTAAGCATTTGTACCAATGTCAATATAACAATACCTTATGGTGGGGATGAGGTCACAGATAAAAATGAGGATACTAATCCTTTTTATCCAATATATACTACAGAAGAAAAACTTACAAAACTTGCACAAGATTATGGGTACTATCCTAAAAATAATCTTCATTTATACATTGGACATAGATTTAAAGAAAGTGAGGAATTATCCTTCTTAGAGGAAAACTACTTTAATAATAGGGGGAAAGCATTAAAAGCTCCTACAAAAAATATAAGTATATTTAAAGCTCAGAATCCCTATGGAGAAGTAGAGTATGTAGCCAAGGAAATCTTGAAACTAGTTAGAGAGAAGGACTTTAGATATAAGGACATTATAGTTATAAGTAGAGATTTGGAGAATTATAAGGACATAGTTAGAGTAATATTTGAAGAATATGATATTCCATTTTTTATTGATGATAAGGAGGATATAGCATCAAATCCATTGGTTGTATATATAACTTCACTTTTAAACATATTTTCTAAAGGATTTAGAGATAATTCCATAGTTAATTACTTTAAAAGTGGTTTTGCAAATTTATCACCATCAGAAGTAGATTTACTAGAAAATTATGTTTTAGAGTATGGCATTAAAACTAGGAAAAAATGGATAGATGATAATGAGGAGTATTGGAGAGAAAGCTCTAAGTATGAGAATATAATAGAAATAAAAAATAAAGGAATAGAGCCTCTCATTAAATTAGAGGAGAAATTAAAAGGTAAACATAAGGTTAAAGATATTTGCTCAAGTATTTATAAATTCTTAGTTGATAATAGAGTTTATGAAAATGTTAATGAATATATAGAGAAATTTAAGAGAGATAATAATCTTTTATTAGTGGATGAGTATAGTAGTATCTGGAATATGCTTATTGAGCTTTTAGATCAGTTTGTAGATATTCTTGGAGAAGAAGTGGTGACCATTGAAGAGTTTAATAATATCCTATCTATGGGGATATCTCATAATAAAATGGGGCTAATTCCCACATCCATGGATCAAGTAGTGGTAGGAAGTGCTGAGAGAATAAAGGCTCAAGAGGTAAAGGTAGCCATAGTTGTTGGTGTAAATGATGGGGTACTTCCAAGGATTACAGGTGATGAAGGTCTATTTAATGATAATGATAGAATAGTATTTAAAAATAATAATATAAGTGTGGCAGATAATAGCTTTGAACTAGCATTTGGAGAACAATATTTAATATACAATTTACTAAGTATTGCAAGTAATCTATTATATGTTACTTATCCAATTGCTGATTTAGAAGGAAAGACTAAAAGATATTCCATGGTGATTCCAAGGCTAAAAGTCTTATTTCCTAATGTTTTGGAGAATACAGATATATTAAAGGATGAAGCGGGAAAAGATGAAAAAGCCATAGTAGGAAAAACTCCTACCTTTAATAACTTAATAAAAAAGCTCCATGAATATGTAGAAAGAGATGAGATAACAGACCTTTGGAAGGAGATATATAGATATTATTATCAGGAGCCAGAATATAGAGAAAAACTTCTTAAGGTAATAAGTGGCTTTACCTATAAAAATCATATAGAAGCTATAAGTAAAGATAAAATAAGGCAATTGTATGGGAAAAGTCTTAGTGTATCTAAAATAGAAGCCTACGCCAATTGCTCCTTCGGTTATTTTGTAAAGTATGGTCTTAAAGCTAAGGAAAGAAAGATTTATACTTTTGCACCACTTGATTTTGGAAATCTAATTCATGAAGGACTTGATAAGTTTTCTAAAAGAGTAGAGAAGGAAAAAGCGGTATGGGGAACTTTAAATAAAGAATTTTGTGAAAGGGTTATAAATGATGTTATATCAGAGCTTACAAATTCGGAGGAGCATAGAATTTTAAAAAGTTCTAAGAGATATGAATATATAGCTACAAGGATAAAAAGAATTTTATATAGAATGGTGTTAATCATTAATGAGCAGATGGAAAGAGGAACTTTTCAACCTATTGGCTATGAAATTTCCTTTGGCTTTGAAAAAGATGATTATTATCCTCCAATACCAATAACCTTATCCACAGGAGAAGTAGTAAAATTACAAGGAAAGATTGATAGAGTGGATAAAACCTCTATAGATGGGGTTAATTATTATAGAGTTGTGGATTATAAAACAGGAAAAATAGACTTAGATATAAATGATGTATATAATGGATTAAAAATTCAGTTACTAACTTATTTAGATGCAATTTTAACCCTTGAACAAGAGAAAATGTCTAAAAAACCAGTGGTATCAGAAGGAAAAGGAAGAACCATGCCAGGAGCTATGGTATATCTTTCTGTGGATGATCCAATAATGGATGGGTCTAAAAAACTTACCATGGAGAATTTAGAAGAAGAAGTATTAAAGGCGTTAAAAATGAAGGGAATCGTCATAAGAGATTTAAAGATAGTTAAGGAAATGGATAAAACCATAGAAAAAGGAGGAACTTCTTCCATAATTCCTGTAGCTTTAAATAAACCCAAAAAGGGTAGTGATGAAGCCGAATTTTCAAAGAATAATAGTTCAGTGATAACCTATGAAGGTTTTAATGTGCTAAGAAGTCACATGAAGGAAAAGGTTAGAGAAATCTGTGAAGATATGTTAGAGGGAATTATAGAAGTAACTCCATGTAAAAATGGAAAAAGCTATTACTGTGAATTTTGTGAGTTCTCTTCTATATGTCAGTTTGATGAAACCATGGGGATTAATAATTTTAAAGTAATGCCTAGAAGAAATAAAAAAGAACTTCTTCAGCAGCTTGAAGTAGAGGGAAAAGGAGGTGAAGGTAATGAGTAGTGTAAAGTGGACAGAGGACCAACAAAAGGCCATTAATATTAGATATAGAAACACATTAGTATCTGCAGCAGCAGGTTCTGGAAAAACTGCAGTTTTAGTTGAAAGAATTATAAAAATTATCACAGATAGAGATAATCCTGTGGATATTGATAAATTACTTATAGTAACCTTTACTAATGCAGCAGCGGCAGAGATGAGAGAACGTATAGGAGAAGCTATTAATAAAAGAATTAAGGAGGAGCCTAATAATAGGAATCTCCAAACTCAATTAATACTTCTTAATAAGGCAAGTATATCAACTCTTCATTCCTTTTGTTTAAACCTTATTAAAAATAACTTTCATCAATTAGATATAGAGCCAAACTTTAGAGTTGGGGATACTACTGAGATAAATCTTTTAAAGGTAGAAGCTTTAGAAGAACTTATGGAAGGAAAATATATTGAAGGAAAAGAGGAATTTATAGAGCTAGTAGAAAGTTATTGTGATAATAAAAGTGATAAAGCCTTGGCAGAAATGGTACTAAGATTATATAACTTTTCTATGAGTATGGGTGCTCCTGTAGCTTGGCTAAAAGCTAAATCCGAAATTTTCAATGTGGGTGAAGATTTTTCCTTTGAAAAGTTACCTTTTAAGGATGCCTTACTAAAAGAATTAAGAGAAGATATAATAAATGCTTTAGAGATAAATAATGAAGGGTTAGATTTTGTACTAAATAATCCTATTATTGATAAATATAAAGCTACCTTTGAAAATGATGGAGAAATATTAGAGAGAACTTTAACAATAATTGAAGGTGAACTAAAGGAAGATAGACAATACATTGAAGAAACTGGTTTTGGAAGAATTCCAACTTTAACAAAGTTAACGGAGGAAGAGAAATTAATACAAAAAAAGGCCAAGGATTTAAGAGATACTGCTAAGGAAATATATGTGGAGGTAAAGAGTAAGATATTAAATGCTACTTCTAAGGAAAATATTAAAATTACTAAAAAACTTTATCCATTAATGAAGGAACTAACAAACCTAGTAATAGAATTTAAAGATATCTTTGATAAGAAAAAGAGAGAAAGAGGTATCATAGATTTCAATGACCAGGAACATTTTGCCCTTGAAATTTTAAGAGATAAGGAAGATAAAAATAAACCATCAAGCATTGCTTTAGAGCTTAAAGATAAATTTGAAGAAATACTAGTAGATGAATATCAAGATTCAAATAGTGTTCAGGAAGAAATAATCAATCTTATTTGTAGAACAGAAAAGGATACAAGAAACGTATTCATGGTTGGAGACTTAAAGCAAAGTATATATAGGTTTAGAATGGCAAAGCCCGAGCTATTTAAAAATAAGAAAGAAGCCTACACTAAAAATGGAGATGACTATAATGCTCTTATTACTCTCCATAAAAATTTTAGGAGTAGAAGAGAGGTTATAGACGGGATAAACTATATCTTTAATGCTGTTATGAGTGAGGATGTAGGGGAACTAGCCTATGATGAAAGTGAAGAGCTCAAGGTTGGGGCCAGTTATAAAGAGTTTTTAGGTGAAGGTAATATTGGTGGAGAGGTGGAATTTAACCTTATAAACCTTGATTATGAAGATGTTGAAGCTAATGAAAATAATGAAATAGAAGAAGAGCTTCAAGAACAAAGTGATATCACAAGTAGTGAGGAAGAACTGGATAAAGAAGAACTAGATTCTATGCAGCTAGAGGCTAGATTTGTGGCAAAACGAATAAGAGAGCTAATGGAGCATCATGGGGAAAATTCATTAAAGGTATATGATAAGAACTTAGATGATTATAGAAGAGCTACCTATAAGGATATGGTTATTCTTTTAAGGTCAAGTAATAAGCTGTCTCCTATATTTATAGAAGAATTCAAAAGAGTAGGAATCCCTCTTTTCTCAGAAGGGGGAGGGGGGTATTTTGATACTCTTGAAGTAAAGACAGTTATAAGTGCTTTAGAAATTATAGATAATCCAATACAAGATATTCCTCTAATTGCTGTATTAAGGTCACCTATTGGTGGATTCACTACAGAAGAGTTAGCAGATATAAGAATTTCTAATAAAAATGTGAGTTTTTATCATGCCATGGTAGGCCTTTTAGATTATGAGAAAAAGGATTATGAAGATGAAAACCTTAGTGATACTTGGGAAGAAATCTATAATAATACTGGTCTAAAAATAAAAATAAAAACCTTCCTACATAAAATAAATAACTGGAGATTAGAAAGTAAATATACCCCTATAAATCAGCTCATATGGGAAATCATAACGGATACAGGATACTACGGTTATGTGGGAGCATTGCCTGGAGGAGAGCAAAGACAGGCTAACTTAAAAATTTTATTTAAGAGAGCTAAGGATTTTGAAAGAACTAGCTATAGAGGTTTATATAATTTTATAAACTTTATAAGTAATATAAAAACTAGTAGTGAAGATATGGGAAGTGCTAAAATCATAGGAGAAAATGAAGATGTAGTAAGAATCATGAGTATTCATAAAAGTAAGGGCTTAGAGTTTCCTATAGTATTTCTCTGTGGTCTTGGTAAAAGATTTAATGAAGGTGATTTAAAAGGCAAGATACTATTCCACCATGAATTAGGTTTTGGACCTACTTATATTGATTTAGATAATAGAGTTAGTTATAACACATCTCAAAGGGAGTTTATAAGCAAAAAAATTCAACGGGAAAACAAGTCAGAAGAGATGAGACTTTTATATGTTGCCCTAACTAGAGCAAAGGAAAAATTAATCTTAGTTGGAAGTGGTAAGGCTCTAGATAAGAAAATTGAAAAATGGTCTGGAGCAGGTATAGATGAAGGTGGAAGTATAAAATCAACTTATATAAAAAATCAAAAAAATTATATGGATTGGATAGGAGCTTCTCTTATAAATCATAAAGCTGGAGAATCCCTAAGGCATTATAATGAAAATATTATAAATGAAGATTTTAAAGAAGATCATAGTAGGTTTAAGGTAGCTATATATCCTAGAGAAATTTTTGAAGAAATAGAAGATGCAGCATTAGAAGAAGTGCCAGTAAAGGAAAAAATAAATAAACTTTTAGATAATGCTGATGAAAATATAAGTAAAGATTGTTATAAAGTAATTAAAGAAAGATTAGAATTTACTTATAAATATGAGGAAGCAACAAAGCTGCCTACGGTAATCACTGTTACAGAGTTAAAAGAGCTTCACAATAAGCTACCAGAAGCCAATAGAGAAAATAATCTATATATAGAAGGTGATGATTTAGATGAAGATAACTATAAAACTATAACCTATGGAGATGAAGTAGAAGGACCGAGAAAGTTTAGGTCTCTAATGCAAACACCACTATTTCTTCAAGAAAAGAAAGGGTTAACTCCATCAGAGGTGGGAACTGCTTATCACAATATAATGCAAAGATTAGACTTAAGTGGTGACCTTGCTAAAGAAGACATTACAAGGCAAATTAATACCATGGTAGAGAAGGAGCTAATAACCTTTGAAGCAGCAAAATCAGTTAAGGTAGATAAAATTCTTAAGTTTTTACAGAGCAACATAGGAAAAAAAGTAATAGAAGCTTTTAAAGAAAACTCTTTAAAAAGAGAGCTGCCTTTTAGAGTGGAAATAAATGCTTCTACTATTTATCCTAATGTTAGTAAAGAAACTTACTTAGAAGAAAAGATGCTTTTAAGAGGAGTTATAGACTGTTACTTTGAAGAGGGAGAAGAAGGCATGATTTTAGACTATAAAACTGATTATGTAAGAGAAGATAATATAGAAGAAATTAAAGAAAGATATAAAGTGCAATTAGATTATTATAGTAAAGCTATAAAAGATGCATTTAAGAAAGAAAAAGTAAGGAAATACTTATACTTATTTTCACTAGATAAAGAAGTTGAAGTACAATAACAGAAAAGGTATGCCATAAAATGAGGCATACCTTTCATTATAATTATAGCAGAATATTAATAGACTTTTGTAGTAAATTATTTTTGAAACAAGGAATTTTGTGTATTTTGTAGAATAAGTTATTCAATTAAAGTATTGGAGTTGAGTACTTATGGAAGAGGTAAATAAAACACTAGTAACTTCATTGTATAATCAAATAAACTTATATTTAGATATTGTAGAGATATTTGAATATTTACAGAAAGAGTTTTCAAGCTATTTTAAATATGATAGCTCTATTACAGAGTCTATGACAAAGGAATTCATTGGTGATTTTAATACCTTTGTTATAGTAGAAGAAAAGGAAAGAATTGAAGAGGTTTTTCATAAAGTACATACTAGTGAAGATCATAAGGTAAGTAGCCATGCTTTAAGTAAGGAAGTAAAAATAGATAAGAAATTCATCCATGATATTTTAGATAGTATAGAGAAAAATATAAATTCTAGGTTAAATTTATTTAAAAAGAAATGTGAGCTAGAGGTGTATACATTTCAGATGAAACATGGTGAGAAAGAAATATATAATGAACTAAATAGATATGTTTATGAGGATATGGAAGGAATATTATCATACATAGAAATAGGAGTTATTCAGCTTAAAAACATTGTAATAGGTGCTTTAGATGAAGAAATAAAATCTTATCATAGGGTTATTTGGAATACATTCAAAGAATTAATAATTGATTTAAGGAGAAAAGATATATTAAATAAGGGTGATATTTCAGATAAAATAATTATTAAAGAAGATGAGATTTTAAATTCTTTAGATGTTTTAAAAGAAAAGATAGCAGAAGTAGTAAGGAAAGAATTTATAGAGGTACTACTTAACTTAATTAATGAAGCTTTTGGAGATGAATTTACTAAAAGAATAAAAGTTTATAAAAAAGAGCTAAATAAATATTTAGCCAAAGAAATTTGTGAATCAAATTTAATTAGAAAAGATTCAATAGAATATACAACTACTTATGATAAATCTATGGGAAATAGAGAATATACCATAGGATATAAGGTGTTTTCCTTAGAACATGACTTTTTAAATATGATGATGAATATAAGTAAATTTAGCTTTGATGAAATAACAGATGAAATAGAACTCAGTATAAACAGTATATTTTATAATGAATTTACTAGACTAATTTATTATATAAATAGTGAAGAAGCGTTTTATGCTATATGTAGAAGTTTTCAAGATAAGTTTAATTATATAACTTGTGAAATTGTTAAGTCTTCATTAAGGTCCATAAAGGATAATTATTATAAGTCTATTATAGATATACTCATGGATAATATGAAATCTATCAGTGGTATTAATGTTTTTAAATCTATAGATAGCTATGGAGGAAATATAAAAGTATATAATCAAGGCTTAATTATGGATTTATATAATAAATGGAATAAGCTATATGGTAATTATAATGAGATAAAGAAGTACTGTATAGATATATCTAATATATTAATTTTGGATGAAAAAGATATTTTAAAGGAGTATTTTCAGTTGGATTTTAAAGAAGATAGTATATTCAAAGGTGAATATTACTGTGACTTTAAGGCATTGGAAAGAAAAAAGGAAGAACTTTATAACAATATATCCTTAATAAAAGAAAAACTATTAAAAACTCTTCAAGGAGATTTTACAACTTATTTTGATCATTTATTTCAAAGTATAGGAAAGAATTTAGAATATGTAAAATCAGAAGAGAAGAATTATTATACGGCAATTAATACTATATAAACTTATAAGTACTTTTTATATACTTTTAGGTATTAATAGTTTTTTCCACTGCACCAAGTGGTATAATTAACAGAATATAAAGAATGTTTTAAATTGAATGGAGTTGGTATTATGTCGGTGGATTTGTTTAAAAGAGCTAATGCTAAGGATTCAGAGTTTAAGGGAAAAAGTGCTGATACAGAGAAATATTTTTATAACCACTCTTTTAAAGCCAATATGATAGCTACTGGAATTATTGTTGCTTTATTTTTAGGATTTATTTACTTGCTTATTAGATAATAATACAGAAAGCCTAGAAAGGTTAGTTCCTTTCTGGGCTTTCTTTTTAGTCTTCAATATAATTTAAAAGGTCGTTAAACCCTATTCTATAAACAGTAGTTGCAAAAGTCTCCCCCTTGATTTTATGAGTATTATAGAAGGATAAAAGTTTATCCATTACCTTAGGAATTTCGTATATACCATAAAATTTAGGTAATATGTGTGTAGGATAGTCTACTTCTGCACTATTAATATAAATAGTTAATCCTGTTCCTGATGAAGATAGGGCTAAGAATGAACAGTTGCCAATGCAATTTCCACATCTTAAACACTTGTCCTCATGTAGTGCTAATTCTTTATTTATTTTTTCAAGGGCACCACTAGGACAATATCTAGTACATCTTGTACAAGCTATACACTCATGTTGATTTAAATCTACTTTTGTACCATTAATTATTCCTATTGAGTCTTTATATATTTCACTATACTTGTCTATCATATCTACTAGTTTAGTTAAATCACTTTCATTATAATTTTCTGCAGGTGTGGGTAGTGTGCTTCTCTTAAAAATAGACTCACAGTTATCATATAAGAAGCCTTGAACCTTTCTTCTTAATTCTATTGAAGTTTCATCTAATTTTTCATGAAAGGATTTATTAATATCTTTAGTATAAGTAGTCATAAATATTTCTCCTTTTATAAAATATAATCTCTTTAATAATT
>NZ_DLNT01000029.1:0-1637 GCF_002477055.1 Clostridium sp. UBA7503
AACTATGAAACTAGTTAAATAGTTGTTGTCATAGTACGTATTTCATGGATTTTCTTATTTTCTTTTACAGCTTTCTATTAGGTCTATTATTTTTCCAAGGCTGTCTCTTTGTTTGCTTTTGCTCATGTTTTTAATATATGTTTCTTTGTCTCTATTAACTTCCTCAATAGCTTCTAAAAGAGTCAATGCATTTAAATTTTCTTCCTCTATGACTTTACTATATCCTGATTTATTAAAAGACATGGCATTTAAAATTTGATCCCCTCTACTAGCCTTAGCTGATAGTGGTATTAAAATATTAGGTTTCTTTAAAGCTAAAAGTTCAAATATAGTATTAGACCCTGCTCTAGAAACTACTATATCTGCCAATTGCATTAAATCTGATAACTGTTCTTTAATATAATCAAACTGAGCATATCCTTCAACTACATTAAAACTTTTATCTAAATTACCTTTTCCACATAGATGTATTACATTGAAAGTTTTAAGTATATCTTGAAGTGCTTCTCTAACACATTCATTTATAATTCTTGAACCTAAGCTTCCTCCAGTAACTAAAATTACAGGCTTATCATCTTTAAATTTACAAAATTCCTTAGCCCTTGTTTTATTTCCCTCAAATAGTTCACTTCTAATTGGTGAACCTGTAAGTACAGCTTTCTTTTTATTAACATGGTCCATAGCCTCTTCAAAGGTAACACAAATCTTTGTTGCATAAGGCATGGATATTTTATTTGCTAGACCAGGTGTAATATCTGATTCATGTATTATAATTGGAATTTTATTAAAATAAGCTCCTAGCACCACTGGAACTGATACAAATCCTCCCTTTGAAAAAACTATGGCTGGTTTTTCTTTTTTTATAATTGATTTTGCTTCAAAAACCCCTTTAATAACCTTAAAAGGATCTGTAAAGTTCTTTACATCAAAATATCTTCTTAACTTACCACTAGAAATACTATGATATTTAATTTTTTCTGCTTCTATAAGTTTTCTTTCTATTCCATGTTCAGTACCTATATACTGTATTTCATATCCTAGCTCCTTTAGCTTGGGCACAAGTGCGATATTGGGAGTTACATGTCCAGCTGTTCCTCCACCTGTCATAATGATTTTTTTGTTACTCAATTTAAAAGTCCTCCTAAAATTACCTAGTAAAAGCTTTAATAGCCTTGAAATATTTAAAATAAAATATCTAAGCCTTAGACGAGTATATGTAATCTCGCTAAAGCTAAGAATAATGTTATTACTATATAGATTTTTATTATAATATACTTTTTATTATATTAGATATATTATGCTTCTTATTAAGTTATGCCACATATGAAGACAAATGTAAATATAAAATATGAATTTTATATTAAAAACTATTGAATATATACATAAAAAGGTAATTCCTCATAATCTTTCATATGTTACCACCCATTCTCTTAAATAATCTTCTTATATCCGGGTACAATACTATTATCAAAACAAAGGAGGTGAAAATCACATGGATAAATACACAAATTCTAATCAACCAGCAGTACCTCAAGCTAAAGCAGGTTTAAACAAATTTAAAATGGAGGCTGCTCAAGAAGTAGGAGTTAATCTAAAAGAAGGATATAACGGAGACCTAACTTCTAGAGAAGCTGGAT
>NZ_DLNT01000029.1:1645-1941 GCF_002477055.1 Clostridium sp. UBA7503
AAATGGTTGAAGCTTACGAAAAAAATCTTTAATTAAACATTTGTAAGTAGCATGTGGTAAGTTTATTATTTAAGAAGTTAGCAAAATTTGTTTAAATAATAAGAGGTTTCCATTAATATGTTTGTTGACTTCTACTAATTTATTGGAGGAGGAATATAAAATGACAAGCAAAAGTAGATTATTAGTACCAGAAGCTAAAGCAGGTTTAGACAGATTTAAGATGGAAGCAGCTCAAGAAGTTGGAGTTAACCTAAAAGAAGGATATAATGGTGATTTAACTTCTAGAGAAGCTGGAT
>NZ_DLNT01000029.1:1982-25582 GCF_002477055.1 Clostridium sp. UBA7503
AAATGGTTGAAGCTTACGAAAGAAATTTATAGGATATATTAATATCTGAATAAATTATTTAATAGTAAGTAAACCCTAAATAGGAGATGCATCTTATAGGTGCATCTCTTTATTAGTTTAAGACATCTTCAAAAATAAATAAGCTATATCGCCCGTATATTTCATTTATTATTTATTTTTACATGCTTAATTTTATATCTTTAAGTTTTAATTGCACACTTTTTCTTCCCATATATTCATTTATATCTGGTTGAAATAATATATTTAGAAATAGACTCTTTGGTCTTATATATCCATTTCCAATATCTCCGTATTCATCACCATAGATATCTTTTAAAATATCAATAACTTCATCTTTTTTATTGAAATATAAACCATCTATCAGGTTATTGGTACCTTCCACATTAAATCTAAATTTAACATGCTGATATTCACTGCCTAAAAATCTTATATCTGCTACTAAAACTCTATTACCTTGAAGAATCGGCGTTGGATTTCCCTTTCCAAATGGCTCTAATAACTTGAATTCTTGTACAACTTGTTCACCTACATAGTTTAATTTTATGGGAGAGTCTACTCTCATTTTAGAATCAAGATCTTCCTCACTTAAATTACAGTTTTCATTTAATAATTGTCTAAACTTTGAAATATTTTTTTCTTCAATGGAAAGCCCTGCCGCCATTGGGTGTCCACCAAACTTGCTTAGTATATCCTTACATTTTAGCATTTCTTCAAACATATTATATTCTTCAATGGATCTACCTGAACCTTTTGGCATACCTTTTCCCTGAGTTAAAATAAAGGTTGGTCTCCCATATTTCTCCTTAACTCTTCCTGCTACAATTCCTGCAATACTCTCATGGATATGCTGGTTATATACTACAAGGACTCTATCATTTATCAAAGAAGAACCTTCTATGTCAGCACAAACTTGTTCCACACTTTCCGCTGTAAGGTCTTGCCTTTCCTTATTAAGATTAAAAACCTTTGTAGCTATATCCATAGCCTCGCCCATATCTTCACAAAGTAGTAGATCTAAGGATAGCTCAGCAGTTTCTAGCCTTCCTGTAGCATTGATACAAGGTCCAATGTTAAAGCCTACATTATAACAAGTTACCTCATCCTTTATATCGATTATATGTTTTAAAGCTTTTATTCCTAAATTTCTTGTATTAGAAAGTATCTTTAGCCCTTCCTTTGCAATGATTCTATTTTCATCTATTAAATCTACAACATCACATATAGTGCCAATGGTAGCTAACTCTAGAAGATCATCAGTATTTCTATCTTTCATATTCATAGCTTCATATAAAGCTAAAGAAAACTTATAAGCTACACCAGCTCCACATAAAAGTTTAAAGGGATAATTACAATCCTCCTGCTTAGGGTTTATTAGGGCATCACTACTTGGAATTACCACCCTTCTTTCTCCACCTACCTCCTCAAAAGGAAGTTCATGGTGATCTGTGATAATAACTTTTAAGCCAAGTTCCTTAGCTCTTTTTACCTCTTCTATAGCAGAAATTCCATTATCGCAACTTATTATAAGATTAAAGCCTTGCTCTGCTATGGTCTCTATTCTAGAAATACTCATACCATAGCCTTCATTTTCCCTATGTGGTATATGATAAGCTACTATTCCACCACAACTTTTTATAGCCTTATAAAGAATTGCAGTACTAGTAACTCCGTCTGCATCATAATCTCCGTAGACCATAATTTTTTCCTTATTATTTATAGACTCAACCATAATCTCTATGGCCTTATCCATATCTTTCATAAGATAAGGGTTATATAGCTTATCCAAAGATGAATTTAAAAATTCATCTGCCTTTTCCTTAGTATCTATTCCTCTATTCATTAGCACCCTAAGAGTAATAGGAGTAACCTTTATATCCTTAAGTAGCTCCTTTAGAACCTCTATAGAGCACTGACTATCTTTCCAAACAGTATTCACCAAATCACCTTACCTTTAATTCCTTATGATTCCTAATGTTTCCTTAATAAATACCTTATTTATCATACTAAGGATTTCTTCTTCTGTACAATTACTTAGTTTATAAAACTCATTTAAAAGTAATTCTCCACCACTGTGCATTATTTCATAGACAGCTAGATGCATAGATAAAATTATGGATTTCTCTAGAGTTAACATTCTCTTTAAATTTTGACTTTTTATATATTTTTTAACGAAATCTTCAGTGAATATTCCCTTTAAAGTTTTTACTTTATCAATGTTTTCTTTAATTATCTCCCTAACCAAATCAATATTTTCCTTAGATGTAGATAAAGTTATGGTATATAGTTTTATGCCCTTTTCTCCCTTAACCTTTCCTTGAATATCATATACTAATCCTCTCTTAGTTCTGATTTCATCATAGAGCAAGGAGCTAGTGCCACCTACAAAATATTCATTAAATAATTGAAGTAAGGTAACTTCCCTTTCACTTAGGTTATGAATGGGAAATATATATTGAACCTTGCATCCATTAATGGAGAGATTTTCTTCAATAAACACTCCAGCCTTAGGATTCTCGTAAAGGGAAAAAGTCTTTTCTTCTTGGTTTTCCCTTGATGAAACTCTTTCGAAACTCTTTTGGATCAAGGATGGCTTTACCCCTTTCAGGGCTGCTATCTGACAGGTATTATGTGTTAATAAAGGTTTTGTCTTTTTCAAGGATGTTATTTCACCTTCAATGATTTCAATAACCTCACTTAGCTCTAAAGCTGTTATCACAGAAATTACGCAGTTATCTAGGGTGTAAAACTTCTCATGATACTCCCTTATCTGTTCCAATGTTATAGCCTTTATAGTTTCTTCTCTCCCTATGATTACCTCCTTTATTCTTCTTTTTTCAAAGGTTTCATAAAATAAAAAATCTTCACAGTGCTGAACTACGTCATCACTCCACTCCTTAAGCTCCTCTATGATAACTGCCATTTCTTCCTTAAAACCTTCTTCTCTAAAGGCTGGATTAAATACTATATCAAAATATATATTAAAGGCATTTTTAAAATCTTCCTTTAAGGAGCTTCCATAATAAACTACATAAGGATAATTAGTCATAGCATTATGAAATCCTAGGTACTCATTGCATATCTCATTGATTTCCTTCTCACTTTTACTATGAGTACCCTTAAACACCATGTGTTCTACAGCATGGGCAATTCCCATGTTATTAGAATTTTCGCTATTAGCTCCTGCTTCTAGCCCTATGGTAAAAGAAGTTATATTCCCTGGAACTCTTTCATAAAGCAACCTTACTCCATGTTTTAAAAATATCTTATCCATGTTATCCCCACTTTACTTCTATTACTTAATTAGCTCTACCTTTTCTATAAAGTCATCATCCATAAACACAATTACATTTTTACCTCTACCAGCTCTATTTTGAATTGGTAACGCTCCTAAATCAACTATATTCTCTTGACCATTCTTAGTAGTTATTTTCAGGTTTTCTTCAAATAAATCTACGCATAATTCATTATTTTTATTTGAAATAGCGCCACTTTTTGCCTTTGCAAAGATAACTTTATCATCATCCTTTAAGCTAATTCCCATAACTCCAGTGGCATTTTTCCCCATGACATTTATGGCTTCTAAATCAAATTTAAGACACATACCCTTTCTTGTGAAGAGTAACCCTTCTCCTTTATCAGCTTCAACATCTACTTTAATTAGCTTATCCTCTGGAGTTTTAAATTTATATGCTAAGATATTTGTAAAATCACCTGTAAATTCTTCTATACTAGTTTTCTTTACTACACCCTTTTCAGTAAAGAAGTAGAAATTTTCTTTAGAACTTCCTCTAGTATCTACAGATATTATTGCAATTACTGGATTCTTAGAATCATAACCTTCAAATAATTTTTCCAGTTCAATACCCTTTTTATCTATGTTTTGTATCATTAAGGCTGACATTTTAAATAACTCTCCATAAGCTGTAAACAGGAATAACTCACTACTAGAGTTTGATGTAGTTATAACCGGTTCTCCACTTCTTCTACTTGAAGTTTTTAAAATTCCCTTTTTATTAACAGTTATATAGAACTCTTTATAGTTAAATTCATCTACATAACTACAATGAGTTATCCTATCTCCATGGGTTAAATTAACTATAGGTTTTCCAACTATACCTCTATCCACTGGCTCAACCTTAGGCTCCTGTGCAATGAAGTTTAATCCCTTAGCCGTAGTTATTTCAATAAATTTTTCTTCTATATTTTTATCTATTAATTCAACACTTATCAAGTCTTCATCCTTTTTAAGCTTAATACCTTGAAGTCTTGAATTATTAGTAATAAACTTGCTCAATTCAGTTTTCTTGATAAGACCTCTAGAGGTTATAAGGAGCACATCCTTAGTAATAGAGAAATCCTGTACTACAAAGGCATTTACTATTTCCTCCTTATCTAAATTTAGAGTCCTAATAAAGCCCTGAATTCTCTCCCCCTTATCTCTCCACTTAAACTCAATTAAATTTGCAACCTTACATTGATACATATTTCCTTGATTTGTAAAGATACATAGGGTATCTCGAGTATTACATTCAAAGAAGAATCTATTAAAGTCTCCTTCTCTATACTCTATATCCTCAGTATTTTGTGTAGTTCTAATAAAGGATTTTAAAGACGTTCTCTTAACATATCCATCCTTAGATATGGTTACTACCACATCTTCCTCTACTATAAGTTCTTCTAACTGAATATTAGCATCACTATCATCTTCTAAAATAGTGGTTCTCCTTGGATCATCATATTTTTCCTTAACTTCTAGAAGCTCCTTTTTAATAACTTTAATAAGCTCCTTTTCACTACCTAATACCTTCTTAAGTCCTTTAATCTTAGTCTCTAATTCCTTATGTTCCTTTTGGAATATTTTAATTTCAAGGCCCGTAAGTCTATAAAGCATCAACTCTAAAATAGCCTCTGCTTGAGGGTTAGTAAAGCCAAATTTGCTTATTAGATTTTCTCCTGCATCCTTTTTAGATTTAGATGCCCTTATAGTTTTAATTATTTCATCCATGATTCCAATAGCTTTAATAAAGCCTTCTACAATATGGAATCTCTTTTCTGCTATTTCTAGCTCTCTTTTTGTTCTTCTTGTAATAACTTCCTTTTGATGTTTTATATAGTATTTAATTATAGTCCTAAGTCCCATGGTTCTCGGCTTTCCACCAGCTAAAGCTACCATATTAAAGGATATATTACATTGAAGCTCCGTTCTCTTAAATAGATATTTGAGGACTCTATCCGCCGTTTCTTCTGTAGTGTTTTTCTTAAATTCTACAACGGCTCTAATACCGTTTCTATCAGATTCATCTCTAATATCTGCAATGGCTTCCACTGCTTTGCTATGCTTTTTATCCCCTGTTAAATCTGAGATGGCTTGAAGGAGCTTAGCTTTATTTTTTCTATAAGGAAACTCTGAAATAACGAGACCAAGTCTACCGTTTTCCAAGGTTTCAAAATGAGTTTTAGCTCTTAAAACCACTTTTCCCTCTCCTGTTTCATAGGCAGCCACTAAAGAATCCTTACCCATTAGTATTCCGCCAGTAGGTAAATCTGGTCCCTTTATGTATTCCATAAGTTCTCTAGTAGTAATTTCCTCATTATCTGCATAGGCAATAGCTCCATCAATAACCTCTCCTAAGTTATGGGGTGGAATATTGGTAGCCAATCCTACAGCAATACCAAAGGCTCCATTAACTAAAAGATTTGGATATTTTGCAGGCAAAACTGTAGGTTCCTTTTCTGTATCAGAGTAGTTATCCATCATATCTACTACATCTTTATCTATATCTTTAAGCATTTCTAAGGCAATTCCAGATAGTCTAGCTTCTGTATAACGCATAGCAGCTGCACTATCTCCATCTATAGACCCCCAGTTTCCATGACCATCTATAAGGGGCTTTCTTGTAGTAAAGTCCTGAGATAAAATTACCATGGCATCATACACTGATGTATCTCCATGGGGATGGTACTTACCTAGAATATCTCCTACTATTCTGGCAGACTTATAGTATGGCTTATCTGGGAATGCCTTAAGCATATAAGCTCCATATAAAATTCTTCTATGAACAGGCTTTAGTCCATCCCTTACGTCTGGAAGTGCTCTATCCTTTGATACTTCTACAGCATAGGGAAGATAGTTCTCTGGCATAGCCTCATCTATAGAAACATCTATAATATTATTATCTATTGGAATTGGTTCTTTTTTCTTTGCCATTGTAACACCTCCTAAAATTCACCGTGATTGTACATATAATTTCTTCTTGGCTCTACCACATCTCCCATGAACAAGGAAATCATCTTTTCAGCCTTAGCAGCATCCTCAATGGTAACCCTTTGAAGAGTTCTTGTAGCTGGATTTAATGTAGTATCCCAAAGTTGGTCTGCATTCATTTCTCCTAACCCTTTGTACCTTTGAATCAATGCACCCTTACCAATTTCCTTCTTAGCCTTATCTAGCTCTTCATTATTATAAACGTACTTATTAACCTCACCATTTTTAGTGATTTTATAAACCTTGTAAAGAGGTGGTAATGCAATAAATAAATTTCCATTTTGAATAAGTTGTCTCATATATCTATAAACATAAGTCATCCAAAGGGTTCTGATATGATATCCATCTACATCTGCATCACTTAGTATAATTATCTTTCCATACTTTAATTCCTCTGGTTTAAAGTTTTCTAAAACTCCAGTTCCTATAGCAGTATTAAAGATTCTAAGCTCTTCACTAGCAAGAACATTTTCTAATTTTTGCTTTTCCGTATTCATAATCTTACCCTTAGAAGGCATTATGGTTTGGAATCGTCTATCCCTTGCTTGTTTTGCAGAACCTCCCGCAGAATCTCCCTCCACCACTATAAATTCAGTATATTCTCTGTCTTTCAAAGTACAGACAGCTATTTTTCCTGCCAGTGGAGCAGTACCATTTCCTATCTTTTTCTTCTCTGCTTCATTTATTTTTTTAATTTTCTCTCTTCTAGCTGCAGCTGAAATGGCATTATTAATAATTACAGTAGCTAACTCTTTATTATCCTCTATCCATTCACCTAGCTTAGTATAGGCAAGTTCATTCATTGCAGAATATGCTTCAACATTTCCTAGCTTAGTTTTAGTTTGACCCTCAAAGACTGGATTAGTAATTCTTACCTTTACAATGGCAGTCATGCCTTCTCTAATATCGTCCCCTTCAAAGTCCTTATCCTTTTCCTTTAAAAGNNTACTACCTTCTTTAAAGGCTCTAGTCATACCAGTCTTAAATCCTGTTTCATGGGTACCAGCTTCCTTTGTAGGAATATTATTTACATAGCTAGCAATATGCTCTGCAGTAGAATCTGTAAACTGTATGCATATTTCTCCTAATACCATAAGTCCATTAATTTCTCTTTCTCCTTGAAAAATTATTGGTTCTTTATGAAGGACGGTTTTACTTTCATTTAAATAATCTATAAAGTCTAAAAGGCCTCTCTCTGAATGATATACCTTTTCTACAACTTCATCTTTCCTCGTATCTCTTAGAATTAAGGTAATTCCTTTATTTTGAAAGGAAAGCTCCTTTAATCTTTCATCAATTATTTCAAATTTATAATCTATATTTCCGAAAACTTCACCATCTGCTAAAAAAGTTACTTTAGTACCAGTTTCATTAGATTTTCCTACAATCTTCAAAGGTGTAGCTGGGGTTCCCGGCATGTCCCTTTTAAGTTCTTTGTCATATCCATAATGAAATCTTTGTAAATAAATATTTCCCTTTTGTTTAACTTCTACCTCTAACCACTTAGATAGAGCATTTACAACAGCAGCTCCAACTCCATGAAGTCCTCCTGAGGTCTTATAGTTATTATTATTGAATTTACCTCCTGTATGAAGTTCTGTATAAACCATCTCCACCCCAGATTTATTTTTAACAGGATGTATTCCTGTAGGTATTCCTCTTCCATTATCTTCTATAGTAACAGTTTTATCCTTATTTAAAGTAACTATTATCTTATCTCCAAATCCATTGGCAACTTCATCAATAGAGTTATCTAGTATTTCCCATATACAATGGTGCAGACCCTTAGTTCCCGTTGAGCCAATGTACATTCCAGGCCTAATCCTTACTGGCTCTAATTTCTCAAGAGATGTGAGATCTGTAACTTCATAAGTCCCTCTATTATTCTCCTTTTGCGCCATATTATCCCTCCTTAAAAGTTGAGTTACATTTGTTATTGTATAACTTTATTCCAAAGGAGTAAAGTTTTTTCTTGAAATCTCAAAACAAACGTTCCTATTTTTACGGTATTTTTTCTATTTTTTAAAAAATTAAAATTCTATCCCTTTAATGAACTACAAAGTTATCTATTTAAAATATAGTAAATATTAAAATTTCATATGAAAAAGCCTATAATTACTGTTCTACTGGGTTTTCGCAAAATATTTATTAATCTTATATAGAATGTATAGCTTGCGCTTTAATATTATTGTTAGCAAATGCCATTTGTAGGAGCATTAGATTTACTTAGGATTTATGAATGGTAAAATCCTTAAGCAACACAACTTATTTGAGTTCATGCGAGTTGTTGTGTTGTAGATTTTACCTTGAATAAATCCTTTTAGTAAATCAATGCTTCGAAACGGGTGAGCGATAATAATATAAGTACATGCTATACATTCATTTAGATTAGTTTATTTTACGAAAGTCCTATAAACATTAATTATAAGCTTTACTTAATATACATATTTTATTCAGAATCCTGTTTATTCTTCACATTTTAAATTATCTATAAAGCTTTTTAATTCTTCTACTCCTTCATCTATGGAGTTTATCATAAGCTTTTTGTCATATTCATACTTATCAGAGCTGTGAGTATATAGTGGGTCATAGTACTTTACCATAAGATCTTTAACTACTTCCTCATACTGGTCATTATTAACCATATCACAATAAATTTCTATATTTTTTTCACTGATGTATTTCTTTAATCTTCTTAGTGCATCACAAATTTCTTCATTACAGCTATTATTTTTAGTATATTCATCAATTATTACCTTACTTCTAAAATCTAAAGGAGCATCTACAAATATATGAAGTCCCTTTTTCATGTCAGAATGTATATATTCAGGAATTAAAACTCTTCCTATCCTTCTACTTTCTGCTTCAATGAATACATATTTACCCTTAACAGCCTTTAATTCTTCATAGATATTAGATTCAAACTGCTTTTGACTAGTACCATCACCAAGACCTACAGCACCTAATATAGAGCCTCTATGATTAGCACATCCTTCTAAATCCAATACATCATATCCATCAGCTCTAAGTTTTTTTAAAATCTCAGTTTTTNNCCCCGTATTACCATGAAGTACTATATATGTAACTTTTTCATTAACCTTAGGCAACGCCTCATTGATGAAGGCTCTATAGCCTTTATAACCATCCTTGATTCTGCTAACTCTCATACCAAGGGCACCTAAAAGATCCGTAATAGATGCACTTCTCATGCCACCTCTAGCACAAAATAATACTACATTTTTATGTTGTTTTTCAAGCTCATGAATTTTATCATATATATAAGGAAGTTTTTTAGATACTGTCTCTACACCTAATCTCTTTGCTTCATCAGTACTTTTTCTAGTATATATGGTTCCAATAAGTGCTCTTTCTTCATTATTAAAAAGAGGAATACTCACTGCACCATTAATAGTAGCCTCATTAAATTCTCCTGTGCTTCTTACATCAACAAGGACATAGTCTCCAGTTAGATCTTTATATTCTATGGTTTTTGACATAATCATTCCTCCAAATTAAGTAACATCTTTCAATAAGAAGTCATTTGTTTTACAATGGCTAAACTTCCTATAATTTTCTCGTAAACAACACTTGCAAACCATAGTAATTTCAAATAACTACAACTCTATCTATTCTATATTGTAATGATTAATATGTCAAACCCGTAATAATCCTAAGGTTTATTTTCAATTTATCTAAAATATAATTTTATTTTCATTTAAAGTGCCAGTTTAATTTTCACTTAAAGTATTGCCTTTAAGGGTTTTATTAGTGTAGGTTATTACGTTACCCCCTTCAACCCAGCTGTTTAAACATGCCTTAATATCCTCTGTAACCATATCCCTATTTATTTCATTTAATATTTCATGTCTTCCACCTTCATATAGTTTATAACTTAAATTTTTAATACCTAAATTTTTAAAAGTATCAACTAGAGATAATATTCCCTTGCCATAATTTCCTACTGGATCCTTATCACCACTAAACATGGTTATAGATAAGTTTTTTGGTATGCCAGCAAGGTTGTCCTTTTTATGTATAGCCCTCATTCCCCTTAAAAAATCATAGAAAAAGGATACTGGAAAAATTCCTCCACAATAGGGGTCTAGAATATATTTTTCTACTTCCTCCTCGTCCCTACTTAACCAATCATATTTAGTTTTTTGATTTTCTACTAGCTTATTATAATTTCCAAAGCCTAAATCATCCATTAGCCTTCCATTAGCTCTTCTACCTCTAAGATTCATTATAACTTTTGACAAAAATATTCCCATATTCATTGAAAAATTAGGTTTACCACCAGTTCCAGATAAAATTACACCTTTAACAGTATCTCCATATATCTCCATATATCTTTGAGCTATGAAAGACCCCATGCTGTGACTAAAAATATAAACATCTAGTGATGGATTTTCTTTTTTTATAAAATTATTTATTTCACGTTGATCATGCACCATATCATGGAATCCATCATTATCGCTAATATATCCTAAAGAACTTAGGCTTTCTGCAGACTTTCCATGGCCTCTATGGTCATCAGCATAAACTATAAAACCATCCTTAACTAATTCCTTTGCAAATCTATCATATCTGCTACCATATTCAGCCATACCATGGATAAGTTGTATAACTCCTTTAGGTTTAACACCTTCATCTATTTCCCATTTGTATAAATAAATCTCTTTTCCATCTCGCATTTTTAACTTCACTTCTTTATATGTCATAATATACCCCACCCAAAATATTTTATTTAAATAATTTTCAAATAATTCCCTTATAATAAATTATATATAATTTTTTTCAGGCTGACAACAGTTCACTAAAAAAATCGGTATGATAATTGCTAAGCAACACATACCGATACATAAAGAATTATGTAGCTATTTCTACAATTTCATTAGAAACTTGATTTACTATATTATTTATCCACTTGTTACTTCTATATCTTCTAACTACAATAATACATTTTACAATTTCCTCTGCTGCAGTAACTGAAACCACCAAATATATTGGAAGATGTAATATAAAGGCTGCCACGAAAGATAATGGGATTCCGATGCACCATAGGGTTATCCCCTGTACAATAGCACCATATTTAGCATCGCCGCCTCCTCTTAAGATTCCAACTACCAAAATTACTGTAAATACTCTAAGAGGCATTAGCGCAGAGTATATATATAGAATCCTTAAAGAATTTCTTAGCACTTCCTCAGAAACCTTAAACACAGTTAAAACTATTGGTGAAGTTATAGCTAAAACTACAGCTAATATAACTCCTGTAATCAAAGAAACTACACATAGTCTTCTAGCATATAGTAATCCTCGTTTTTCTCTTCCAGCTCCAATTTCTTTACCAATAACTACCACCGCCACATTGGCAAGTCCAAAGGTTATAATCATAAATAGATTAAAAATGGTTGTACATATTTGTATAGATGCCGTAGCTTGAGTTCCTATTCTTCCATAAATTACTGCATAGGTTAGATTCCCCAACCCCCAACAAGCTTCATTTAAAAGCACTGGTATCATAGTTACAAATACACTTTTAGTCAGCTCCCTTGTAATACTAAATAAATCTTTAACTTTAGCAGCTAAAGTATTCTTAGAAATATAGGTATATAGAACTAAAAGTGCACATTCTGAACCTCTAGCTATTATGGTGGCAATAGCTGCACCCCTAACTCCCATTGCTGGAAAACCTAATAAACCAAATATAAGGATAGTATTAAGAACTCCATTTACAACTAGCCCTAAAAAACTAGCTAACATTGGAAGTACAGTATTTTCTACACTCCTTAAGGCAGCTGCATAGTTAAAAGATATAGCTGTAAAGATATAACTAAAACAAACTATTTTTAGATAGCTAGCTCCTATCTTAATAACTTGAGGATCTATGTTGAAAATTGAAATTATTTTCTCTGGAAATAATATTCCTCCTAAATTAAAAACACTGGTTATAAGAACACTACTTATAATTCCTATACCTAAAACCTTCTGTATATTATTTTCATCTCTCTTGCCCCAAAGTTGAGCTATAAAAACTGCACATCCTGAACTTATTCCCATTATAAATAAGCTAAATATAAAATAAAATTGATTAGCAATACCTACTGCTGCTAACTCAACTTCTCCAACTCTTCCTATCATCAAAGTATCTAGCATATTTACTGAGGAAGCTATTAGATTCTGCAATATAATTGGTAAAGCTAGAAATAATACCATCTTATAAAATTTTTTATCATAAAATAATTCTTTTAAAGTTTTCTTAGTCATAGACATTCTCCTTTCCGGCAAAAAAAAATACCACTTTGAAGGTTATCAAAGTGGTTTGCTTCAGCACTTGTATAATTAAAAAAATTACACTTCTATTTAGTTTTACAAAACTTAATTTCCTATAAAATTATAGATAATTTAAACCATACTGTCAACTATTACGAGTTAAAAATTCATCCCTTTTACTTACACATCATCAAGTTAAGGATAACTCTGTCTGCATCAGCCATTCCAACTACCCCTAAATCTGCCATGTTCTTTATAGTTCTCTCTACATCCTCATGAACAATTCCATCATGAGATGAAACTTCTACCCCTTCTAATGCAAGGGCTGCGCATAGCACTGATGTACCTACTGCTGTAGAAATTTTTAGAGCACATCCTGGCTTTGCTCCATCACATACCATACCAGAAACGTCTGCCACCATATTTTTTATAGCTTTATTTATAGCACATAGTTCTCCTCCTAGCATATAAACAATGGCACAACTAGCTCCAATTGAAGCCGCAACTCCACATCCACATAGAGCTGAAAGTCGTCCTATAAAGCTTTTTACGTGAATAGTTATAAGATCACTAAGGGCTACGGCTCTAACTAAAGTATCATCACTAACTTCTAGTTTTTCTGCCGCTGCAATTACAGGTAAAGTAGCTGTTAATCCTTGGTTTCCACTACCTGCTGTACTCATTACTGGCAGTGTACATCCATCCATTCTAGCATCAACGCCTGCAGCAGTTAATCCCATGGCATAGGTTTGAAGTGAATCTGCAAACATCTTACTGTTCTTTCCATCTAATAAAATTTTTCCTGCTTTAAGTCCATATTCTTCTTTTCTTCCAGCCTCTGAAACTCTACGATTCATCTCTATACCTTCCATTAAGAAAGCTATATCTTCATAGGGTACAGTTTTTATAAACTCATATATATCTTTAACAGATAACTGTTCATCCTCTCCATTATCCTCTGTTGCTATAGTCTTAATATCTTCGATTTCAAACAATATCTCTTCATTTCTAGTAATTAAAACTATATTGTTATGTTTATTTTTAATTATTACAGAAGAGCTATCATGCCCCTTATGTCCAATAACCTCTACATAAAGTTTTTCCGGTGCTTTAGTAAGGTCTATTGTAACCTTGCCCTCTGCTAAATATTCCTTTGATTTTTCAATATCTGACTTAGTAACATCCTTTAAAACCTCTAATCCAGCCTCCGCATTACCGCCAATAGCTCCAAGAGCAGCTGCAATATTTAAACCAACCATTCCTGTACCAGGTATTCCTACTCCCATACCATTTTTTAGAATATTACAGCTTACAAGAACCGTAACTCTATCTGGAACTCCTCCTAATGCTTGACTACATTTTGCTGTTGCAAGGGCTAGAGCTATGGGCTCTGTACATCCTAATGCTGGTATAACTTCTCTTTTAAGAATATTTATGTATGTATTTTTCATTATTAACATCCTTCCTTAATAGGCTGTTTTTAAATTAAACAGCTCTTTAATTTAAATAGTACATTAATATTTAGGCTCTGTTGAAATTAGGTAATGGTTTACATTTCATATTTACCTCTTTCATTAGGTTTTAAAGTTATTTAACATATTAATTATATCAAAGGGAGGGCTTTATTTCAATATTATTAAAGCCCTCTAAAATATTCTGGTTTAAAGTTATTTTGTCCTGCTAAAAAACCTTCTATATCTGAAAGTAATCTTTCCTTTTCTTTACCTAATACCGCAGCTAGTGGTGCATAGTTTGATGCATGATTACTTCTAAATATGCAATTTGTAAGATCTAGTTCTTTAACAAGGTGATATACCTCCTCCATTACTTCCCTGGGATTTAAAAGCATAAGAGCTCCTCTTTTTATTTCTTCATATATAGGTGCATCTTCAGGAGTCATAAGGGTTAAAAGTCCTAGATAATCTGGATCTATGACATTAATAACCTTTGCTGAGTTTAAAGCATGATTTCTCCAGTTCTCTACTCCACCTAAGCCACTTATTAGAGTACAAGATAACTTTATTCCACTATCCTTAATTTTTCTTCCAGCCTCAATAAGTTCCTTTGAGCTTACTCCCTTATTTACTTTAAGTAAAACTTCATCATCTCCACTTTCTATACCTAGATATACCATTGCCAAACCTTTATTTTTTAAAAGCGTTAGTTCCTCTGGAGTTTTAAGTAAAATAGACTTGGGACTAGCATATACAGTAATGCTTTTGCATTCTGAAAATAACTCTTTAATTTTATCTAAAATTATTATAAGTCTTTCTGTAGGAATGATAAGAGCATCACCATCAGCTATAAATATTTTTTCTATGTGTCCATACCTCTCCCTAGCCCAAACTAAATCCTCAATTACCTCTTCTAAAGCTCTCATTCTAAACTGCTTTGCCTTATACATATTACAAAAACTACATTTGTTGTGAGAACAACCAATGGTAGCTTGAACTATTAAACTTCTTCCTTCACTAGGTGGTCTATAAATTGCACCTTCATATCTCATAAATTCTCCTCCTTCATATATAGAAATTCTTATCCTAGGATGTAGCAGCTCTTTCCTCCACCTTTGAATAAGATTGGAATACTAGAGCTGATAGTAATGGAATAAAAAAGGAATACATCAAAATTTAACTAACCTAATAGTTAGCCTTTAATTCTGATGGATCCCTTAATTTTTTTTATAACAAGTAGTAGTGGTATACACTACTACTCATTAATATGTTCATGATTTTTCAAGTGATTCATACAATATTCCCTATGTCCACTACATTTTGAACAATATCTAAATTCCATATTAGGGTCATCTCTTTCAGTTATTCCACATACAGTACATCTATGACGTACATAATTCTTCATTTCTATAACTTTAAATTTTTCCTTATTCTTCTTAACCTTCTTCTTAGCTTTAAATAACTCTATAAAGTCTTTTCCAAAGAAAATAAAGTAGTTAGCTAAAGATGCAAGGATCATGAGTTTTATTCCAATTCCACCCATTATAAACTGTTGTGCCAAAAGCACTGCATTTAAAATTCCTAAATACTTAACCTTAACTGGTAAAATGAAAAATAGTAAAACTTCATGGTTAGGATATATAGATGCAAAGGCTAAAAATAAAGTTAAATTTATAAATACCCCTGTAGCAGGACTACCTCCAATTAAAGATACAATTATGGTAGCAATCATCCCTACTAAATAATATATATTAAATTTAAAGCTTCCCCAAGCCTGTTCTAACCCCATACCTATAATATAGTAGAAGTAAAGGGTAAACAGTATCCAAAAAGCACTGGTTGCTGGTGGAATTAAAATAAAGGTAACTAACCTCCACACTTGACCTTTCATTACTGCCTGCGGTATTAACATTAGGTTTGCCTCTAACCCTGGATTTATAACCTCTAATAAAAATACAGCCAAATTAGCTGCTACAATATATTTCATCAATCCACTAATGGCATCCCTGCCATATTTTCTCTCTAACTTATTTAACCACTTCAATATAATCACTCCTATAAAAATGCAATGAATTTTATCAGCTTTCTTACATTTTACCATATTTTCTCTCTATAGCCTATTCCCTAATAAAATCTTTCATGTAAACATATTATTAAGTTTGTAATTAGTATTGGCTATGAAAAAAGGTATGCAATATAATATTTTTTATTATATCTCATACCTTAATAATATACCATAATCTATTATTATATACTAAATTTATTTTAACATTCCAAGGAAGTTATCAGCAAATTCATCTGCTAGCTTAAGTTCTTCTTCACTTGGTACAAAGTTAAATTTAAAACCTGGGTCAATCACATTAAATTTAAGACTCTTTAATCTCTCTGAAAGCATAGGCACACTTTCTCCACTCCAACCATAGGATCCAAAAGCTCCAGCAATTTTACCACGATTTACAATAGCACTAACATGAGCAAGTAAATTCCAAGCTGGCTCCACTGCATCTTGATTTATAGTAGGAGAACCTACTAATATACCACTTGACCTTTCTACAAGAGATACAAGTTCCTCTAAAGGAGTAGTTGTAATTTCATGAACGCCAGCCTTAATTCCTCTTTTTTCAATGGCATGCTTTAAATGATTTGCAACCTTTTCTGTATTTCCATAGGCAGAAACATAGAATATTTGGATGTTCTTTTTTTCAATAGCAGCTTCCTTAGCCCAAGTTTTATATAAATTTTTATAATACTCTCTATCATCAATATGAACTGGACCATGGCTAGGAGCAATAATTTCTGTTTCCGTATTTTCAATTTTATCAAGGGCCATATTAACAAATTTTTTGAAAGGTCCCATGATAACATCAAAATAATACTTCATTTCAGTTTCATAGTTTCCAGAACAACTATCAGTAATGCACCCACTTGGTGAATAGTGACATCCCATAAAATCACATGTAAATAATATCTTTTCGTCTTCTAAGTAAGTAAATATACTATCCGGCCAGTGAAGATTGGGTGCGTTTATAAATCTTAAGGTCTTCTTTCCTATAGATAGCTCTCCTGATGCATCTATAGAATTAAATTCCATGTTTATAATTCCTTTAAGATATCTTACAGCAGCCTTTGAACCAACAACCTGAGCTTCTGGATATTCTTTTAATAGCTCCTTTAATGAACCACTATGATCAAGTTCTGTATGCTGAACTACAATATAATCTATTTTTTTATCTCCAATAATAGATTTAATATTCTTTAAATATTGTTCAAAGTATCCATCCTTAACTGTGTCAACAATAGTAATTTTTTCATCTTCAATTAAATAGGAATTATATGTAGTTCCCATTTTTGTTTCCATTATTATGTCAAATACTCTAAGTTCAGGATTATTAACCCCAACCCAATGAACTGAATTAGTTAATTTTAAAGGTTCCATTTCACTACCTCCGCATTCATATTATCTTCCATATTTACATATTAACAAACAATTATTATCTATTGCAAGATATTCTGCATTATTTTAAAAATTTTTTATAATACAGAATGAATATATTCAAACCATTTAAATCTCTTATCCTTTGATAATATATATTATTCTGTTTTGATTATCAACTAATACAGTATATTAATATTTTTTATATATCTTTTTATCTTGTATATATGTTTTATGTGCATTTTTCTTATATATATTGTTCCTCTTTCACTATATTTTATAAGAAAACATATAAACATGGAATAAAAATTTTAATCCAGATATTTTTTATCCAAATATTTGAATTATATATTTACGCAAACTAATGTTTGTGTTAAAATTTTTTTATCAGTTATATTTCCACTTTTTAAAAATAATGCATATATGTTATTAAAGTATTTTAGGAGGTTATATCTATGGATTATTCCAATTTAAAGAATCTTATATTAAAAGCAAAAAGTAAAGACCAGATTGCAATGGAAGAATTAATAAATGAATACAAATACCTAATAATCAAACAAGCTTCAATGGTTCATGTACGAGGCTATGAAATGGAAGATTTAATTCAAATGGGGAACATAACCTTAATGCGTTGCCTTGAAAAATACACTCCGGAAAAAGGCAATTTTACAGCTTATGTATCCTATGCAATAAAAAATAATTTTAATTACCTAATAAGGCAAAGAGCAAAAGATAATGAAGTACAAACCATCGAGGCTCCAATTGAAACTAACCTTAGAATAGAGGATACTTTAATAGCTGATGCATCAACTGAAGATAGTTTTATAGAAAAAGAAATGTATAAACTTATAAAAAAAGAAGTGGACAACCTCCAAGAAAACTTAAGAGATCTAATAACCTTCATATACATAAATTGTGAAGGCAACCTAAAAGATTATTCAAAATCCAGAAACCTTAACTATTCAACAGCAGCAAAAAGAAGAACCGTAGCTCTTAACAAACTAAGGTCCTCACTTAAATATCTCCTTTAAACCCTTGTTGATAGTGTTGGCTACTTTTTTATTTCCAGTTTTGTTTAGATTCATATTATCTACAGTGTAATCAGCTATATTTTCTGTTTCTATGCCACCTTCATTAAATAAGTCTATTACTAGTATAGNNTTATTACATACTTCTTTACTTGCCATGCAGTAATTCTCTAGACCAAGGTCAACGTCATTCTTATCAGGATAGCTTGGCTGTCCTTCAATATATCCATGCTTTAATGGATTTAAAAATACAAGTTTTGCCTCAAGCTTAGCCTTTTGTGCTGTATTTATAACTGCTTGTACATCTCCATAAAAGGATCCAACTTCTCCTACATCATCTTTGTTCCTAGAGCTGTTCCTTTAGTGTAGTCATTAGTACCTACCATAATAATTATAATATCTGTATCCTTAAGGACTACTTCATTAATTAAGTCAAGCATACTACTCATAACTAAGCCATTATTAGAGTTATTTGTTACACTTTTTAAATTCAAAAGAGTTTTTATCTTTTCTTTATATGTACTTTCTTTTAAAACTCCATTTCCAAGAGAAAGTAGAGTTTTTCCTTCCAAAATGAATTTTTCTTCACTTCCTTGGCTTTCACCCTTAACACTACCTTCTTTTTTCTCTTCAGGTTTAGATGTTAGATTTATTAAGCCTTCATATAGCTTTTCACTTTCTAAAATCTTTTCTTTTTCCTTCTTAGATTTATTTATACCTAAAGCTAAGGTAGCAATTAACGCAAGGGATAGCACTATGCATAATATGGTTTGTATCCTATATTGGTATGTTTCTAAACTAATATTTGAGCCCATAAAATGGAATGGGGGTCTGACCCCGTGGTATTAAATGGTATTTATTGTTGAATGCAGCTTTTCAAAGAAGTTACTGCTTTATCTGGAATTCCTCCACCAGTTCTTATGATTATATTTCCAAATCTCTTATCTAGCACAGTTTTTTGTTCTGTTGTTAAGTCAACTCCTGATAAAACTACTGGTGATTCATTAAGGGCTGCAACTGGACCTGCTGCTAGAGCATCTATTAGTTGTAGTCCTTTTGCTATATAAGTTTTATTTACAACACTTCCATAGAATTTATCTATAACCATGGCATTAGTTGCATATCTATCTTTTCCACCTAATCTGTTTTTTGTTATATTTTCTGAAGTGATTCCATTAACTTTATTTAAAACACTATCAGCTACAACGGTAGTACCACCTATAATATAGGCATTTTGTAGGGTCTCTCCTTGTAACCAACTATAAACTTTAGTTGGAACTTTATCCTTTTCCACTAAAACTATTGCCATTTTGTCTCTACCTGCTACTGAAGCTATAGATAGAGCATCTGCTTGACCAAGTCCATTACTTATAACTACTTTACTTACATCATAGCAGTTTTTATCAATATATTTAGCAATCTCTAAAGATGTATCATATCTGTCTGTTCCACCAATTCTTTCTACATTAGTTACGCCTAGTGCTTTTAATTCCTTTATTACATTATCATTTACTACAGTTGCTCCACCTACGATAATAGCATTTTTAGTGCCTAATCTCTTTATTTCACCTTTAGTTCCTTCTGGAAGGCTACTTGCTCCTGTTAAAAGTAAAGGTGCTTTTTTAAAGGTTGCTAGTGGTGTTGCAGCTAATCCATCTGCTAATGCTCCACCATTTGCTATCATTACAGTGTTTGCAGTTGTAAATTGACCCTTACTTAGTCTTACTGCTGTATCATATCTATCAGTACCTATTAATGCATTAACTTGTACATTTCTTGCAACAACAGTAATAACTCTAGGTATACTCACTTTATTTCCATCGCTATCTGTTACTATATAAGTTAAAGCGTATTTACCTACTTTATTTGTATTTATGGTTCCACTAACAGCTATTTTAGTAGTTAAGCTTCCATCTTCAAGATCAGCCGCTGTAACTCCAGCCTTTGTATTGAATACATTTCCTACTGTTACATTCTTAGCTGTAGCTCCTGAAATGACTGGCTTTTGTCCTTTATATGCAATGCCAGTTGAAGCAAAGCTATTCTTTATTGCAGTAATCTCATTAGATCCTTTTCCATATAAGTCGGCAGCTGCTTGTACAAGGCAGTATGCTGCTTGTTGAAAATTAGTATCTGGATGCATGTATTGAGTTAAAGCTCTATAATATATCCTTGCAGTCTTATCCATTCCTATATTTTTAGCTATATTATATGCTGCTTTATTTGGAATCCCTGAATTATCATGAACTCCACCATAATCACCATCTTCTGTATTCGGAAGACCAGCAACGTAATTATCCATATGAGCTGGTTGACCATATATGGTAGGATCTGCTAAACTTCTTAAAGCATCCCCTTGAATGTTAGGAGTATAGATGTCATCTCCTACAACCCAATCAGCTGAGTCAAATTTCCAAGTTCCCCCATTAGCAACATTATACTTATTATAACTTGAAATAAGAACCCCAAACACATCAGCCATAGATTCATCTAATGCACCTGGTTGATACTCATAGACAAGTCCAGCTGTATATTCTACTACGCCATGAGTCATTTCATGACCAACTACATCTAAATCTCCGCTTAGGTATGTAAATTCTTCTCCATCTCCATCACCGTAAAACATCGTATCTCCAGCCCAAAAGGCATTATTGTAATTTGAGCCAAGATGAGTAATTGATTCTATTGCCATGCCCTTATTATCTATACTATTTCGATTAAATAAATTTTTATAAAAATCTATTACCTTATCTGCATTATAGTGAGCACTTACTGGAGCTTTATGTTCTTCAGTTGTAAACTCCTTAGTAGTATTTGATACTAAAAATATTTTAATTTCATCACCAATGCTATTTTTTGCATCATAGGTAGCTATAGCTTCTGTAGCTTCATTTTTTAAATCTAACATTCGATATTTGCCTTCAGCTTCACTTAACTTTAGCTTTCTAGTTTTTCCTAGAACATCAATACCTGTTCCAGTTACTGGATTATTATATCTTATTTTATCTTCTGTTTTAATTACCTTACCAGAACTTACTTCAACAAAGACATCATAACTTCCTATGGTAGGAGCCATAAAGAAAATATTTATCTTGTAAACTTCATAGCTCAAACCATCTTCAGTTATTACTAACTTTTCAGCTTTTGGTGTCTTTTTTAATTTTTTAAATTCAAATTGGTTTTTTGCTATTTTAATAGCTTCCTCAGGAGAAATAATCTTACTCCCAAGAGTAGTGATTTCTTTATCTTCTTCTAGATTACCATTAACACTAACTATAACTCCGTTTTTATCATAGTGCACATTTATTAAGCTGTTATCCACTTCTGTTCCCTCAATAACTTGTGCAAACTTTACAAAAGTATCTCCTATGTCATCTTTATTTACTTCAAGAACCTTTAGTTCCTCTTTTGCATTGTCAATTCCAAAGATATCTTTGTTCTCCTGTAAAAATTTAGTCGCCGAACTTTCCCCTGGAACTTTTTTATCAGAAAGCTCTCCTGATAAAAAGACTTGTCCATCATTTTCCTTTAGTTCTACTGTCTCATCACTTAACTTCTCAAGTTTCTCTATAGCTTGTACTTTTTTTGCTTCTTTATCTACCTTTAATTCTGCAGCAAAGGCAGGTGCCGAAACAGTACAAGTTAATGATAAACCTAAAATAAGTGAAATAAGTTTTTTTCCCATAATTATCTCCTCATTTCTCTAGTAAATGGTCTGACTTTAAGAACTCAGTCAACACCCATTTATCATATTACCATAAATATTAAAAAAATGTAACTATTTTGCTAGGATTTCTAGGTTGTTTTTAGGGTATTTTCAATTTTTTAGGCTAATTTCAGAATCTTTTATACTTTTTGTTGTTGCTATAGATAATATATAAACTTCTATTTGGTATGAACTTCACAAAATTTCAGCATAGCAAGCTAATAAATAATAATTTAATTGGTTACTCTATATATGGAGGTGAAATTTATGAAAGTAAAAGAAATCATGTCAAAAGATGTTGCTTGTTTAACCCCAGAGGATTCTATTGAAAAAGCTGCTCAACTTATGAAACAATACAATGTTGGTTCCATACCGGTATGTAGTAACAAAATGATAAATGGTATAGTTACTGATCGTGATATTGCTTTAAGATCTGTAGCTTCTGGTCAGGATTCAACCCAAACAAAAGTCAGAAATATCATGACTTCAAACCCTACTGTAGGGACCCCAGAAATGGATGTTCATGATGCTGCTGAAATAATGAGTAGAGAACAGATACGCAGACTTCCAATCGTAGAAAATAATAGTCTTGTAGGTATTGTTTCACTAGGAGATATTTCCCTTGAACCTATCCTTTCTGACAATGCCCAAGATGCTCTTAAGAGTATATCTGAGCCTACAGGTAGCCAAATATAATTTAAAATCGGGGTCTGACCCCCTTCCAAAAACTGTTAGGGGGTCAGACCCCATTACATTTTCTTACATCCTATCTAATGCCATTATCTATAAATAATTTATATAATTTTCTTGCATTTATTTCTCCAAAGTAAGAAAGTATTCTTTCTGTATTTATTATTTTTTCCTTTGATAATCCCAAATAGGTACTATAACTACTCCATTTATAATCTTGGGCATTTGTTACCATATTTGCTCTTAAGGGATTTAAGTGTATATATCTACTTACCTCTAATATATACTTATCTTCTTGTATTAATTCAGATCTGTATCTTCCTTGAAATAGGTGTCCTATCAAATCATACTTTCTATTAAAGTAAATAGAATACAGCATGTTTATCTTTTTCATGATATTTCCTATGTCATCATCTTTAGTTCCAATTGCTAAATGTACGTGGTTCGTCATCAAACAATAACTATAAATATCAAAATCTAATTCTTCTTTAACCTTTTTTATAATTTTTAAATATACTTGATAATCCTCACTGTCTAAAAATATATCTTTTTTACGATTTCCTCTACACATAACATGATATATTGCTCCAGTATACCAAATACGAAGTTTCCTAGCCATATCCAATCTCCTTCCATGGGATTTTATTCCTTTAAATTATATCCTTGGATATTTAATTTAAACATTTAAAACAAATATCTTAAATAGAAAAAAGGGGGCGTCGCAAAA
>NZ_DLNT01000026.1:0-60135 GCF_002477055.1 Clostridium sp. UBA7503
CGGGCCGCGTTAATGTAAAAGCCGTGTACATCTTCGGGACTGACGGTAATATAGGGATCCAAGGCAACAATATATTGAAAGGAAACATCAGCGATGGCAAATGTACAGGTGGTGTTCGTCCTGCTTTGTGGATAAAGCTGTAATTGTAAATCTTCGATCACTTTTAAAGTGGTTTAACTATAATTACAGCATAAAATAATTAAATATAAAGGAGAATTAAAATGAGCAAATATGAAAATGCAATGAAACTTATGGAGGAATGTTGCGGAAATGGCAAAGAGGAAGTTATTGCCCTAGCGACAATATCACTATCCTCCAGCGCTACCGGTAATCCTCGTCCTGCTGTCCGTATGGTATGCGCTTATTATGAAGACAGCGTATTTTATGTTTCTACGGATGCAAAAAAAAGTAAAATGCTGCAAATTGAGAAGAACAACGAGGTTTCCGTGTGTGGGTTAGGTTGGTACGCTTTCCAAGGTACCGCTGAAAATCTTGGTTGGGTCAAGGACGAGAAGAATGCGGAGATCAGAGCGAAATTTAAAAAAATTTTTGATTGGTTCGATGAAGTTGGCGACGAAGACAATCCGAACTCGATAGTTCTGCGTATCTCACTCACAGAGGGTACGATCATTGACAACGAAGAAAAATACGGTGAACGTCAGTATGAAATTGATTTCATCAATAAAACAGCGAAATAAATCTGTATAACATATCCAATACCACCTCCTAACTATGATGATATATTCACCAATAGTCCATAGAGGATAAAACATTCAAGACCACCGTAGCAATCCTACTACGGATTTTAAAATACTAATTTAGAATAGTTAAGGAGAATTGTATCTATGGAGAACCCTAATTATTAGAACGAATAATTAGGGTTAATATGAAGTTTATAAATAGCATCATTAGCTTGTGTTATAATTATACTATTAATTTATTGGAAGACATAATATGTAAGTAGGGATTTGAGGAGGGGAAATAAAATGACTAGTGATACTTTGAAAGTTGTTGAGAGTGAATATGACTATGATGCATCACCAGAGGCATGGGAAGAATATAAAGAAATCTATACTACCTCAAGATGGGGTTTTTGGGAAAAATTTGATCATGATAATTTAAAAAAACAAGGCATTAGAATTTACGCACCAATTAAGATTAATGAAAAATATGCGCAATTTAATCGATATCCTAAATTTAAAATGAGTGGCGATACAGACTTTAACTTTGGAAAAGATAAAAAATCCCAAAAAAAATATGAACAATTTAAAGAATTGTTATTGCGTGATTATAAAAGGGACGAATTCAATGTTTATTTAGATGAATTGGATCAATGTTATAATAGGTACCATAAACTCGAAAACTTCTCTTTTATGCCAATGACCGGTGGTTTGCAACTGGTAAAAGGAGCGTGTCAGTATGATAGACTTGATATGTTTGTATATAGATTAAGCACATATTATGAAACAAAGGGAAAAGACAAATTTATACTTAGTCGTGCGAGAACTTGTAATAGAGAAGCATTGGAAACCTATTTGAAGTTATTTGATAGTATTTATGATTATTGCTCTAAAATTTATATGATTAATAGTAAGGACTTTGTTGATAAAATAACAGCACAAGGAGAAGAATTAATAGACAGTGGAGTAAGCGTTGTTAGATATATGAATCTTGCACAAGAATTTTGGGATAATAAAGAACAAACATTAAAGAATGCTTGATTGGATTACTTAATATTGTGTCTATGACAAACTCTAATTTATGTGGATGAATGTGTTGAAAACTATTGGATAGAAATGATGATGAAATAAAACATTAAATGTATAGGTAATTTGGGAATACAAACAGCAGGTTAGGTTTAAAAATCATATCTTTTTTTGTAAAAATATATAATTAAAACTTGAATCCGAAATAATATTAATTATATTGTATATAGGCAAATATAAACTATAATGCTATTTAATTAGAAATACATATTAACAGCTAACCTTATTTAGCAAAGAAGTAATTTTTACTAAACTAAAGCATTACTTCTTTGCTAAAATAAGTATCCTCAATATCTAAAATATAATGAATCTCATCACTGTTATTTTAATGCGATATAAATATCAATATCTGCATTTTCAAAGTCACTGTTTAGGTATTCTTCAAAGTCACCTGTAAAGCTTCTATCTAAGTCCATTTTCCAAATTTCGCCCCAAGATTTTGCTACTGCTGTTTCCATGTGTCCATGGACAGAGAATTTTGCATATTTTCCAGCAGGAATGATCTTTGTTGTGAACTCACTATTTTCTGATTTTGATACTTCATTTCCTGCAGTAACAAGATAACTGTTTTCTGTATAATCGGAATAAAGTCCAATTGCATATTCATTTACTTTATTCTTGATTTTTGCATTGATGCCACCTTGATATAAATCAACCCACAGCTTGCCGATTTTCTCACCCATTTTAGGGTCTTCGTTGCTCGTTGTCACACTTACACCAACAATAATTTTTTCTTCAAGATTTACGATTTCATAGTTCATTTTAACTACCTCCATATATTTGATATATTTATAATAAATCAAATAATATGTCAACAGCATGTCATATTATAAATAATTGTTCATCATTTTTTGTATTTCTTCTTTTATGGAGTTTCTTATATAAAAAGGTTCTAATACCTCGCAATGGCTACCAAAAGAAGCTATATAAGGAAATAGCCATTCACCCATAGGATAAATTGTTTCAGTTATAAAGCTGCCGTCAACTTCTTTAGTATAATTATCAAACTCGTCATAAACTCGAAAAGCCATATCTGGAGACAGTTTTAATTTCAAAGTGATATATTGCTCATTAAACATGTTACCATCCTTAAATATGGGCCCGATAACTTTTCGATGAAAATGTTTATCTGTAACCACAATATCCTTTATACGACTTAGTTTGAAAAATCGAAAATCCTGTCTTAAAGTACAATAGGCATATAAATAACGTGACATCCCTTTAAAACAAAGCTTTAAAGGTTCTACCTCTCGTGTAGTTCTTTCACCTTTTCCGCTTGAATAAGTAAAACTTATTATCTTCTTAGCTAGGATTGCTGATTTAATATCATTAAAGATTTTAGATTCTTTTTCAGAATTGTACCAGGATGAAAAATCCACTTCAATCCAGTCGGAGTTATTCTCTCCAAATAGGCTGCCTAATTTTTGTAATGCAGAATCTGTTTCATTAAAATTGATTGCACCAACTGCTTGTAGTGAGGATAAGATATCAGACTTTTCTTCCTCGGTTAATAGAGCTTTGTTCAGTACAAATTCATCTAAAATAGATATTCCGCCACCTCTGCCTTTGCTCATATATACAGGAATGCCTGCTGATGATAATGTTTCAATATCACGATAAATGGTTCTACTAGAAACTTCAAATTTCTCTGCAAGTTCTCTTGCTGTAACATTTTTTTTATCAAGAAGTATGTATATTATTTTAAACATTCGGTTGATTTGCATATCTTCACCTCTATCATATTATAACACATGAATATGACATCAATATGTCGTATTTATATACTGCCCAATAAAGAATGACGTCCACATTATGGCTACCACTTATAAGTTTGAGAAATCCCCTTTACGGATGAGATGTATTCCATCGGTGACATTCCAGTTGACTTTTTAAATTGCTTAGAAAAATGCTGCAATGAATTATACGAAAGAAAATGTGCGACTTCAGTAATATTCATACTACCATCACGAATAATTTCCTTTGCACGCTCAATCTTCATATATATGAAATAATCAATTACTCCACAGTTTTTATTTTTGTGGAAGAGTGAATGTAAGGTTGAATGACTGATAGAAAATTCATTGCAAATATCTGAAATTCTAATTTGCTCGCAAATGTGTAACTGTAAATAATGCAAAATTTGTTCAAATACATAGGATTTATTAGAGCTATCACAACACTGTTTTTGAGAAGAAGGTAAGTTATTAACTTTTTCATCATCACAATGATGCCTCTTTATATGAATTAGAAATTGTTCTAAATATAATAAAATTAATTGCTGTGAGCCAAAAGGTGCACTGGACGAGAGTTTTACTTGTTCAACGGACGGGATATGGAGTGGAGTTGAAAATGCAGTGCGAGCTTCTGAAATGATTTGTGCAATTATAGTTTTTTCTACAGAAGATAGAGTTGTAACTTTAGAATCAAAAAAATGCATTGAAGGAGAACTACACAAAAATGAAATTGCAACTAAATTAGGAGCTTTCGTTCCTATTGCTTTCAAAGCATGAAATTCATTTGGTCCATGAAAAATCACATCTCCAGCATGGAGCTGATAATGCTCAGAGTCTGCTTGCACCATAACTGTTCCTTTGTCTACATATAGTAATTCCCAAAAATCATGAGACTCACCATGGAAAACAAAATCTTTCAAGTACTCAAAATAGTGAATGGTGATGATTTCTGTGATTTCAATTTCTTTTTTTAATCTAGTACTGATATAAGCCATACAAACAACTCCTTGCTTATGCATTATTATCAATTTATTTTAGCAAATATAACAAAAGAATACAATTTTATTATATAGCTATTTTGGATGATATGACAATTAAACTGGATGATTGTAAAAGCTAAGTTTAAAAAAAACATATATAATATATGTATCAGTACGGAAATTATAGAAAAGGTATTCTCTATGCACATAGAAGTACCTTTTAAAAATATGAATAAAAAATAGAAGTAAATGGGGGATATGAAATGAGTAAAAAAATAAAAGTAGCATTAGCTGGACTTGGTAGTAGAGGAAAAGACACCTATGCATTAACGGCTAAACTATTTCCAGAGAAAATTGAAATTGTAGCTATTGCAGACATTGATCCCGCAAAGGTAGAAGATGTGGCAAGGGAGTATAAGATTCCACAAAAGGCATGCTTCTGCAGTGCAGAAGAACTAATTGCTCAGGATAAGCTGGCGGATGTTATGTTCATTACTACTCAAGACAAGGAGCATGTAAGACAAGCAATTCCTGCACTTAGAAAAGGCTATCACCTGTTATTGGAAAAGCCAATTTCACCAGACCTTGATGAGTGTAGGGAAATTGTAAAAGTAGCAAATGAATGTGATAGAAAAGTGGTTGTATGTCATGTTTTGCGTTATACACCATTCTATACGAAATTAAAAGAAGTAATTGACAGCGGTGTAATTGGAGAAGTAGTTTCTGTTATGGCTATTGAAAATGTGGGATATTGGCATCAAGCGCATAGTTTTGTACGTGGAAACTGGAGAAACTCCAATACTACTAGCCCTATGATATTACAGAAATGTTGTCATGATATGGACCTGTTATTATGGCTAACAGGTAAAACTTGTAAGTCTGTATCTTCCTTTGGGAGCACCTATTTATTTAAGAAAGAAAATGCACCAGAAGGAGCAACAAAGCGCTGTATGGATGGATGCAAAGCAAAAACAAATTGTCCCTTTGATGCAGAAAAGATTTATATAACAAATGATAAAACTGGTGTGGCAAAGGGGAATACAAAATGGCCTGTTGATGTATTGACTCTTCATCCAACGGTAGAAAGTATTACAGAAGCAATTAAAAGTGGACCTTATGGAAGATGTGTATATTACTGTGATAATAACGTAGTAGATCATCAGGTTGTAAACCTAAATATGACAGATGGTGCCACCATTTCTTTGACAATGTGTGCATTCACTTCTACAGGTTCACGTTATCAGAAGATTATGGGTACAAAAGGAGAAATTGTTGCAGATTTATCTAAAAATACTATTATAGTCACACCATTTGGAAAAGAAAGTGAAGTAATCGATATATCTAAGATATCAACGGATTTTTCTGGCCATGCAGGAGGAGACAATCGTATGGTGGAGGAATTCATTGATATGATTGCAGAGGATGGAGAACCAACTAATGCCATTACATCAGTAGATAAATCCGTAGAAAGTCATTATTGCGCTATGGCAGCAGAACAATCCAGGCTGGTAGATGGAATGGTGATTGATTTGGACACTCTAAGAAAATAAGATGTAGTAATTAAGTAATGTATTTAATATAGATTAATAAAAAGAAAGTATTGAATTATAGGTGGAAATATGAATGAAACAACATTAGTAGTAATGGCAGCTGGTATGGGAAGTCGTTTTGGTAGTCTTAAACAGCTGGAGCCTGTGGGACCAAGTGGAGAAATAATACTCGATTTTTCAATATATGATGCAGTAAAAGCAGGCTTTTCAAAGGTAGTTTTTATTATAAAAAAAGAAATGGAAAAGGATTTTAGACATGTTATCGGCAAAAGAATTGAAAAGATAATAGATGTTGATTATGCTTTTCAAGCACTAGATAAAATTCCTTAGTGGTGTTCTATACCTCATAATAGATCTAAACCATGGGGAACAGGCCATGCTGTGATTTGTGCTAAAAGTGAAGTTACAACTCCCTTTATGGTAATAAACGCAGATGATTACTATGGTAGCCATTCCTACAAAATAGTTGGGGATTATTTATCTCAAAATAAAGGTATGTGCATGGCTGGGTTTAGATTAAAAAATACACTAACAGAAAATGGAACAGTAAGCCGTGGATTATGTGAAATGGAAAAAGGTTATTTAAAAAGCGTGGTGGAGCATACATCTATTGATATAAATAGTGGAATACCTCTTGATTCTACGGTATCTATGAACATGTGGGGGTTTGACCTTGATATATTTGATGTGCTTGAAGGGGATTTTGCTACGTTCTTAAAGAATTTAAAAGATCCATTAAAGGATGAATTTTTTCTTCCTTCAGTAGTTGATAATATGATTAAAACACAAAGAGCAAAGGTGAAAGTCCTTGATACAACAGATAAATGGTATGGAGTTACATACAAAGAAGACTTACCCACTGTTAAAAATGCAATAAACGAAATGATTAGAGAGGGATTATACCATGGAATATAAACTGCACGACGTTTTAAAACAGTTTAATATTAATACTGAAATGAGTTCTTATGGTAACGGATATATAAATGATACTTATATTACGAAACCATATATAGTGCAAAGAATCAATAGTAATGTGTTTAAGAATCCTGAGCATTTAATGGAGAATATTGCAGCTATAACAGAGCATCTGAGAAAGAAAATCCTCCTTAGTGGAGGAAATTCTGATAGGGAAACACTAACAATAATAAAAACTAATGATGGTGAAAAATACTATAAAACCAATGGAAATGATTATTTCAGGGTATATAAATTTATAGATAATGCAGTAACCTACGATAAGGTTGAGGATCCTATGCAATTTTATTATGGAGCCAAGGCCTTTGGTAAGTTTCAAAAAATGTTGTCTGATTTTCCAGCAGGTAAATTATATGACACAATACCTAATTTTCATAATACGGTCACTAGGTTTGAGGATCTGTTAAAAGCAATTGAAGATAATAAATGTGGCAGATTAGAAGAAGTGGGAAAAGAAATTGAATTTGTAAAAAAACGCAGAAGAGATGTAAGCATTATATTAGATGCAATGAAGGATGGAAGCATTCCTCTAAGAGTAACCCATAATGACACTAAGCTGAATAATGTTATGATAGATATAGACACAGGTGAAGGGGTATGTGTAATTGATTTAGATACAGTAATGCCAGGGTCACTTCTCTATGACTACGGCGATGCATTGAGATATGGAGCTTCTAGCGGAAGTGAAGATGAAACAGATTTATCAAAAATATGGTTTGATATGAATCTGTTTAAGTATTTTACAAAGGGATATTTTCATGAAGTATTACCTATACTTGTGCCAAAGGAGATTGAACTTATGGCATTTTCTGTGAAACTTATGACCTTTGAATGTGGTATAAGATTTTTAACGGATTATTTAAATGGAGATACCTATTTTAAAACTCACAAAGCGAAACACAATCTTCATAGAGCAAGAACACAGTTTAAGCTGGTTAGTGATATTGAAGGGAAAATAGATAATATGAATAAAATAATTAGGGAAATTATAGAAGAAAATTAGATAAATAGGAATACCTAGAAACAGCAGAATTTCAGAATTCTGCTGTTTTTTATGTAATTATATATTAACATTTAGTGATACATAAATCATATCTTACTATTTAGTAAGATTAAGACTAATACAGTAAGAGTTTAGTTATGGTTTTAAATTGATAAGAGTAATAAAATAAGTACATACCAAAGGATGAAGTATGGAGGTGATGTTATGAAAAAAATACTAGATGTAATGATTGTAGTTATTTTAGTTGTATTTGCTGGTTGGGATGAAAAGCACTTTTTAGTGAAAGCATAATATAGGTATTAATGAATAAAAAAATTCATTATATATAAATTTTTATAATTAAAGGAGATGGAATTAGTGAAAAGAATGAGTAAATGGATAATTGGAGTAGTTGTTCTTGTTGCAATATTTTTACTTGCATCACAAGGGTTAAACTATTATTTAAAGGGACCTAAAAAGCCAATTAATGCAATTTTAGTTGGTGGAGAAACTGAAGATGTTAAGGAAGCAAAGGAAATATATAAAGATAACACTAAGTATACAAAAGACTATAAATATAAAATGGTGACTAAAGAAGTAACTGGTACTGCAGATGATGGACAACAAGTCACAACTATTGAAAAGAAAATATTGTTTGCTAAGGATACAGTTAAGTCTATGATAAAAGACCAAGCTTTTCGTGTAAATGTAGATGGAAACATTGATTTAAACACTGAATTACTTACTGAGATGCCAAATATTGATTCAAATAAAAGTATTATTTTAGGTAGTGAATATGATAAAAAAATAAATGAGATAGATATTAACGGGGTAAATATTCCTGTTGTATACGGATGTTATTCATGGATTGGGTATCTTCCATCAGAAGGACGTATTGTAATTATGGATGATAATATGTATGCATCTATGGATGGGAAAGAATTAGACATGAGTCTTATAAGATTAAAGAAAAGCAACTTGGATTTGAGAAATATACAGGATCAAACAAAGATTAAAAATGAGCTATCAGATGTTTCAGATAATATTGAAATAAATTACACAAATATTAAAGATTAGTGAGGAATGAATATGAAGATATTAAAAATAGAAAATCTATCTAAGATTTATGGAGAAGGTGATAATAAGGTTGAGGCGTTAAAAAATATAAATCTTTCTATAAATAAAGGTGAATTTGTTGCTATCATTGGTGCATCTGGTTCTGGTAAAAGCACACTACTTCACCTTCTAGGGGGATTAGATAGACCTACTTCAGGAAAAGTTATAATTGATGAAAATAGCATATATGACTACAAGGATGAGGAACTATCTATATTTAGAAGAAGAAAAATAGGATTTATATTTCAATTTTTTAATTTAATACCTGTTCTAGATGTAGAGGAGAATATAGAACTTCCAGTAGTTTTAGATAATGAAAAGGTAGACAACGAATACCTAGATGAGATAATTTCAATTTTAAATTTGAAGGATAGAAGGACGCACCTCCCATCAGAATTATCAGGTGGTCAACAGCAGAGAGTATCCATTGGTCGTGCTCTTATAAATAAACCAAGTATTATTCTAGCGGATGAGCCTACGGGGAACTTAGACTCAAAAAATACAAGAGAAGTTATTGAGTTGCTTAAATTTACGGCGCGTAAGTTTAATCAAACGCTTATTTTAATAACCCATGATTCCAATATTGCATCTATGGCTGATAGAGTTATTACAATAGAGGATGGACAAATTATAGAAGATACTTCACAAAAAATCAAGTAAATTAGGGAGGAATTATATTGATAAACAATTACAAATCTATAAGTATAAGATATATAAAGCAAAATAAAAAAAGAACTATCTTAACACTTATTGGAATTATATTATCATTGTCTCTTGTTGCAACTATTGGACTATTTATTACAAGTGCCGAAAAATCTCAAATCGATGATATTAAACGTGCTGATGGAGTTTCTTTCCATATTGGTTTTTCATCTTATACAGAAGATATTTTAACAAAGGTAGTGAATAACCCTAGTGTCGAGCGGTACGGTATTATGGAAAATGGAGATACAGTTTCTTATAATGATATTAATATTACTATATGTAAAATGGATAAGGGAGCTACTGAATTATTTAAGTATAGTATAAAAGAAGGAAGAATGCCAGAAAATGAAAATGAAATCGCAATAGATCAGTGGGCTAAGGATCACATTAAGGAAAATTTAGATCTTCAAGAAAAATTAACTATTGGTGAAAAACAATACACTATAGTAGCATTCCTTAAAAATGATATATATTCTCAACGTGAAAAAAGTTCTAAAGCCTTTACATTCAGTAATAATCCTACTAATGGACGATTGTTGGTGGAAATAAGTCCCAAAGCTGATTTTAGTAGCACTTTTAAAAAACTTACTGATTTAACTACAGAGGATAAATTAATTAAAAACCATGCTTTAATTAGAATGAACCAAATGAAATCCAATAAAGCACTTATAGCTGCTGCTTGCATTGCTATTGTTATTGTAGTTAGTGCCACAATTATTGTAATATACAATTCATTTCAAATTAATGTTGCGGAGAGACTTAAGCAATTTGGGCTTCTTAGAAGTATTGGGGCAACAAAAAAGCAGATTAAAAAGATTGTATTTAGAGAAGCATCTATACTTCTTATCATTGCAATACCAATTGGTATTATAGTAAGTTTAGGAGCAATCTACGGTATTAATTATATTTTTAAATTACTTTTAAAAGGAGACAATCCCATTTCCCTGGTAGGTATTGATCCAATGGTGTTATTAATTAGTGCTATAATTACAACATTGGCAGTTTATATATCAAGTTTGATACCTGCAAACTTTGTAGGTAAAATTTCACCTTTAGCTGCAATAAGCAGTCGTGTTGTAATTAAAAAAGACGTAATTAAAAAAAAGAAGTATCCAACACTTAAAAAAATATTTAATTATAAGGTTGTAATGGCCGTAAAAAATATAAGGCGTAATCCTGGTAGATGCCAGACTATGATTTTATCTATTGTTGTAAGTTCAGCCTTGTTTATAACTTTTACATCCTTTATGGATGAGGTATTTATGGTAAAAGGCCCTAGTGGATCTTACCAAATTATTGATTTAGAAGTTTCTAAAGAATCCGATAATAATAAAGAGAAAAGTGAATTAGATAATAATCTTCTTAGTCAGCTTAAGTCGTTGAGCAATATAGACAAAGTTTATGTGAAGTATTCAAACTTGTTTGGATTTACTGAAGTACCTGAGGATAAAAGAATTAGTGAGACAGGAGATATTTATAAAAGGCAAAAGTATGGAAATATCTATAAAGATGGTATTGATATAGAATTAAAAACTTATGATGAGGTAGCTTTAAAAGAAATAAATAATCATTTAATAAGTGGAGAAGTTAATACTGAGAATATAAAATCGGAAAATGGAGTAATTCTAGTAGATAATGGTAAAGCTAGAGATAAAAATACTAATAAATCTTATATTGGTAAAATCACTGATTTTAGAGTAGGCGATAAAATTGTAATTATGAAGGATAATGTAAAGTAATGGCAATTGTCAAGGATGACATCTTTGAAATGGATAATTCCACAAATGTTTTAAAATTCATAACTTCTAATGAAGTTATGAAAAATCTTATGGTAGAACCTCCTAATATAGAGTATTATGGTATCTCTTTAAAGGATGATTCATTAAACTTAAATACTGCTACAGAAATTAGTAATATGGTCAATAAGGATTATTCCTATACAGTTATTAATTATGTAGATATAAACCAAAATCAAAAAAATTCTATGATTATGGTTAAAGTCCTTGTATATGGATTTATATCTGTAATTGCACTTATTAGTAGTATAAATATCATAAATACAATTACAATGAATATTACATTAAGGCGTAAAGAAAGTGCTATGTTAAAATCAATTGGAATGTCACAAAAGGATTTAAAAAAAATTATTAAGTATGAAGGACTTTTCTATGGAATATTTGGAGGTGCTTTAGGGGTAGTGATAGGATGTTTCTTATCTTACAGTTTATCTAATGTGCTTTCTGAAGTTGTTGTATTACAATGGAAGTTTCCATGGATGTTAAGTATAGTAACAATTTTGGCAGCAATGGGTATAAGTTATATATCTACTCTTATACCAATGAAAAAGATTGAAAAGGATAACGTAATAGAAGCAATTAGAGAAGAATAAGGATGAAGGTGGAATTTTATGATTAACATTTTATTTGTAGAAGACGATATGGGGCTTGGATATGCATTAGAATTTTCATTAATTGATGAGGGTTTTAACGTAGTTAGAGTTGATACATTGAAGGATGCAAGAAATAAATTCAGTAATGACAAATTTGATATAATCATCCTTGATGTTAATTTACCTGATGGTAATGGGTATGAGTTTTGCAAATATATTAGGAAAAAATCTAAAATTCCAATTATATTTCTTACAGCTCTAGATGATGAAGTAAATATAGTTATGGGCTTAGAGATAGGAGGAAATGACTATTTAACTAAGCCCTTTGGCTTTAGAGAATTATTAGCTAGAATAAATGTACAAATTCGTTCCAGAGTGGAAAATTATAAAGTAGAAAAGTTAATTAGTAGAGAGGTAATGGCTAACTTATTAACAACTCAAGGGTTTAAGGGAGAGGAACCTCTAAGTTTAACAGCCTTAGAATATAAGCTCTTAACTTTATTTATGAACAATCCTTTTAAAACTATGAAGAGAGATGATATCTTAGAAGGAATTACCAGAGATGGGGAAGTGTTTTTTGATGAAAACACTCTATCTGTTTATATAAAACGCCTAAGGGAAAAGATAGAAGATAATCCTAAAGATCCTAAATATATTGTAACTCAGAGAGGGGTAGGTTATAGATGGGATGCGGAGGTAAGGAGTGAATAACAGTGGGAAAAATTTATTTAAACTATGAGGTGAAAATTAGCACTATAATTTTATCATCACTCCTAATTATATTTCTTATAGTTCAAGGTATGTTCTTTATATCTTATAGAAATAATCAAAAACAGGATTATATAGATATTATTGGAAGTGTAATTTCAAAAGCAATAGAGATTGATCCAAAATTGGAGAAGGAATTAATACCTCTAGTTACTAAGGATATTACTGAGGAAGACAAGGGAAAAGGGACAAAAGTATTAGATGAATATGGTGTAACAGTAGATCTTAGCAATAGTATTTTTCCTAATATACAAAAAAACAATGGTGCTATCATAGTTACTATAGTATTTTCTTTTGCTTTACTAATATTAAATTACATTCAGTATAATATCTATTTTAAAAAGGTAAGAAGTTTAACTTTAGCATCAAACAAAATAATAGAAGATGATTATTCTATAGTAGTTAAAGAAAACAATGAGGGTGACTTTGCCAAATTATCTCTAGCATTTTCTAATATTCGAAGAATTATAAAAAATAACATTACTTCTACACAACAAGAAAAAGAACATTTAGTGGAGCTATTACAAAATATATCTCATCAGTTTAAGACACGAATATCTACTATGCTTCTATATAATGATATATTACTAAATAGAAAGTTAACAGAAGAGCAAAGAGTGAACTTTTTAAAAGATAATTATAGGCAGCTTGGTAAACTTAATGAAATGATTCAGAATATATTAAAGTTAGCAAAATTAGATGCAAGCGCCATAGAGTTTTACAAAAGAGATGATAATTTAAACAAGACATTAGAAGAAGTTATTGAATCTCTAAACCCCTTAGCTAAAGATAATAATATTAATTTGTCTTTAAAATTAAATAACAACATTATTTTTAAGCATGATAGGTTTTGGATGCAAGAGGCTCTTACTAATATAATTAAAAATTGTATTGAACATACTCTATCAAATGGAGAAGTTAAAATTGAACTAACGGAAACACCTATTTACTATAAAATAACTGTTGAAGATAGTGGAGAAGGAATTGAAGGTGATGAAATTCCAAAAATATTTAGCAGGTTTTATAAAGCTAAGAATTCTAGGAAGAAAGATTCAGTAGGCATCGGACTTGCTATTTCTAAATCAATCGTTGAAGGACAAGAAGGATATATAGATGTGAAAAGTCAAAAAGGTAAAGGTACAACTTTTATAATAACCTTTATGAAATTTTAGACAGAAAATATGGTGCAGTAATTATTCTATGGCTTGAACATGGCTACTTCAGCCACCATACATTTGTACCTTTAGGAAATCAGGTGTACTATAAAGGTTTCCAAGGATTAAGTTTTTTTATTAATCATGTATATGGAATAATGAATATGGATGATTACAAGGCTTTTGATAATTTATCTGATGCAGAGATTAGATTTGCATACAAAAATGATAGTGAAATAATGGGTAAGATGTCCAGTATAATCTTATCATGTCTCAACTCAGCACCTACTTTTTTACCTGTAAAACCTGAACTTGTAATAGATATAAATGCCGGATATAAAAGTTTAGTAGAGGATGATGATTCAACGATTCTTATTGCAGAAAAGAATATGAAGGAATTAGGATTTCAAGTATATGAGCCTATTACTCCAGATTTGATGTCACCTGATGATGGAGTAGAGCTACATATTGCGGGCACTCACTATTCCCAAAGGGCAAGAGGTATTGGTAAAAAATTAATGAATGAAGGCTATAGGATTATGAAGGAAAGGGGATATAATAGCATAATAACAGATTGGAAAATAACCAACCTTTCTGGTTCGACTTTTTGGCCTAAGTGTGGATTTAAGCCAATAGCTTACAGAATGATTAGAAATATTGACAAGGATATAACATAGGCAAACTTTAACAACCCAGGTACTAAGTTGTAGTAGCTTAGAGCCATTAGAAAAGTTAAAGCAGTATCTTTAGTTAAGGCAATATCTTCTATAAAATTAGCAAATTTAAAACACATAGGAGCAGTAGAATTTCAGAATTCTACTGTTTTTGTAGTTATCATTGAATCTGTTAAAGTATATTAAGACAAAAGGCTGATTTATATAAATGTATAATAAAGGATAAATCTAAATGAAAATTAATAAAATATATAGCTATAGTTATAATTTGTTATATGCTTGATATGACGCTTAATGGAATAACTTCGGATATTAACCGCTTTCCGAAAATTATAAACTTCAGTTTTCTTGTTAAAACTATTGGAGATATTAAAAGTATATAGGGTGAAATTTAGGATAATTAAGAGTCAACCGTACCATAAGTAAATGAGGTTTTTACTAAAATTGGATAAGGAGATGGTGGTAAGGTAACCATCGATTTCACTATGAAAACCTCCAATTATTTTTAAAATTGTTCATAAAGTTAGGATTATTTATAATGCTATTGATATAGGCATAAAAAAGAGGACTTACTGTAATAATGTAAGTCCTTGATACATCTTTAAAGAAGGTGAACTAACATAACTTTACATTATACTCATACTCTGTAGCCTTTATTTAAACGAGTTATTAACTGTCGATATTTGCTTTTCTTGCTTGACTGCATAAATCTTTGACGCTAAGTGTGTATTTCTTATCATCTTTGATAAAGTGAGTTCCACATTGCCTAAATTCAAAACGAACTCCTTTAGTTATGCACTGTTCTCGAATAGATAAAACCCAATTGTAATTTAGCGGTCTTGCAGTTCTATCAGATTCACCACCAACTACCACCAATTCAACATTATCCAGATATTGTGATATATTTATCTCTTCAATAAGTGGCTGGCAAATTACATTCCTATGCTTTATTGGAAGGTTGGCAAATATAGAGAGCCTAAAGTCTGCTCTATCTTGATTTTCAACAGTGCAGCCAACAGTCACATTATCATAACCATTGTTCCAGTCATCTGGAATACATTGCAAAAATCTTTCGATTCTTTTTATAAGAAAAATAAAATTCAAGTCCCGGCGTTCTCTTATCATTTTCCAACATTCTTCTCGCCATTCGTCAGCTTCTTCAATAAGAAAATCTGTAGAAAAACATAAATACACGGTTTGACCTGATTTAATTTTATACTCACCTTTTCTATTCTTTGCAACAGGTGCATTGAAATTATCTGTTTTTATAATAATATTTGTGTCTACTCCTTTTTTGGTATCGCCTTTATGAATATAGCAGTATTTACATCCTTCGCTATATTTATGACAGCCACGCCACGGATTCCACATTGCCATAGCAACACCACCTAAAATTTCGATTTGTCATAATTATATGGAATGCTTGTGCCAACAACTACATCTTCTATTTTTTCAATAATAAGCCAATCATCCATATTGCCCTGATGGTCAAAGTCAAGAGGTTGAATTTCACTCATATTCTCAAACTCTACCAAGCACATACATTTTTTATGCCAACGTTCTTGTTGCTTTTTAGATAATTTTAAATTTTCTTGATTATCGGCAAGTACCTTTATTATTTCATCTTCCGATAATTTAACGAAATTTTGAACTGATTTCACAGTTGCAGTTGCTGAGATTTTAGCTGTACCTTTCTTCATGAAGTAAAGTTTCTCACCAACGAATACTCTGCTATGAGGAATCTTTCTTCCGGCAGCAGCTCTAATAATCATCGTTTTAGAACTATCCGATATTTTTTCTAATACCTTTTCTTTGTCATCACAATATATCAAATGTACCATACTTAATTCTCCTTTTTTGAAACTGGAATCCATACTTCATATTGGGCATTCTCCGGGTCTGCATTTAAATACACCTCAATATCTGGTGCATTTCCATATTCATATCCTGAAGTTGGAAGCCATTCAGTTACGATTTTTTTTCTAGTTCCTGTATAGACTGAGAACTTCCTTCTCCTGAAAATATTGCCCATAGGGAGCTAGGGATAACGTATTCTTCTAAATTATTGTCTATTGGTTGACTACTTGCAACTGCAATATAGTATCTCCAATTATCTGATTCATTACAGGAGCTTATTCCCAGCATACCCATAGGCATTCCATCCATCATGGTAGCAAGTCTTGGTATTGTTCCATTCATTGCAGCTGTGCCCCACATTTTTGGTACAACTTCAAAGTTTTTCTCAATTTCTGCCTCTAATGGTTCTGAAACTCCTACAATTCTAAATGATTCTTTCTTTTCAATTCTGTAATTCATTTCACTATCTCCTTTTATTGTTATTTTGAAGCTGATAGGAGGAAATGCTTTTAATATTGTACCTTCTTCTTTTGCCTGAGATGGTGCTATACCATGTACACTTTTAAAAGCTCTGTTAAATGCTGTTGGTGAATCATATCCATATTTTAGAGAAATATCTATCACTTTTTCATTGCCACTCTGTAAATCAACGGCTGCCAATGACATTCTCCTACGGCGTATGTATTCTGATAATGGTATATCTGCTATATAGGTAAACATCCTTTGAAAATGATAAGTTGAGCAACATGCAATCTTTGATACTTCTTCTAAATTGATAGTTTCTTTTATATTCTCTTCGATATAATTAACAGCACTATTTAATCGTTCTATCCATTCCATATATTCATCTCCTAACAATAAAATACTCTATTTCAGATGATTATACCTCTCTTTTTCTGCCCAATAAAGAGAGGTTATATAAATAATCTTTATTACACAATTTTAAATTAACATAACGAATTAATTATAACATAAGCTTACAGTTATATTCCAATATTATCTGAATTAAGAACAAATTAACATATAACCGTATTAGTAAATAAAATTCCAGTATTAAATGCTATTTGAAATATATATTATTATAAGGTGTTGATTACTTGTTTTAAAAGTAATATTGCATCAGCTAAGACTATTATTAAAAATGGAGGGGTTTTTGAAAATGAAGTTGTTGAAGATGGAAAGACAAAACAAAGGTATTTGATTAAACTATAAACATATCATTACTTTATAAAAGTCCAATTTATACTGTTGAAATTAAAATTTTTAAACAGAAAAAATTATAATATGTAGAATAAATATAGGGATATTAATTGGAAAAACCTCACTTATAGTAGCTACGGTGAACCGTACCATAAGTAAGCCTCTAAATCTTTGATTTAGTTAGGCGAACTTACTCAGCGAACGAAGTGAGTCGAGTTTCCTTTATGACCAAGTGCGGCTTATAGCTTTAGGCAATGATATGAATGCCTAAAGCTATTTTTATAAGTAAAAATACTGTGCCATAAGTAATAGTGAATTTATAAAATATGCTATAATAAAATTAGGAAAAATTTGAGTAATAGACAAATAGTAATTTATCTGTTAGTTAATTAGCGCATTAATTTTAATAGAACACAAGGGGGAAAAATAATGATTCAATCAATTGTACATATTGCTTTAGTGGTAAAAGATTATGATGAAGCAATCGAGTTTTATACAAAGAAACTTCATTTTACATTAGTAGAAGATACCTATCAACCAGAACAAGAAAAAAGATGGGTGGTAGTATCTCCACCAGGTTCAAATGGAACAACAATATTACTTGCAAGAGCATCTAAGCCAGAACAAGAGCCCTTCATAGGAAATCAAGCAGGTGGACGAGTTTTTCTTTTCTTAGGAACTGATGATTTTTGGCGTGATTATAATGACATGAGAAAAATAGGAATAGAATTTGTTAGAGAACCTAAAGAACAGGACTATGGAACGGTTGCAGTATTTAAAGATTTATACGGAAATTTATGGGACTTAGTTGAATTCAATAAAAATCATCCAATGTTCAAAAGAGTTAAATAAATAATCACAAAGAGGAATTGTTCTAAGATTGTCGAATAAACATATAATTAGAAATATTTATATATTTGGGAGGGTTTTATGGAAGATAATACAGAAAAAATAAAGTTAAGTTTTTGGAAGAAAATAATAGGTAGCATTCAAGGAATAGAGCATTATGAGAATGTGTTAAAAGAAACTACTGGGAAGGCAGTACTATATTTGCTATTAATATCGTTGCTTCTTGGAGCTATTGGATCTATAAGAGGAGCTATTGAGGTTAATAATAGCATATCAGAGTTTATGAAAATATATAATGATGATTGTCCAAACTTTGAGCTTATAAATGGAGAGTTAAGTGTTGAGGGCGGTATGCCAATGATTTTATCGGAGGATGAAGATAATTATATTATTATAGATACAACTAACAGCACTAATCCTGATGTTCTAGATTCTCATAGTAAAGGTATTTTAATACTAAAAGATAAAATGATTCAAAAAGAGAACCAATTACAAACTCAAGTAACCGAATTCAAATCATTACAAGGATTAACCATAAATAAAGATATAATATATAGCTTCTTTCCTTATGCAAAGATTATTATACCATTTATTTTTATTGTAAATATCCTTGGGTATTTCTTGGGTGCACTCATAAGCTCTCTATTTTTAGCTCTATTTGCTCTTATAATCAATGGAATTTTTAAAACAGAGTTGAAATATGGACAGTTGTACAGCTTAAGCATTTATGCACTAACTACTCCGCTTATAATAAATACAATCTTTAAAATTTTAAGTATAGAACATTTTAGATTCTATTGGTTAGTATATCATACTATAGCTTATGTTTATATTGGCTTTGCACTGAACAAACTAAAAAGTTCTAAGAATAATATTTCATTAGATTAGGTGTATAAAACAAATAAAAAGGTTAATGTCATAAATATTACGGTGAATGGTACCATAAGTAACGATGACTCTTTATATTATATATGTTTAGGGTATTAAAATTCCGTTTATCATATGCAATGAAAAGTATATTAAAGTTAAAAAATGAAGCTACAGATTGTATAAAAATCTGTAGCTTTTTCTACGTTAATCAGAATTGAAGATATATAGTCCATATTGTAATGGAATTTACATTAGCTATCTCATAACCAGTCAATATATTATATAGAAAAAGCAGTGGTTTGTCAATATAATATGTTAAAAAGCTTGAAATGATGAGTGTTAAGTAGATAATATATATGCATCCTATTTGGATGTATTTTGTTCATTTGTAATAACCCACCTAAATGAATATAATTAATGTTCGTTGGTTAGGAAATTTATAAATTGAAATTGAGGTGTTGATTATGTTGTCAATGTTAGCAGACTTAAGAGAAAGTGACAAGGTACAGTATGGTGCTAAAGCAAGTGGGTTAGGAGAGTTAATAAGAAGCGGAGAAAAGATTTCAATTGGCTTTGCATTATCTTTAGAATTTTTCATGCGGTTTATAGCATTATGTATCCATATGACTTCGCTAAAGATGTTTTATAAGTGAAAATTCCCGTATCATAAGTACTAACATATTTTCAAAATATGTTAAAATAAGATTAGGAAAAAATCTGAGTAATAGACGAATAGGAATTTGCAGTTAACATGATTTATATAGAATTAACTGAGAAAGGAGGATTTTATTGTGAGAAACAAGAAAAATAAAGAATTTTTATGGAGGGGACTACCTCTATAAATTATGGAGGAAATATGTTTAAAGATAAATTTAAAATTACTAATATTCCTACAGTTTTGTGGGGAGAAAAGAGTGAAAAACTTTTTATCGCAGTACATGGAAATATGTCAAACAAGGAAGATGTTATAATTCAAATTTTAGCTGAAGAAGCAATTAAAAAGGGTTATCAAGTATTAAGCTTTGATTTACCGGAGCATGGTGAAAGAAAAAGTGAGGGTATTAATTGCAAAGTACAGTTATACGTTAGTGATTTATCTATAATTATGAATTATGCAAAAGAACGTTGGAATGAAATAAGTTTGTTTGCATGCAGTATGGGAGCTTATTTTAGCCTTTTAGCGTATCAAAACCATGAATTAAGAAAGGCATTATTTTTATCACCAGTAGTTAATATGGAAAGAATTATTGACAATATGATGCTATGGTTTAATGTAACACCGGAGCGTTTGCAAAAGGAAATGACAATAGAGACACCTATTGGTCAAAAGTTGTATTGGGATTATTTCTGTTATGTAAAGCAAAATCCCATTAGTACATGGAATACATATACAGATATTATGTATGGAGCTAAAGATGAATTGTGTGAAATTGAAATTATTAATGATTTTGTTGAAAAATACTGCTGTGGATTAGAAATCATGGATAAAGGAGAACATTACTTTCATACGGAAGAACAGTTGAATGTATTCAAGCATTGGTTACAAAAGCATATGGATTAACAAATTTAAATTTATATTGTTGAGATTAAAATTTTAAATAGAAAAAATTATTTAAGTTTACTTTTTATAAAGCTTTAATATAGTATAAATAAAAAATACTTCCCAGATTGATATTCAAACTGGGAAGTATTTTCTAACTTTATATTACCACAAAATTACTAAAATTTCAAGTCTTGTATTGGGTTAGAGTTAGGAGTACTGTGTATCTAGAGGTGATTATGGTGGATAAAAATATGACTTTAGCATTTCAAGATTTCCAGAAAAAACAAGCTGCAATTGAGTTAAAAGCTTGTAATGAAATAACAATAAAATATGGGTTAGCTTTATGTGATGTAGAAATTAATGAGCTGGTGGAGAATCGTTTTAAGTCATTAAAAGATACAGGAAGAATTGAGTTTTCTGAAGGGATTTTAAAAAAGATAGTGGAAGTTTTTTGTGATTCCCCTTATATAATGCAACAGAATTATAAAGAGACATTAATGGAGATTCAAGAGTCTTTCTATTTCTTTAAAAATGAAGCCATGGATCAGATAGCAGATGATGAGCTTATTGAGTTTATGAAAAGACATTTTGATGGAAAATGTCAAGGTTCTTTGGAATATTTAAGAGGAACTACCTTAGAAGAGCTTTGTAGAAATACAAGATACGGACATGAAGTGGAAGATACAGATATGTACGGACATGAATTTTAGGAGGTATTATGGAAGAAAGCAACAAGAGTTTAATGGCATTTTCAGATAATATTCAAATAGATAAAAATATAAGTGAAGAAGATAAAATGCTTATTGAGTTTAAAATATGGAATTTACTTGGCAAGCACACTGAGCGATATACAATGGGTGATAGCACTTCAGTTCCAATAGAAATAGCGGAAGAGTTACTTAATTCAATTTGTTTTTCATTAGGATTAGAATTAAGAGAGTTAATGAACGCAAAGGAAGTATTGATGGAAGAAGATATAAGTGACTTGTTAAAAGCTTCTTGGAGTAAAATAGCCTCTTTGATGGATAGAGGAAAGAAATTATTAGAAGAAGTTAGAAAAAGTTCACCTAATATAGAAAACATATCATATAAGGATACATTAAATGAAATAGATAAATTTTTTAATAAATATGACTATAGATTTTTTGCTCATAAGATAGGCTGTAGTATAGATTATCAACTTTCTAATCCTATATCAGAAAAGTTGCAGGGAATTGAATATATAAATGAATACTTAAAAGCACTACTTATAGAAAATCAGTTTTGCTTATGTTTTGATAAGGATAATATTATTTATATTCTAAATAGCTATTGCTCTGATTATAAAGAGCTATTAATTAATATTTTTGAACCAATACTAACAAATGCCATAGGGCTTGATATTTTAGGCAGAGATATATTAACATTAGAGATTTCGGCATTGCAAAGAGAAACATTATTAGGGATTTTTAGAAACTTGTCCAAAACTGAAATTTTAGTAAAATTAAAAAGCTCATCAAAGAACGTCTGTGATATTTTAGGGGTAGTTGATAATGAAAAGATAGAATATATCAAAAAAACAGCTGCGAATATTTATCCTAGAATTGAAGTAGGATTATCAACAGGAAATATTGATAACATATTTTTATCCTTTAAGTATGAAGAAGATTTAAAAGAAAGTGAATTTATAGATAATGATACTATGGATAATGAAAGGTTACGTAATTTAATCAATGAAATAAATGATTGTAGATTTATTTCAGATAAGATTGCAATGGTAAAAGAAGAGGTTAATAGCTTAAGTGACCTAGTGGAAGTGTTAAACCTATGTTTTTGGGAAGATGAAGCTTTAGAATTATTTAAAACCCTTTCAAAGGAAGAGATTTATATTATTAAACATTATTTAGATAATAAATATGAAGCATATAGTTCAGATTCACAATGGGAAATTAAATTTATGCATTATATAAGAGCTCTAAGTGAATAGTAATAAAAACTTCAACTGTTGGCATGATTTCAAATGAACATTGCTCTTTAGATTGCCATAGGTGCTGCTATTTTAGGTGGTATTGTTACTATAAGTATTAGTAACAATAATAAAAAGGAGAAAAATAACAAGAAATAAACTAAAATTTGTTTATTTAGTTAAAAAGGTTTATATAGGAAATATTATTTATGTTTATCTTTCATATAAATTTGATATAAAATAGATAGGAAACTCACTCAGTCGAGCTGAGGAATACAGAATTCTAAAGAAACAAGTTTCTAGGAATTCTAGTAAGAAAAGCTTAGTGCGTCAACACTAAGCTAAGTATCAGAACATTTATTTTGTTTTAGGGTTATTGGATTAGATTTATGTTATAAATTACGAATCTTAGAAAAAGTGCTAATCTTTACGGGATGTAGCACTTTTTCTGTATTTTTAACTTCTATATCAAGACCAAGAAATTTAATCGTAATTTTTAAGTGATGCTCTAAATCTTTGATTTAGTTAGCAGAACTTACTCAGTGAGCGAATGTGAGTCGAGTTTCCTAAGTAATGTATAAAAGGATTATGCTTTAGAATTAATCTAATTACATAAATTTATTTATTACAAGAGTAATTTTTACTTTAATCTTTCATCGAAAGATAATTGAATTTTAATACCAAATGGATCTTCAATGATTCCATATGCTTTACTAAATATATTACTAGCTAATGGTACAATTATTCTAACTCTATTATCTGCGATTAAGCTATCATAGAATTGATGGATTTCCTCCAAATCAGCACTTTGAACACATAGAGAGGTATTATTACCAACTTTGTACTCTTCATTGGCATCCATTGTATCTTCAGCAATCATAACTTTAGTATTGCCAATTTTTAAAACAGAGTGAGAAATATAATCTTTATTTTCATCATTAATTTCTAGTGATTTATCCCCCAGCTTTAACATATCTGCATATGTTACAATCATTAACTGTTCTGCGTTAAAGTGTTTCTTATAAAAATTAATAGCATCTTGTGCTTTTCCATTCATTGAAAGGAAAATAGCTGTTTCTAAGGTTTTACTCATAATATTAATCTCCTTTTTGTAGTAAATTATATATCAATGATTATATTATTGATATAAATATATTATAATATTTAAAGGTGTCAAAATGTGAAACCTTTACTTAAGATAATTTAAAAACGGAGGATATATGAAAAAATCAGAAAGATTAAACCATATGATAATGTACCTAAATGACCTGGATTGCTTCAATTTAAGTGACTTAATGAATAAATATAACATTTCAAAAAGTACAGCTTTGCGTGATATTAGTTCATTAGAAGAATTGGGAATGCCTATTTATACAGAGCAAGGTAGATACGGTAAATATGTTATATTGAAAAATAGATTATTATCACCTATTATATTTACCGTAGACGAAGTATACGCGCTGTATTTTGCAATGCTCACACTAAATGCCTACGAGTCTACACCCTTTCATTTAAGTATAAATAAACTAAATGAAAAATTTGAAAACTGTCTATCGGAAGAACAAATAGAAAAAATTAATAAGATGAAAAAGTCCTTACAATTTGAAGCCTCTAAACATAATAATGTCAGTAAATTCTTAGATAGGATTTTAGAAAGTATTATTAATGAAGTTAGTTGTACGATTAAGTATTTGAAAAATGATAAAACTATAAATTACCATATACAGTTTTTTAAAATTTCATCTAAATTTGGACAGTGGTACGCTAGTGGAATAGAGCTTAATAGCAATAAATACAAAGTTCTTAGATGTGATAAAATAACCTCATTAGATTTTAGTAGTGAGAAGTTAGAATTTCTAATTGATGATGTTATAAACTCACCCATAGAATTTTACCAATCTAATAAAAGTATTCATTTTGAAGTAGAGATTTTAGATGGTGCATCGGATATTTTCTACAAGGAACATTATCCTTCTATGAAAATAGAAACAGGAACAAAGACAATTATAAAGGGATTTTGTAATGTAGGTGAAGAAGATTTTATATCTGATTATTTTCTTAGATATGGCACTTGTATTAAGTCAGTAAAGCCACAATGGTTAAAATCTATTATTTATGAAAAGATCAAAAAAATTCTAAATCATTATGAAGAAATCTAAAATTCATCTACACTAAAATATTAATTCAATCATATCCTTTAGTTTATAAGTTTTCCATTGGTGATATAAAAATACTATGAATGATAAATTTAAACATACATATCTACAGCCACCTGTAAGTAGATTAAATAGCTACTTTACAGGTGGTTATATTTTTTATTAATTAATATTTAGTTTATGGGAGAAAACTTATTGCCAGTGTATTTATATATTTTAATAAAAATATATAAATATCAAAAGCAATAAAGAAAAACTTGACAAATATATCATTTATGGATATATTATATTTAATGATATATTATTAAATGATATATTATTAAATGATATATTATTAAATGATATATCGTTAAATAATATATGAAGGAGAATTTTATGCCAAGAAAAGATTCTATTGATATAGGGGAATTAACAGATTCTGCTTTTTATATTTTATCTAGTGTTGTTGATGAAAAGCATGGATACCTAATTATGAAAACTATTGAGAAGTTTACTAATAATGAAGTTACTATTGGTCCTGCATCACTTTATACAACATTGAAAAAGCTTTTAGCAGCAGATTTAGTGGAGTTAAATTGTGACACAGATGAAAATAAAAAAATATATAAAATAACCAATAAAGGACGAGAGATGCTTAAAAAAGAGATTGAACGTAAAAAGCAGATGATTAAATTCGCTGAAAATTTTTTAGGTTAGAAAAGAGGGATATTTTTGAAAAGTAAATATGTAATGATTAAGGGTCTTGCCTTTAGTGAAGAAAGTGATATGAAAAAATTAAAAGAATATGCAAGGCAAGGTTGGATATTAGAAGATATAGTAGGAGGGTTTTTCTATAAACTAAGAAAAGATAAATCTCAAGATATAATATATAACTTAGATTACCAAACAGAGGCAAATGAAGAATACTTCACTATATTTAAAGAAGCAGGATGGAATTGTATTGTTTCTATAGAAAATTATATGCACATTTTTTCAGCGCAAGCTGGAACTAAACCTATTTATAGTGATTGTGAATCAGAAATAGATAAATATACAAGTATAAGAAATCAAACAAGAAAAGGGACTTTATATTCTTTAATACTAGCTATAGCTCTAATGGGGTTGTTAGTTGTTTCTTTAGTTGCCATTAAACCTATATTTTTGATTATTGTTGGATTGTTGATAATTGATATATTTGTATTTGTCTTTAATTTTATGCCTTATTTAGCATATGGCTCTAGAATTAAGCAAATAAAAAAAGATGGTACGTGTAATTGTAAAGCAATAGATAATAAAAGTTCATGGATATTATATGCAATTTCAGGGGTTCTATGGTTGGCTATAGGAATATGGCATTTAACCGGGAAACTATATTTTTCTGCAGTGTTTTTTATAATTTTTGGTGCCTTTTTTATTTTTTCAAGTTTAACCTACTTTAAGAAATATAAAAAGTCTCTATAAATTATATGCAGTATGGTTAAGAGTATTTTTTAGGAACAGTAGAATTTCAGAATTCTACTGTTTTTTATGTAGTTACAGGTTAAACAAAGGAAATATATGCTTTAAATGGTATGGATTTATTGAGCAGTGGAAAGTGAGGTGGTACAATAAGTATATTGTTAATTCAGTTTAAATAATAAGGAGCAGGTAAAATAATATTCAATTTAGGAATAGTATTAAAGGTGAGTGAGATAGGAAATGCGTATAAGAAGGTATGAACCATCATACTGTAAAGATTTAGCGGAACTGTTTTATAATACAGTACATTCCATTAATGCAAAAGACTATACAGAAGAACAGTTGAATGTATGGGCAACAGGTAGTGTAGATTTAGAGAAATGGAATAAATCCTTATTAGAAAATTTTACAGTTATTGCTATTGAAGATAATATTATAGTTGGTTTTGGAGATATAGATAAGAGTGGATATTTAGATAGATTATATGTTCATAAGGACTGCCAAAATAAAGGGATTACTACTGCGATTTGTGATGTGCTGGAAAAGGCATTTGATGTAGATAAGATTAGTACACAGGCATCAATTACTGCAAAGTATTTCTTTGAAAAACGAGGATATAAGGTTGTAAAAGAACAGAAAGTAGAAAGGAAAGGTGTTTTACTAACAAACTATGTTATGGAGAGGTATTGCAATTCTAGTTTACTTAATGAAAATATATAAAAAACCCCACTTTAAGTAGATATGGAGAACTGTAACACAAGAAAATGCAATTTATACCCCCGGGAATTTATATGGCTTGGCTAAGGCTATTTTTAAAGCTGGAAATACCATACTAAAAATAATGTTATATTTACAAAATATGTTACAATTAAATAAGTAAGAAATTTTTTAGTGACAGGGAAATAGTATTTTGTAGAGGGGATTTTAAATTATGGATAATATTCAGAAAGTAATTAATTATTATATTACAAATTATAATCTGGAGTATAATGCATTTGATAATGATAAAAATGTATTCATGGAAAGCGATGTAGAAGTTTTTCGTATGATTTCATTTGGAAAATCAATGCTTTTTATTGGAAGGAGAAATTTAATTAACTGGGCAAAAGAAAATTTTATAGATACTTTAGCAGAAGATATTATTGATGGTAAAAATCTTCATAGAATTGAATGTAAACTAAGAGAAAATGATTTATGTCTTGCAGGTGAACATTTGAGATTTCTTTATAGTAAAAGTGAAGATATTATTTGCCCAGATAATGTAGTTCTTAAGAAAATAGAAAAAGAAAATATGAGTGAGTTTTATATAAAATATCCTGGATTTGAAAATGCATTAAACTATGAAAAGGATGAAATTGCAATTGCAGCTTTTATTGAGGGAACTATGGTAGCTGTAGCTGGTGCAGACAATTATCATGATCCACTATGGCAAATAGGTATAGATACCATTAAGGAATATAGGGGACAAGGGTTAGCAAAATTGGTTATTCAACAATTAACAAAGGAGATATTGAAGCTAGATAAAATACCATATTATACAACGTGGAGTGCGAACCTTGCTTCAATGAGAACTGCTTTAGCTACAGGATTTTATCCAGCATGGGTAGAATATTTTGCAGAAAAATATTAATTTTAACCAATATACTTTAGGTAACTTCATAGGACTTCAAAATGGTAACGAAGTTTGGGATGGTCCTATTCATAGATTTAGTAATAAATAAATAAGTACAAATAGAGCAGTAGGGCAATTATTGCATTACATATTTCATTATGAGATAATTATTAAAGATTACATAAAGGAAAGGGGATATATTATGCATATTCAGCATGTAACCTTAATGGTCAACGACTTAGAAGAATCTATTAAATTTTATGAGACAATTACAGAACTAACTGTTTACCGACGCTTTAAAGCAGGAGATGGAGAGCTTGCATTTCTGACAAATGGCAAGGGAGAAACTGAGATTGAACTTGTCTGTATGCCACAGGGTCAGAAGTTTGAAGGAAAGGGTATGTTCATTTGCTTTAAAACAGATAAACTAGATGAAATGCATAATCTTGTGCAGGGCAGAGGTCTTAATCCTTCTGCCATCCAAAACCCTGGTGATGGAACTCGCTATTTTTATGTATATGATCCAAATGGGGTATCAGTACAGTTACGAGTTTTTCCAGAGTAATTTTCAAAAGCATTTGGCTTACTGTAGTATACGGTTGAGTTAATTCACTTTTTCTATTATAGGTTGAAAGGTCTTTATCTAAAAAGGTAGAGGCTTTTTTATATTGAAAATAAAGCTTAGAAGGGCAGCCACTTATAGAACTAGTTAAATCACAATGTACCAGCAATTCCATTTAAAATCACAACACCAGAAAAGGGAGCTAAATAAAGTAACTAAGCTTTGGACAGATGTATCAGAATGTTTTTAATCAAGGGTATGGGTTATTGGGTAATAGGAGATATTAAAAGTATATAGGTGGAAATTTATGATAATTAAGAGTGAACCATACCATAAGTAAATGAGGTTTTTACTAAAGTTGGATGAATGCATAGTGGTAAGGTAAACCTCGCCTCCGACATGAAAATCTCGATTAATTATCAGTTATTTTTTTCTTATGCATAAGCTTAGAATTATTTATAATACTTATGGATGCTTTTTCAACTACATCCAAGTGAAATATCCTTTCAAGTACCTTTACTAAAACTAGTATAATATTTACTAAAAAATAAATTTAGGATAATCTGTCGTTGAATCTATCATAACCTAAATTGATATAGTATAATAGTTAATAATAAGAGGAGGTGGTTACATGGAAAGTGATATTAGCGATATTATCAATGACACAATAATTAAGAAGCAGGGGGAATTATTATGGGTAACCACGAAAATAATGAGGGTTCTAAGGAACTTTACAGAAAAGAGTACTTATTAAACGAGGGTCAACAACTTATTATACGAATTCCAGAACCAGGTGATGCACAAGGTTTAATAAATCAGATGCAAACTGTTGATGGTGAAACTAAATTCTTGGCACGTGAATCTGATGAATTTAATTTCACAGTGGAACAAGAAAGAGAATTTATTAAGAATTGTACGAACGATGAGAATATCCGTTTTCTAATTGCAGAATTAGACGGTAGAATTATAGCGAATTGTTCAGTTGGATTAATTCAAAATAAAAAAAGGTATCTTCACAGAGCAGCAATAGGTATTGCAGTGATGAAGGATTATTGGAACAAAGGAATTGGGAAGAAAATGATGCAGGAATGTATTAATTGGTGTAAAGAAAAGGGTGTTGAACAACTTGAGCTTGAAGTTGTTGCTCAAAATAATCGTGCTATTTCTATGTATAAAAGTTTAGGTTTTGAGATTTATGGTACAAAGAAACATGCATTGAAATATGGTGATGGAACTTATGCTGATGAATACTATATGATTTTATTCTTGAACAGTAAAAAACCTGAGTAAAGATTTTGTTCATACACTTATATTTATACTTATTGAATAATGACACACGTTGTGCATCGCTAAACCTTGAAACATAAGGCGCATAAATATATGCGTCTTTTTTTATGCCAAGATTTAGTTGTTGTAAAGTAGTAATAAAAGAAAAAATCGCATTTGATAGCGATACGCTGAACCGTACCATAAATAATGGAGTTTTTTTTATGGTAAAAAACAAATACTATGTAGAAGTAATGATATATATTGTTTGTGTAGATTTGTGATATATGATAAGAATTATTCAGCAATAAGGGCAAAATAAAACTATGGAGGAGATAAAATGAGTTTTAAGATTATTGCAGACTATCATACTCATACTAATATTGCAAAGGGGCATATTCCCTTATTTAATATTATTTTTGGAGAACATGCAAAAGGAAGTGTTGAATCAAATGTTAAAACTGGAATAAAAAAAGGATTAAAAGAAATAGCAATAACAGACCATGGTTATAGGCATAGTACCTACGGGATGAAACTAAATCAATATAAAGAAGTACGTAAAGTAATTGATGATTTTAATAAGAGTTCATTGTTGAAGGAGAATGACTTTAAGATTCTTCTTGGTGTAGAATGTAATATTGTTACTAAGAAGGGTGATATAGATATTAAAGATGAAATAATTGATTACCTAGACATAATTTGTGTGGGTTATCATCCTGGAGCGGTACAAAATCCATTTTTATTGAGAAATTATACAGAAGCTGCGATTAATACTATTAAAAAATATGAAATTACAATATTAAATCATCCATTAGAGCATGTTAATCCAGATATTATTGAAATTGGAAAGGTCGCTATTGAAAAAAATACTGCTCTAGAAATTAACAGATCTCATAGGAATATGGATATTGAAACAATAAGAAAGTTAAAGAACATGGGCGTTAAATTTTCATTGGGAAGTGATGCACACAAATCAGAGGATGTAGGGGATTTTGGTAAAGCATATAATATTGCAGTTGAGGCAGGTCTTACAGATGATGATATTATTAATGCTGATGGAGATTCACATAAATTAATGAAATTATTAAGAGATTAAGTTTGGTAGTGGTAACGGATTGTAACATATTTATTTTATGTATAAAGAAATGAGAAAATTATATTATCTAATACATCGCCAACGGTTCCATTACCAATTACCTTTGGCGGATTACTTTCTAGGTGGCGGTGTATGCCAAAATACAATAAGGCAGAGCAATCCCCGTTCTACAGTTGGCACAAAGACTGGAATTCTAAACCGGTTAGCCATGTTGTATACCAGTGACGGAAAGGCTATTGATGAGCATAGTGGACATCTCTCCCTAGGCTTCTTTCTATATACAACGGCCGATGGTATGTGTATTAGCTGCCAGGGCAGAGGTTCTTATTATGATATCAATCTGGAGAAGTTGATTCCAGATAAAACAACAACCTTATTGGAGGTCTATGAGAGTCTGCAGGTAACAGCTGGTTTCTTACGAATTTTAAAGAAGAAATACGGCGTATATTTTGCAACCCTATTCTGGGAACTTCCAGAAGATATCAGTAATGAAGTCATCTATGGCACATATGATAATGGCAAACAAAGCTACTGTCTAGAGCGTATACTAAGAAATGAGTATGAGAAGGGAGAGGATGTGGAGGAAGTTTATTTAAAGACCCTTTGTCCAGATTGTCATGGCAAGCGGTTTCATGAAGAAAGTCTTTCTGTAGACTATAAAGGAAAAAACATTGCCGATGTGTTAGATATGACCGTTACCGAAGCCATTTCATTCTTTGCAGATCAGAATAGTATTGTGAGACCACTACGTATTCTAGATAAAATGGGCATGGGGTACTTAGCCCTTGGTCAGCCATCTTCTTCTTTAAGTGGTGGTGAAGCACAGAGAGTGAAGCTTGCCAAAGAGCTAGGACGGCATCGAAAGGGTAATATACTATATGTGTTAGATGAACCAACCACTGGACTTAGCTTGTATGATACGGCATTGTTATTAAAACTATTAGATCAACTTGTTGTAAATGGCAATTCGGTGATTGTAATTGAACACAATGTAGAGGTCTTAAAGAGCTGTGACTATATTATTGAACTTGGTCCGGAAGGTGGGGACAAGGGCGGTGAGATTATTGCCAAAGGAATACCAGAGCAACTGAAAGATAATCCAAATTCCAGAACAGGAGGGTATCTTATATGAATCATATAAATCAAAGAAAAAAGATATGGTTAGAAAAGATAATAAACAGTAGCTATAACAATATTACTGGCATAATTGTATTAAAAAACGGTGAAACATTATATGAAAATTACTATAATGGTTATACCGCTAATAACACCAGCCATGTTTTTTCAGTGACAAAAATATTGATTGGTATTGCTATAGATAAAGGGTACATCAAAAGTATTAACCAGAAAGTATTGGATTTTTTCCCGGATTACACAGTTAAAAGAGGAGAAAAAACGATACAGAGTGTTACCATTAAGGATATGCTGACTATGACAGCCCCATATAAATGTAAGTCAGAACCATATGCGAAGGTTTTCGCAAGCGATAACTGGATAAAAGCTGGGCTTGATTTACTAGGAGGGAAGAGGGAGAACGGAGAGTTTAGGTATTCCCCTATTGTAGGAACACATATTTTATCAGGAATTCTTGTAAAAGCAACAGGACAATCAGTACTTAATTTTGCAAGAGAAAATTTATTTTCACCATTAGAAATTAATGTTGGACACAATGTGGTATTACCAAATAAAGAAGAACATCTTGCATTTCCCAAAGATAAAAATGTTAGTGGTTGGGTTGTTGACCCTGAAGGTATAAATACAGCAGGCTGGGGTCTTACCTTAACCCCAATGGATATGGCAAAAATAGGTCAATTGTACTTAAGTAATGGAATATGGAATGATAAACAAATTATAACAAAGAAAAAAATGGTAGTTTCTATTGCTTCTATTTTAAAGCCATATGCGAAGGATAGTTTAAAACTTATTAAAGATTATATTGAACCAATATTTGAGAATTGTGTATAGTATATCTTAATTTATCAGTGAGATTATGAGGCTAATCCGAAGTTTTACAAATTCCAATTTGTGCAGGTGAAGATACTCAAAGGGATAGGATAGGCTTAAAAGCCTATCTTTTTTCATGAAAAATATAATTAAAACTTGAACTTTAAATAATATTACTTATATTATATATTGAGAAATCTAGATTTTTTTATATATTTTTTCCAATGGAAATTAGTTTTGATTGAAGTTTTACATCATTTTTAACCTTATCAATAGTAGTACAGCCATGAATTATAATATTTCTGTTATTAACTAATCCCATTGCTTTTAAAGATTTACCTGTACTTTTGATATATTTTGAAAAAATAAAAGGTATAGGTGCACCATATGTACAAAGCATTATAACATTTCGTTTTCCAAAACGTGGTTTATGGTATTTGTCGGTAAGTGGATAACACCTATCGAGAAAGGTTTTTGTGTATCCGTTAACTTGGTTAATATAAATTGGCGATGATATTATCACAGTATCAGCAGTTTTAATATTTTCAAAAATCTCAGTAAAATCATCTTTCAAAACGCATACACCACCATTTTCTACACATTTTCTGCAACCTAAACAGTTTTTTATGTTAATTTTACAAAGCTCATATTTTAAACATATTGCTCCGTTTTCTTTTGCACCTTTAAGTATTCTATCCAAAGCAAATGCACCATTTCCATTAATATGGGGGCTACCTAAAATTGCTACAATTTTATGCATATTTAATTTACCATCCTTACAATTAAATCTGCACAATGCTTTGCTCCATTTTCACTTGCAATATTTTTACCCAACTGTTTTGCATTTTGTGTGACTTTGTCAGATAAAGCATAGTTTATTGATTCTACAAGCTTTTTTGCTGATAGCTGTTTTTTGTATATAGGTTTTGCTCCTACTCCAATGTCATAACTACGATGTGCCCATGCAAATTGGTCGTTGGAAAATGGAATAATAATAGACGGCACTCCTGCAGCAAACCCAGCTGCTGTTGTACCTGCTCCACCGTGGTGGCAGACAGCCAAGCATTTTGCAAATAGCCATGTATGGGGGATGCTATCTATTGCAAATATATTTTCAGGTAAGTTCTTAACATTACCCATACCACAAATAATTCCACGCTTATTTGTTTTTGATAAAGCCTCTTTTACATAAGATATAAACCTATCTTTATCTTTTTCGTTAAATACAGAACCAAATCCAAAATAAATAGGTTTTTCACCCTTTGATAAAAACTCCACAAGTTCTTTTGGTGGAGTATATTCATCATTTTCTTGAGTAAACCAATAGCCAAATTGATAAACATTTTTATTCCAGTCTCCTGGACGTGGAAAAACATAATTAGAACAACAAACAATAGATGGATTTTTTTCATCTACTCGTTCAAAAGGACAATCAAAAATTTCTGGTAGTTTACCGAAATTTTCTTTCCAATAAAGCATAACGCCTGTTTTAGATGCCATCCATAACATCCCCTGTAGCATTTTGTAAGACAGAGAAATAGGCATTTTAGTTTTCCCATAAGCGATAATTGATGGCACTTTAGAAGTTTTCAGCATAGGAAAAGGAGATGCCATAACAGATGGTATCCCCATTTGTTGTGCAGCGAAATAGCCAATAGTGCAACCAGGATGATATACAATAACATCACTACCAACACATGACTCATACATTTCATCAACCATCATTTTCGAATATTTTTTCATTTTGTTAAATGTAAAAAGCATTTTAAGTGGATTTGTTGAACTTTGAGCAGCATCTAGAAGCTTAGGATCAATATCTACAGATTTATAATCTGCTGCAAGTGGAAAATGTTTTATTCCATAACTTGTAATAAAATTTCCAAAGCTTTTACCTGCTGCAATTCGTACATCTTCCCCCTGTTTTTTTAACTTAATAGCCAGAGCAATATATGGCTGAATATCTCCACGAGAACCACTACATAAAATCGTAATCATTATTGCCTCCTAAAATCCATTTGATTTGCACAACAGCTTGTTGTATGATTTTAGTGTATTCTACATATAAAAATTATTCAACCGACAATATCGATCAATATGTCGGATTTTATAAAGGAGCAGTTATGGCAAAATATAAAGAAATATCTACCCAAACAAGACAAAACCTTATAGACGCTTTTTGGGAGCTTTATTGTGAGAAGCGTATTGAAAAAATAACAGTCCGTGAAATAACCACAAAAGCAGGATACAATCGAAGCACTTTTTACGAGTATTTTAATGACGTTTATGATGTTCTTGAGCAGATTGAAGAATCTCTTTTACCAAACATTGAAGACATGCCACCACTTTTACCAACAATGGGCAATGAATCGGTACCTATAGATTCATTTATAAAGCTCTATTCAAGTAGTAGTAAGTATTATACTGTGCTTTTAGGGGATAATGGAGACCCTGCTTTTGCAGGTAAGATTAAAAATGGTATAAAAACAAAACTATTGGAGCAATTAGAAACAAGTGAGAGCAATATGGAAATTGATTATACCCTTGAATATATGTTATCTGCTATGATTGGCATATTAACCTATTGGTTTAAAAATAATGAAAATATCTCAAAAGAAGATTTAGTTAAGTTAATGTATGAGCTTATGAACAGTGAAGGTATAAATAAATTGGTTATGAAATTAAAAGTGTAATTATTATTATATTGGAAAATGATTATAAAGAGCTTGATGTAATGTAAACATGGAGATATAAAGATGGGAAATGAAAAGCTAATAGCCTTAAAAGCAGAAATAAATGATAAATTAGAAATCAAAAGGCAAGAGGAAGAAAAGGCAAAAGTTGAAGCCGAAGCAGAAGCTGCATCAAAATCTCAAGTGGAAGCAGAAGCTCAGACTCAAGGGTAAATAAATAATCAAGGAAATACACAAAGCACAAATGAAAGTGAAATAATAATAGATATTCCAACACCATATATTCCAACGAGGATAGAGAATCACTATTTCAATTAATGTTGTGCTTACTTAGAATCCTTAGAGGGTTAAGGAAGTATCTTTATTTAAGGATATATTTACTATGAACCTCAATAATTAGAAACACCTAGAAACAGTAGAATTTCAGAATTCTGCTGTTTTTTTATGTGGTTCAGTATTTTAAAAATAAGTTGCGCACACAACAAGTATGTGCTAATATTAAGTTGTCCACACAACTTAAAGAGGAGAGATAAAGTATGCATACGGAAAAACTAGGCGATTTAGTAATGAACATATATAAGAATTTGAAGACGAAAATTGAAAGAGATTTAAAACATTATGATATTGGTATGGGACAAATGCAGATATTGATGACTTTTTTTAATGATATTGAGAAAACTTTAACACAAAACGATTTGGTCAAACTCGTTGGTGTAGATAAGGGCAATATTAGTAGGAGTGTACTAAAATTATTAGAAAAGGGATATATTGAGCAGTCAGATATTAATAAAAAGGGTTATCGCTTGACAGCAAAAGGTGTTGACTTAAAATCTGAAATTGTCCCAATATTTATTAGATTAAATGCATTGATAACAAAAGATATAGATCCAAGTGATATAAATCAAACTCTTATTACGCTTACTAAAATATCTGAAAATTTGGAGGGAATAATATGAATGTATCCATTGTATATTTTAGTGGTACAGGAAATACAAAAGCAATAGCAGAAGGCTATGAAGCTGTGCTTGCAAAGTCAGGTCATCATATTGAGATTATGTCTATAGAAGAGTCAACTTGCATACCTGATCATGAGTTGTTAATAATTGGTGGTCCCATTTATGCAGGAAATATGCCTGATGAGCTAATCAATTGGATCAGGAAGAATGTAAAAAGAGTAGAGGGAAAAAAAGCTATTGTCTTTTCAACCTCAGCAGGATTATTAAATGCAAATGGTGTTAAATCAATTGGTAAAAAACTGATAAATAAAGGTTATTCACTTCTAGATATGAATGCTTTTGAAATGCCACGTAACTTCTACATCGATAAATATGATCCTACCCCTGATAATATTCAAAAGCAACAATTTGAAAATGCAGCAACTAAAATTATAGAGTCATTAAGTAAAATTAATAATAGTAATCAAATAAGAATAAAAGAGTCAATGATAATGNNATTTATTTGCTGATTTATTTAGAATTATGGCAAAATCACTGGGTAAATCCCTTACCATTAATGAAAACTGTATTGGTTGTGGAATGTGTGAAAGAAATTGTCCAAAGAAAAATATAAAATTTAAAGATAAGAAGTATTTTAACAAGTGTATTATGTGTACACGTTGCATTCACAATTGCCCGGTTAATGCAATTAGCTATAAAGGTAAGCAAATTGAACAGTATAGAGTAAATCATGATATAAAGTTTGATTCTTAAAAACGTGATCAAAATTTAAAGAATAATATTAATGGAGATAAAAAATATTATATTTAAAATGCAAGCATACATGGATGACGGGTATAAGTGGGCAGTAGGTGTTGATTTAAAAAAATATTTCATTACAGTAAATCAAGATAAATTAATAGGATTGGGATATAAAGAAGTAAAGGATGTTAGAGTAATATCCTTACAAATAAAAACAGCTTTCTAAGATAAAATAAATATATCATAGAAAGCTGTTTTTGGATTAATCACATCCGTCGTAAAAGCTGTGAAAATGTTCGATTAAACAGGTTGAAACCATAAGGCTTTCGTGTAACTAACCAAAATGAATTGTAGTAAGTGCAGATGGAATCAATTACAAATTATTCTCATTGGAGGTATAAATATGATAAGTGTTGGAATTGATATATCTAAAGGTTATGGGGTTTTGAATAAGTAATAGGAGATATTAAAAGTATATAGGGTGAAATTTAGGATAATAAAGAGTGAGCCTTATCATAAATAAGTGAGGTTTAAAAACATTTACCTATATGTATTATGAATAAAATAATGTGATAAAAAATAAGATTTTCTAATTAAGATAATCTTATTTTTTTACAATAGGCTATTCTCACTTAAATATTAAGAAATCTTAATATTTTTATATAGTGTTACTTAAACATTTATTTCTATAATTAATAAAAATAAATGTTGGAGGTAATGCTTAAAATGTTTGTATTGGAATATATTAAAAATCCTAGATTTGTGGGAGCAATTGCTCCCAGTGGTAAATACTTAGCAGATAAAATGGTAAATTCTATTAATTTTAAAAAAGCTAAGTGCATAGTGGAATTTGGACCAGGGACAGGAGTATTTACAGAGAAAATTCTTTCGAGAATTAAAGAAGATGCACTAGTTATATTGGTAGAAATTAATAAAGAGTTTTATAATATTTTAAGAGGAATATACGGACATAAAAAAAATGTAATAATTATAAATGATAGTGCTGAAAATATTGATATAATACTTAAAGAGCATTCTATAGAAAATGTGGATTATATTTTATCAGGACTTCCATTTGCATCATTACCAAAGGAAGTTTCAAAGAATGTATTGAATAAAACATGTAAAATACTAAAAGGAGAATCAGAGTTTATAACATTTCAATATTCACTCTTTAGATTAAACTTTTTTAGAGAGTTTTTTCATGATATTAACTATAAAAAAGTAATAAGAAATTTACCACCTGCTTATGTTTTAAAATGTAAAGGAGGAAAAGATGAGCAAAAATATATTAGTAGTAGATGATGATAAAGATATTAGAGAACTTATAACTGTTTATATGCAAACAGAAGAATTTTATGTTGATAAGGCTTGCAATGGTGAAGAAGCTCTAAAACTAATTGAAGGAAAAAATTATGATTTAGTTATCCTAGATATTATGATGCCAAAGCTTGATGGATTACAAGTTTTAATTGAGATTAGAAAAAAATATTCAATGCCTGTAATTTTTCTAACTGCAAAGAATGAAGAAATAGATATGATAAAAGGACTTGCTTTAGGGGCAGATGATTATATATTTAAACCTTTTAGTTCTATGGAGTTAATAGCACGTGTTAAATCACAATTAAGAAGATATACAGTGTTTAATAATTCGGAGAGAAATATAATAACAATAGGAGATTTAGTCTTAGATACAGAAATGTATAGGGTAATGATATCTGGTAAAGAAATAAGTTTAACGCCTACAGAATACAAGATACTAGAGCTTTTATGTAAAAATAGAAACATAGTTTTCAGTGTTGAGCAGATATATGAAAACATCTGGAGAAATAAATATGCTGTAGGAGATACATCTATAATAGTTCATATAACCAAGTTAAGACAGAAAATAGAAAAGGACCCTAAAAACCCAGAATATATAAAGACAGTTTGGGGAGTTGGATATAAAATATGAAAAAGATAAAAGCTAAAAGTTTAACGGTTAAAGCTTTAGTTGCAATATTAATTTCTTTCATTATATCAAGTATCTTTATGATACTAGGTAATAATTCTATTAAGAAACTTTTAATGAATAGGAGTAAATACAGTCCTATAGATTTTGTTCAAAAATATAATTTCATAACATTAGGTATAATAATAATTCCTATACTAGCTTTCATTATTACTTTTATAATTTTGATAAGAAAAAGAATTAGTTATTTAAAATATATAATAGATTCAGTTTCAGAAATTGAAAAGGAGCAATTTTTATCAAAGCTAAATATTGTAGGTAATGATGAATTTGCAGAATTAGCAACAAGTATTAATACAATGTCGCAAAGATTAGAAGAAAAGTTTAATAAAGAAAAGGAGATTGAAGATTCAAAATATGAATTAATAACATCGGTATCACATGATTTAAAAACACCACTAACCTCTATTGTAGGTTATTTAGAGGTATTAAATAATAAAAAAGTTGATGAGGATGTTAAGGATGAGTATATTAAAATTGCCTATAATAAAAGTTTAAGGCTTAAAGTATTAATTAATGAATTGTTTGAGTACACAAGATTGACTAGCAATGATATAAAAATTGAGAAAGTTAGATTTAATATATCAAATTTAATTAATCAAATTGTAGGAGAAAGTATTTTAGCTTTTTCAGAAAGAGGAATTGAAGTAAACTTAGAAAATCCATATAAAGAATTATATTGTGATATAAATGTGAGATTAATCTCAAGAGTTTTTGAGAACTTGGTGAAAAATGCTGAGAAATATAGCGACAATAATTCAATATTTAGAGTAATTGTTGAAGAAAATGAGCAAAATATTACTATACATTTTATAAATAAATGTGGAAAAATAACTCAAAATGATTTAGGTAAAATATTTGAAAAGTTTTATAGGGTAGATGAAGCGAGAAGTAGTGAAAATGAAGGTTCTGGATTAGGATTAACTATAGCTAAAAGGATAATAGAGTTACATGACGGAGAAATAATTGTAGAAAAGAATAAGGAAAATATAAAATTTAAGATTATAATAAATAAAACATAGTAAATTGACTATGCTTTATTTACTAAGAAAAATTAACATATATATATTAATTATTAAAAATTAAAAGTTAAAATTTTAGTATAGTATTACTAAGGTAGATGTTAAGAATGAGTATATTAGAAACTATGTTTAGCAAGTATGGAATGGTTATATTTGTTTTAACAATAAGTATTTATGCATTTTACTTTTTAAAAAAAATCAACAAGTGATTTAATAGTAAAATAAAAAAATTAGGAAAATATAATTGTGGAACATAATCTAAAAGTAAAAAATAAATTTAATGGTGATTCATATCAAATAGGCCTGTTTGCAATGTTAGTAATGCTTTAGATAAGGCGTTAGCTATAGAAAATGGAGTAGTAAAAAATGTAGAAGAATATAAAAATATTGATATATTAGGTATTAACGCTTCAAATTCAAGTGTGATGAAAATGGCCTCAAAGAGTTGTAAATATATGAAGTTTGAAAATAGGGGATTATTTTTGAGTGAACATAGAAGATGTTATGATAAAATTATATCTTATTGCAATGACTTAGTATATGAAGGGAATCTTGAACCTATGCGCAGTAAAGGTAGCGTATATGACAATTATAAGTTAACTAATCTACCCCAAATTGGATATAAACAAATTGAAACTGAATGTTCAAGTAAAAATGGAAGTAGCAGATATAATAAAAATGAAGCTATTGAAATAGCAAAGTGGATTAATAAAAATTTCCAAATGATTAAAGAGGCATATCCCAATGAAGATACAAAAAATTTGTTAGGTGTAATTACGCCCTTTAAAGCACAGGTAAGTTGCATTAAAAATGAGATTAATAAGCGAATTCCAAAAGAAATCAGGAAAAATATAAATGTTGGAACAGTGCATACTTTTCAAGGTGCTGAAAGAAGAGTAATAATAATGTCTACAGTGTATGGTGGAAATGAAGGTTGTTATTTTATAGATGCAAGCAAAAGTATGTTAAATGTTGCTGTTTCTCGTTCAAAAGATAGCTTTTTAGTTTTTGGTAATATTAATAGTTTAAAAGATGATAGAAGAGAATCAAGTGGATTGTTAAAGCAATATATTAGCAGCAATAAAATATAGTATCTAATTATGGTGTTTTTGTTATTGAAACAAAAAACTGTAAGAGATGGATTATAGGGAATGAATTTGATGAATATTGGAAACAGAAAAATTATAAATCTGAGAAAAGTATGTATAATCCAATAAGGCAGAATTACGGACATATACAAGCTCTAAAAAAGATACTAGGTGACTTTCCAGAAGTGAATTACATTCCTATTGTAGTTTTCACTACTAATGCGGATTTAAAAGTTAAATGTAAAACAGATGTTATATATACAATAAAATTATTGAAGACAATTAAAAAATACAATAAACAGACATTAAGAGATTCTGTAAAAAAACAAATACACGCAAAGCTGATTTCTTTGAGTATTGATAGTAAAGAAAATAGGAAAGCACATATAGCACAAATTCAGAATCAACTAATTGATAATAAGAATAAAATAAGTAATGATATATGCCCTAAGTGTGGAGGCAAGTTATTTTTGAGAAAAGGTAAATATGGCGAGTTTAAAGGGTGCAGCAATTATCCTAAATGTAGATTTATTTTGAAATAGTCAGCTCAATACGATATAGGAGAGCTAACAATTTTATTAATTATATACTTGATATAGAGTATTTAGACACGTTAAATAAATTAATTTAATCAAAGATATATTTATTGTAATATAACTAGTTAAATCTTAATGTACCAGCAATTCCATTTAAAGGGGTAAATAAAGCAACTAAGCTTTGAACAGACGTATCAGGAAGCTTTTAATCAGGGGTATGGGGTTTGGAAGAGGTAATAGGAGATTAAAAGTATATAGGGTGGAGTTTAGTATAATTAAGAGTGAACTGTATCATAGGTAACGAAGGTTTTTTGCAGAGAGCATTGAAAATACTGGGCAGTAGAATAATTAAGATGAGTGGCTTTTAAGTTATCATTAATTATGAAGTAAGGAAAATAAGACTATATGCTGAGGTGAGCTTATTTGAGTTATAGTAGGGTTTCAAGACTGTATCATAACACAAATATAAGTACTACAATGCAATAAAGATTGTGATAATCAAACCTGGTTAGTAAGCAAGCAAGGACAGTCCCATCCGGGCAAGTGAGTGGATTTAATATAATAAATATTGTGAGGTTTGGGTGAGATGAAAAATGGATAGAGTTAAATTTTATTCTGAATACGATATGGCATGTGGATGGGAACTAGATAAAGTTATTGAAAGAATTAATGACAATTCTATTGAGAAGGAATGGTCATTAGAAGATGTAATTGAGTTTTTTAACATTTTAAAGTATATGCAAGTAAAAAGGTTTGCTGAATATATTCAGGAAAAAACAAATGTTATATGCATAGATTATATTAAGAAAATCAAAGCTGAAATTGGAAAGTTCATAGGTTTTAACAAATCTGTTATTATTTCAAAATATGATGATATTAATTTTTTTGGAACCCAAGATTTTCTTGAAGTAATCGAAATATATGGAGTCTATAAAGACATTCCTGGTTTTGAATTTAAGATGTTCTTAGATAAGGATAATGTCCCACTTTACATGGTCCTAAAACATAAGAAGATAGCTGATTATTTTGATGATATTGTTAAGGAAAAAATAATGAGTGATTCTTATAATGCTGAAACAATACTTTCAAAGTTTTTGGATGACAAGGATTTATACTTACCGCCTTCATTAACAGAAGAAGATATATTAAAGTTAGTAGATGATTATATTGAGATTGACGCAGAGAGGGTCAATATAAATGTTCTCAGAAAAATTATTCATTTCCCAACAGGCATAGGGTTGAACATTACTGATAAAATAAAACTCCATGCTAAACGTAAAGAGAAAGAAGAGTCAGAAAAAATTTTTAGTCAAGGCACTGGTATGAAATCTAGTGTTTCAATAAGCTATGAAGAAGGATTAAATGAGGCAATAAAATTTAATACTATTGGTAATGGTAGAGAGGTATCAATTGTAGTCAATCGTGATTGGATTGAAGAAAATAAAGACTATATGACACTTTGGAATAATTTTATTCATTTGTTTAGTATCGTCGATGATAAAGCACAATTAACAATAGTATCAAAGGAAAACGAGGTAAGTGCTTTAGAATTAGCGTTCATGCCATCAGAAAATCATCTTTATAGAACTTCATTTACTTTTGGCTTTAAAGAGATGATTGCTAATGCACAAATATTTAGTTATATACAAGTACTTAATGTTCTTGGTATAAGAATAGAAGATATGATTGAATGGTTTTTAATGACTATTTATCAGTTGAATTTTCAATAACTGATTTCATTATAAAAATGCCATCGGGTTCATCTTCATATTTCGAAAAATGTAGAACAATTCTACCGGAGATAGATAGAATATTCAAGCAGTATAATGCATTGATAGAAGATGGTGAAATTGACCAAGAATTAATTCAAATATCATCTTCAAGTATAAAAGTAAAAGAAGTGAAATCTTTTATATCTTGTAAATACGCATATCCTATTGGTGAATGGTATAAGACTGCTACTTTTCTTTTGTTGTCTGACCAAAGTAGTTTATTTTACTTGCCGGATAAGAATGAAAAGTATAAGAATTTTCTAGACTTAATAATGCGTGATAATGTGGGGAAGAGCGATTTTCAGGAATATCAAATTCAAAGAATGAATTGGTTATTTGATAATGGTGTAGTTATTGAGAATGAAGAAGGTTTTATCAAGGTAGCAGATGTTAAAACCATTTTTATTTTAAAAGAGTTGTACTATGAGAATGTCTTAAACTATTTTCATTATCAACCTAGCTTAAGAGGTGTAATAGATTCATTAATGGAAAAAGAAATTGTGGTCTTTGAAAATTCATTACTTACTAGAAATGAACAAGATTACCTCGACTTCTACTTGAATAAGTCAAAGTTTACAAATGGTTATGATATTAGGAACCGATATTTACATGGGACGAATGTTAATGATGAGAAGCAATATGAATCTGATTATTATTCAATTCTAAAATTAATAATAATTATAGTTCTAAAAATTAATGATGATTTGTGTCTTGCTGATAAATGGTAGATTTAATGAACAAACTATATATATCATTGGGACGGTTCTATATTTAGGCTAGACTATAGTTGTTTAGTTAACTTATTAAGCATATATAATTAAGAAAAGATACTAAAGGGGGAATCTGATGATACAAGTAGAGAAAGTAACATCACCAGAAGAGAGATTTATTTTGAATAAAGAGTATATTAAGACTTTAGCATCGCCAATAGATGGTTACTGGGAAAATGTAATTATAGGGAATTCCCAGTGCTATATAATTATTTATATATGAATTAGCTAATTTTAAAGATGTGTCCTTCAAATTAGCTAAAAGCAATGATATAGTTACTATAAAAGCAAAATGGACCATGCATTTGAAGGTTATTATGAAGATTTAATAGAAAACAATCAACTATTCGTACTATACAGTGGTGACATTCTACTAGGAATAGGTGAATTTAGAATATTTAAATCAAATGAACAATATGGTGATATAGGAATGATTGTCGCAGAGGAATACCGTAAAAAGGTATAGGAGCATATATTATAACTCAGCTAAAGGAACATTGCTATAGGAATAATTTAAAGCCGATGGCTTGCTGCAACCCTAAAAATATAGCATCAAGAAAAACATTGGAAAAATCCGGATTCATCGCCAATCATAGAATTATATATGTAACTTTAAAGTGATGCTGCCATGAATTATCAACTTAAGGTGACAGCCATCATATAAGTAATGAGTTTTAATAAGGAACATATTATCAACACTGTTATTAAACATAGCTAAACTTTTAAGGAAAAAATTTAAAGATATTCCAGAGAATATAATAGTGTCTATACTTAGTGTATCTTTAGAAAAGATAGAAAAATTAATGGAGATTTATTTGATATGGAATCTATAGAGGAGTTAAAGAAGTATATTTAATTAGAAACACCTAGAAACAGTAGAATTTCTGAATTCTGCTGTTTTTTTATGTAGTTACAGGTTAAACAAAGGAAATATTTGTTGAATATGGTATGAATTTATTGAGTAGCAGACAGTGAGGTGGTACAATATATGTGTAACGTGTAATATATTGGAGGATGGGTTAATGCATTTTTAAGATATAAGAAATAAAAAGGCCATAGGGAAGTAGGATCACAATAGTTTAAGAATTCAAAACAGGCTCTTTGATTTAGTGATATTAATCCATGAAAAATATAATATACCTTGTGATATGAATAAAAATAAACTTAGACTTGAAATAATTAGGGGGATACAACAATGTCATTTTTAAAAGCCTTATTGGGGATTAAGAAAATAAATTCAACTCTTTTCTATAAAGAGTTTAGTGAAGATAATAAGCAATTAAGGGAACTTGAAGAGCTAAGTATAAGAGTTAAGACTAGGGAAAAGAAAGCTTTTATAGATAGAGACATAAAGCTATTAAAACTTGGCTTAGAAGGAGAAAAAAATGTAGCTTACGAGCTTAAAAGTAGTAAGATTCCAATGATTTGTTTACATAATATTAGACTAGAAGATGGAGATGATGTTGCTCAGCTAGATTTTGTAGCTATAACACATAGATTTATTATGGTTCTTGAAACTAAAAGGCTTAATGGAGATATCTATATAAATGAAGCTGGGGAGTTTATCAGGTATATTAAGAATAAGCAAGGTAAAGTTTTAAAGAAAGAAGGCATGTATAGTCCTATAGCTCAGAATGATAGGCATGTAAGAATTCTTAGAGAAATACTAATTAAAAACGGTATTATAAAAACTTTTTCTACTATATCAAAAGTAATAATTGCAAATCCTAAAAGTATCATAAATAGGTCTAAGGCTCCTTCAAAAATAAAGAAAGAAATTTTTAAATATGATCAAATAACAGAGATGATAAATACAGAAATTAAAAATCATGAGAAATCAGGAGAAGCTTTCGAAAGTTTAATGGATAATGTAGCAGTATTTTTAATGAAAAACAATAAGGAAGTAGACATTGATTATTATAATAAATATTCATTAACAGAAGAAGATTTTCAAGAAAAGGCTATATTAGAAGATGTAGCAGTAGCGGAAAAATCTATTTATAATATAGAGGAAGAAAATAAAACAGTACAGGTTAATAGCTCCAGTATTGGAGATAAAGCTGAATTAAATAATGCAGAGTCAAATAATACTCTAGAGGAATTTATAGGCAGTGAAGATTCGGAGTGTAATGTAGAAGACACTAAGGATATAAGTACAATATTATGCAATAAACTTAAAGAGTATAGAACTAACATGGCAAGGATAGAAAATAATAAACCTTATTTTATATATAGCAATAATACACTTGATGAAATAGTTGCTACTAAGCCAAAAACTAAGGAAGAACTTTTAAAAGTTAAAGGGTTTGGTCCAGTTAAAGTTGAAAAATATGGCGAAGGTATTTTAAATATTATAAGTGAGGTTGTTTAGTGGGAATCATCCCCGGGGTACGTAAACAAATTGTGAATACAATTTGTTTTTCTATTCACAAGCACAAATACTAAGTATGTGTATGTGAAATTTTGTTGTATATGAAAATTAGCTTGATATAATATAATTATAAGCATTTTTGTGAGAAAATTGAATTCTGTCTATTGCAATTGGAGGAGAAATTTATGTCTGTAAGTTATAAGAAGCTATGGAAAATGCTTATTGATCTAGACATGAAGAAAAAAAGATTTAACCAAGCTGTCAGGAATCAGTACGGCGTCTATGGCAAAGCTTGGGCGTAATGAAAATATTACAACCGATGTATTGGTTAAAATATGCTATGCGCTGGAATGTGATATAGTCGATATTATGGCGGTCTTACCTAAAGATACAATTGTAGAACAAGAGACGGCAAGAAAATAAAAAAAATGAAGTTCAACAGCAAATAATTGAGATGGGGTAAAGAGAATGGGTATAAAAATAACAAAAGATTCTAGAAACGCTATATCAAGTTGGAGTGGTTATAATTATCAAGGACAAGTAGCAATTATTGTTGCGTTGGAAACCGTAATTAGTAACAAGGAGCAAACTGAAGACTATTCTGTTGGACTTGAGGATTTGGAGGATTTTTCTATTTATTGTGCTGCTGTGATGAAAAGTACTCATCAAGTAAAAGCGACAAGTGGGAAAAAAGTCAGTAATTATGCAGAAGCATTGTATTATATGGCAAAAAGTCTTCAATCAGAGAAAGCCAATTCTGAGACAATAGCTTATCTTCATACAAGAGAGTGCGTGGATTTATCAAATTGGGAAGAAAATGTAAAAACTGAAATTGAAAAATATATACCGAGTAAACAAGCTGAATTAAAAAGTATTTGTAATGATAATCCAGCGTTGGAAAAAGAAGTGGAAAAACTAAGGGAAAAATATAGAAAGTATAAAAAATTCAAAACTAGTAAAAGTCCGACTTGGCGTGATATATATAAATTAATGGATGATGTTGAAAAAGATGAAGATATAACAAAAGAAAACCTAAAAAACGCCATTGAAACATATCTGTCTAGCTTACAACCCATAAATTTAGCGCATGAAAACTTGTTGCAGCGAATCAAATATTATAAATATTCGTGTGGAAGTAATATTGAGGTAGATGAGACTAGAAATTATATAGAGAAATTGGTCGAAATTTATTGGGGAAATGAACTAAGTAAACAACGTAAAGGAAGTGAATTTAGTTATCGTTGGAGAGTACAAGAACTAATTGATCAATATGTAGTTGAACAGCATGTAGGAGAAGGTGCAGAGGATAATATTGAATTTAGCAAGATTATAGGTGTTTTAAATGAACAAAGTTTAGGAACAGAAGAATATAGGATATTAAGAAATAAGGATGCTTTTTTTTATGAGATGGAGAAATATTGTAGAGATAATTGTGAAAATGAAGATGTGTGTGAAGAGTGTGATCTGAATCTTAATAAAGAGTGGATTAATAATTTATCAAATCAGGAATTAAAAAATGCATTTTATATGATGTCACCGGATATATCTAGAAATATAAAGGAGCGTGAGGTTGATTTGTTGAATGTTGATGGACTAGCGAACTGCTTTTTTTATGTTTTAAGTGAAATGACGGAGTCAAAAATAAAAGATGGATATAAAGTAACATATTCTGATGATAGTGATTTATACATGCTAACGGATATTTATATAACCCAAATGAGGAAAAAATCAATATATAGTGGACTTACTGTAAATGAGACAATTGAGAGTATTTGTAATGATATTTTAAGTAATAGAGAAATTGCTGTAGAGCGCATGGAAATTGATGCAATGATTTCTGGAAATATAGTAGATGGAAGAATAGAAATTGAAAAACTATGTCCTAACATTTCTAAAGGTGAAGCAAATTCTGACGAAGAAATAAAGAAAAAAGAATTTTCGTATTTGAAGATAACAAATAAAAAAAATACAGTTTTAGTTGATGCAGAGCTATTTTTGGAGGAGCATGAAGCAATGAGAAGGGAGAAATAATGGAAAAGCAAGGAAAACAAATGAATGAAAAAATGATTTTTAAATATATTGATGAAATTTTTAAAAAAAATGGATACCAAGAAATTAATATTGAAGATAGTATAGAATCTTGTATACAAAAATTAGTCAATAAAGAAGAAAATGATGATAAAGACGTAAAAGATAAAATAGAGTATTGTCTATATGGACCAGGAGATAACAAAAACGCACAGTATATTCTTTTTGTTGACTTGTACAAAATTAGTTTGGATAAAATAAAAATGATTGAAGACTTGCAGATTGAAATATATTCAATATTAAGAAATTTAAAGAAATTAATTTTACCTGAATTTGATAAAAATGTTTCGTTGTTACTTGGTATAAGTTGTTATATTGAGAAAGATGATAATATAGAAAAAGAAATATTAAAATTAGAGGAAAATCCTTATTGTTTTAAAAAATTAGTTATTACATATACAGATAGTGAAATAATGGATTTGAGTAACAAAATCAATGCTAAATCGGGTATATGGAAATATATGAAAGATAGAGTCGATGAGATAAAAGAAGGAAAAGATATTGATTTCGACGATAATATAATGAAATTTATTTTTCAATTATTTATAAAAATGACATTTATACCCATTGATATTATAAAGCAAGATGAAAAAGAAGATTTAATAGGAAAAGTAAATGTTCTCATGCAAAATGCTTGCAAAATAAAGATATGGAATGAAGTTCAGAAAATGGATATTGATAAAATTGGTCAAATAAAAGATTACTCCGAAGAAGAGCTTGATAAAATACTGAATGAATGGTATGTAGAGGAGGTACAGTAATGGAAAATTTCAAGTTAAAAACTTTAGTGATTCATAATTTCAAGTTATTTTCACATGCTGTGATTGATATGGATGGTGCCAATTTGGTATTGTTAGATGGACCTAATGGATATGGAAAGACAAGTACTTTTGATGCATTGGAATATTTGTTTACAGGAGATATTAAAAGGGTAGCAAATAATAGTGTAAATAAAAGTAATATATCATTTAGTGAAGACTGTCTTATAAAAACTCCGTCAGATGGGAGTCAAACTTATGTAGAAGGGCAATTGGAAAACCAAAATGGTAAAATACTTTTTATCAGACGAATGCTATCTAGCGGAAGAACCAATTCGGAAAATAATCCTTCAAAAATTACCAATAGAACAACAACAGAAGTAAAATTTGATGGTGAGACAATATGCAACAATGAGAAAAATGTAAAAAAAGCAAATCAGAAAATTGAAGGATATTTAGGAAAGAGTTTAATTGAAAATTATAATCACTTCTATTATGTTGCGCAAGAGGATAGGTTGAAGTTTTTATCGAAATCAGATTCTGATAGATTAAGAGAGATACAGAAATTATTTGGGATAGAAAAGGAAGATGAAATTTTAAAAAAGATTGGGAAGGCAAAAATACAGTTTGACACTCTAAAAAAGAGATATAGTTCGCTATTAGAGCAGAAAGAAAATTTGATTAATGGGTTAAAGGAACAATTAAAAAATAAAAAAGATAAACAGCATGTCAAGTATCGAAAAATGATTGTAGATGAAAATATTAATCCGGTATGGGATAGGGATCATCCAGTCATGGAAAATCAAGAGAAATTAGTAGAAACAATCAACCAGATTGAAGCAGTGGGAAAGTTTTCACAAGATATTGAACTATACAAGTGTGATAATGCGAACCGATGGGTTGATAAGAAAGAAAGAGATATAAGAAACTTAAAAAAGATGCTTTTTTTACACTCGTATGGTGATAACATTCAAGAACTATGGGATAAATTGAAAAAATACAATGATGTTTTGTCGTTAATGGAAGCGGCACAGTTAGATGATGGAAATAATGATTATGAACAATATGATTATAAACAGTTAAAGGAACTTTTGGGAATAGAAGTAGATTTAGAAGAAATTACACAGATTAAAGGAGAAATTGGTAGATACCGTAAAAACATAGGGGACGAAGATGCTGCTAGAGAAAAAATTATGCAGTTACAAGAACAATTGATAAAGGAAAGGGATAATTGGAAGAAACAGAAATATGATGGAATAGTAGCGAATCAATGTCCATTATGTGGGTATATGTGGGATGATGAAAGTGCATTATTAACGGCTTTGCAGACGTTTAAAGATGGAATTGATAGCGGAAAAGGTGATTCACAGAAACTTCTAGATGGTGAGACAGCTAAGTTGAAGAAAATATATTTGGATAGTTTTGAAGAAATAATATCTCAATATTTGGAAGATAATAGAGGTTTATCACAAGATATTTGTAAAGAAATTTATGAATCTTGGGAAAAAAATAAGCAAGAATACAACAAATTTATTAGTGACTGCAAACAATTTGGTGTGCAGATAATTAATGCAATAAGAGAAGAGGAATTAGAAGATACTGATCAAATTGTAGAGAATTTTATAAAGGATGATTTAAGTAAGGTTAAAACTAATATTACTGATGACTATTACATAAGAAATAGTGAATATCAATACAAAAATATACTGTCCATTATATATAAAAATCAATTAGCAAAGGTGAAAGAATTAAAAGATGAAGATATTCAAAATAAAATAACTTATGTAGAACAAGAATATTATTCAGGTAAAGGTAAGGTAATAGAAGCAGAGAAGAAAAATTTGCTTCAGTTACAGAACAGAAATAAAAAAATTCAAAAGATTCATCAAGATATCTTAGATATGGAAGAAATCATGAAACAAGAATTTAAGAATTATAAAGCAAAAATGGTGAAACAATTGCAAGCACCGTTCTTTGTATATACAGGAAGAATATTGCAAAATTATCCGGGTGGACTTGGAATAAAATTAGATCTGGTAAATGATGAAAAAATTAGATTTGAAGCTACAAACCGTAAAGAACATGATGTTCTTTATACATTAAGTTCTGGACAATTGTCAGCAACTGCAATTGCATTGGCACTAACTTTGAATAAAGTATATACGCAGGAATCTGTTAAATGTGCATTTATAGATGATCCAATTCAAACAATGGATGAATTAAATGTATCTTCATTTGTGGAAGTGCTTAGAAATGACTTTCCGGATTACCAGTTTATATTATCTACGCATGAGGACAATTTTTCTGATTATATTCGGTACAAGTATCAAAAATATCAACTTAGTAATAAGCCAATTGATGTTAGGTTGATAGATGTTGAAGAATATGCGCAAGTATTATGAAAAGAGAAGTAGTATGCTAATTTATAGGATAGGAGGTGAAGTCATTTGAATCTTGGTTTTGAAACAGAAGTCTTAAAATTTAAAAAATCCACAGGCTAAATGAAGGAAGCAATAATTACTATATGTGCTATTTAAAATGAACATCAGGCAGGATAACTATACTTAGGTGTTGCCCAAGATGGAACACCAATAGAATAGGTTATTAACGAGAAAACATTGCGTGATGTAAGCAATGCTATTAAAAATCATATTGAGCCAAAAATATACCCAGAAATTGAACTTGTATATTTGGATGGACCTGCTGTATACATGTGAGATTCGAGGGGACAGAGGTACAGTATTATGTCTATAATCAAGTGCGTATTCGTGTAGCGGATGAAGATTTACCTATGTCTCCTCAGGAAATAGAAAATAGATATAGAATAAAGAATGATAGCACAAAATAAAGGAAAATAATATTTCAGAATGGGATATTAAAGATGTAAAGAAAGATGTTTTAAAAGTGGTGCTAGTATATAATTGTGGACATGAAAAGTTGAACAAAGTAAAATATAATTAATATGAAGGAGATGTTCAACTATACCACAGAAGAAATATACTGAAGAATTTAAACAACAGATAGTAGATCTATATAATATGGGAAATAAATCCCTATCAGAGTTAGAAAGCGAATATGGCATATCAAAATCAACTATGAATGGCTGGATAAAAAAGCTATCACCAGTAAAGGTTAGTGAAACTGAAACTATAACAATGAAAGAATATATGGCTCTTCAAAAGAAAATGAGAGAGTTAGAATTAGAGAATGAAATATTATAACCTAAAGGGCACTCGAAAAAAACTACCGCCATATTTTCAAAAAACTATAGAAGAAATTGTATATTTTATCAACAAGTATAAAGAACAATATACTGTAAAAAGAATATGTAAAGTATTAAAGTTTCCTAGAAGTACTTACTATGAAGCTTTAATTAGAGTACACTCAAAACGAGAATTAGATAATCAAGTATTTAGAGCAAATATTAAAAAGGTCTACGACCAAAGTAAGCAACGCTATCGAGCTATTACGATTCACCAAAAGCTTATTGCTGCTGGGATTCCTTGCAGTATAAAAAGAGTTCAAAGACATATGAAAGCTTTAAATATACGCTCTATAGTTGTAAAGAAATATAAACCTTATAGTATTAAGAATACAGTTCCTGAAAAAGAAAATATCCTAGATAGAGATTTTACTGCAACCGACATAAATCAGAAATGGTGCACTGATATAACTTATATTCATGTTCTTAAAGAATGCTGGACTTACTTAGCCTCTGTAATGGATTTGCACTCTAGAAAAATAGTTGGCTATGCCTATGGAAAGAATAGACTGCTGAATTAGCCGTTAAGGCTGTAGAAAACGCTTGTCTTAATGTGCCTAATCCAGAAGGTATAATACTTCACAGTGATCTTGGAGCTCAATATACTAGTAGCTAATTTCAGCAAATGATAGCAGAGAAAAAGTTAATTCATTCCTTTAGCCGTAAAGGCAACCACTATGATAATGCATGTATTGAGTGTTTTTATTCAGTACTTAAGAAAAAGGGAATTTATGTAAATAAATATATTGACTTTGAATATGCCAAGAGAACTCTATTTGAATACATAGAATCCTTGTATAACAGAAAAAGAATTCATAGTGCCTTAAATTATATGACACCAGTGGAATTTGATAAACTAAGAAAATCAGCTTAATATTGTACGACTTTTTGTGTCCAAGTTATTGACATAGGTCCAGTGCAACAGCCTCACGGAATTTACTCAATAAGCCTCTTGAAAAAATATAGTTATTGAAAGTGGTGAAAGAAAAACAAGGTGGTACATTTTGAAGCAAAAAATTGAAAGAGATGAAGAATAGATAGGTGAAAAAATGAATAGTAGTACTTTGGAATTAGATGTCTCTATGGGAAAAAAGTATTTGTTTTCATATGAATATTTAGAAGAAACTCGTGAACTTGTTAATGGCGAGGATTATAGATTATACTTTGTTTTGTTGAGTGACAAATACAAGATGATGGAATATTATGGATTAAAAAATATTTTGAATCTTATTTGTATTAATGAATCAAATGGGACAAAATATAATGTGCAATTTGATATATTTGGTTCGTTTAGAGCAAATAATATTGATTGTATAAATGTGAAAATATGTAATCAAGGGAGCCTTTTACATATTTCATATACGGAAAAAGGCGTAAATTATTTGAAAGATAATTTTCCTGATGAATATTCAATGTATTGTGAGCGTATAGAAGCATGTGGAGAGTTTTGGGTCAAAATACATGTTAAAAATTTGATAGAATTGTTTTTAACATCAAATTTAGATGAGATTGTTAATAAGTATAAAATTTTATATATAGGACGATCAAAGCAAGAGAATATATTTGATCGTTTAGAAAACCATGGTACAATTCAAAAGATTAATAGAGATATTGGAAAAAGATTTGCTGGAAAAACATTAGACATAATGTTATGTGATGTTTCTAGTAAAAAATTGGATAAGCATTCAATTGAGAAATACAATACTGAGATTATATGTTCAAACTCGTTGGGAAATAGTTTTGAATTATTTAATAGCATTCATCGGAATGAAGTAATTGATATTTCAGAAGCTATGCTAATAGCACATTTTAAGCCAGAGTATAACACAAATTTAAAAGAAGTAAAGGGTAACTTGAAAACATATTCTAAATTTAATGATGTAGAAATTAGATCAATTAATTTTACATTAGATTTATTCTGGGAAATGTCAAAAGAAAAATCTATTCTTTATACTGATAATATCAAGACAGAAACAAAGGCAAGGATTATTATATGTGAATTTAAAGACACAGACATTGAATTTTCCTATGATGATTTAGAGGATAAATATTACTAGATAATGTAATAAATTAATGAAGTTCTAGATAGTCCTCAGCAGCCATGAATAATACACCCACAAGTAACACTGAAAATCAAAAAATGGTATCCTGGCCACTTCCAGCCCCACATTCTTTTTTCAAAGAGATAGTTGAGGTGCTGGGGGATTTAAATATTCAAATAATTATGAATTGGTGCTTGAGTTAATTATATATTATTTCAAAAAGAGACCATCTGAAGTAATGGATTTTTGCTTTTTATTTTCTGATAGATTAGGATATGATCAGAATTCTTATGATTATGAATATAGAAGAGAATTGATAAATATTGAATATTTATGAAAAGAGGCAAATAAAGGTTTAGATATAAATGTCATTACATACTGCAACATCAAATGGAGGTATTACATCTACTGTAGGTGATTTATTAAAATTTATATATGCATTAAGATCTACCTCAAAACTTTTAAAACCTCAAGTTTCACAAAATTCTTCTATACGAAACTATAATCTGGCTTATGGATTTGGGCTAGAATTCTTAATTGAAAATAATGATATATTTAATTTTGGATTAGCTGGTAAGGAAATAGGAGTAAGTTGTAGATTATATAATTATCATCGACATAATATTGATTTAATAATCTTAGGTAATCAAACACTTGTGCTAGCTCTGTAGGTTGGGATATACAAGATATTATATTTCAGAAACAATCCCAACCCTCACTCAATTAATTTCTCATTCGAAAAAATCTTCCCACCTCACCCATGAAATATATACATATTTAAATTTATCCCTAGGTAAATATACAAAATTTTATATAGTTAAATAGGGATATATGTAAAATTTTACATAGGATAATAGTTATATATTAAACTAGCATCCTAGTTAAATATGATCCTATTTAACTGTAAAACTATATAACTATTTAACTAGTTGTTGTCGCTGTGCGGGTTTGCGGGTTTTTGAATATTTTACTTATTAATAATTGACTCCATATAGTTACTATCAATTATTAATCTAATTAATTTATATTAAGGTACAAAAGCAACTATAAAATAAATGTTTGAAATTTTACTCTATGTTTAAATAACTATTTTATATTATAGAATATCAGTATAGGATGGTGATAGATTTTGATGAAGAAGTTTAATATAACGGTAACTTGTATACCTAATAAACACTATAATGAAGAGGTATAAACAATGTTGAAAAGCTTAGCTATAGATGGTAACAAAATAACCTATAATATTAATTATCCAAGCATAAGCCTTGGAATACAGTACGGAATATTTAGCACTTTAAAATAGGGTGTCTCTTTTGAAATGAAGCTGTAAAAATTTCGAATATAAATTTCTTATGAAAGTAGAAAAATAAAAATTTATGCGACAATATTATTGACAGTTTACATATAATATATACAATAATACAAAATAGTAAAAAATTATATTATTTAATTTTTATCCGATGACTACCAGCTCTAATACTCCTATCTCCTTCAAAGTGGGAGTAAAGAGCTGCTACGTCCCTGGATAAGGATTTCCCCTAAAGTACAACGACTTCTAAGTATCAAAAATACTGATACTTAGAAGTCTGTTAGTAAAGCTTCAGAGAAGCTTAGAACTCTCTTTATATAATATATGATTGGAGAAGTTGATATGAGTAATAGGATGTTAGATAAAAATAATATACCTACGGAAAAAGAGATTTTTGAATTCATTGGAAACGATACGAAAAAATTATTGAAGCAGTTTGAAGAAATGGTTGATAAACAATATGATATGCAAAAGGAATTAAAGTTACCATTTGGAAATAATTACGGTTGGGGATATAAGTATTCCCATAAAACCAAGCACTTATGTTATATCTTTTTTGAAAGTAGCGATATAGATGTAATGATGCAAATAAGTTCAAAAGATAAGGAAAAACTCAATGAAGTAATTAATGGAGGGTTATCTTTAACTAAAGAATTATGGAAGAATAAATATCCTTGTAGTGATGGTGGATGGATTAATTACAGACCTAAAACAAAGGAAGATATAGAAGAGATAATAAGATTATTAGCTTTTAAAAAGAAGCCTGTTGTAAAGTAATACTAAATTTAATCTTCTGTTCTTTACCTATTATCTGAAGTCCTTCACTGGCAAATTTATTATAATAGTTTATTAAGCGATAAAAAGTGTTATTCTTTGTAGGATGGGGCACTTTTTTTCTTTGCTTTTAACTTCTATATCAAGGCTAAGGAATCTAAGCTTAATTTTTAATTGATGCAACCACTGGTTTACAGCAAAAGGAACTAATATATGCTTGTATAATAGTAAATAGATAGAGATAATTATACATGAGGTGATTACTTTGAATTTTAAAGAAAATCTAAAAAAATTGAGAAAAGAAAAAAATATATCACAAGAACAACTTGCAGAAAAGTTAAATATATCACGTCAAGCAATTTCAAAGTGGGAATCAGGTAAAGCATATCCAGATATAGATAACCTTATATTATTAAGGGATATATTTAATGTTAGTTTAGATGAATTGATGGTTAATGAAAAAACAGATAAAGTAAAAAGCACAAATCAAGAAGAGCATGTATCTAGTGATAATAGTGATAGTTATGATGAAGAGGATGAGGATGAAGATTCAGTAAATTTAATGCTTGGAGGTTTTATAATCGGGACAGGTGTTGGTGTGATTACAGGGAATTTTATGTGGGGAACTGCAGGGGCTTTTATAGGTATGGGAATAGGATATGTGTTAGAAGTTATTAGAAGAAAGAATAAAGAAAAGAGATAATTTTATTTTTTAGTGGTGTATAGTATATAGAAATATTAAAAGTTAATGGGTTAACTAAAGTATATGCTTCATTTAAGGGAGCAAAAGAAGTTAGTGTTTTAAATGAATTAAATTTCACTATTAATAGTGGTGAATTTGTAGGCATAATGGGGCCAAGTGGAAGTGGAAAGAGTACTTTACTTAATATTCTCTTTGGAGTAGATACAGGTACTTTGAAGTACCTGTATTTAAGGAATAATCGGGTAATCTTAGTGTTTTAACCAAACTGTGCGAAATTCTCCCATCCTCTTAGGTGGGAGATGAATAGCACTTGCCCATAGGCAACAGATGTGATAAACGATAATCAGTTAAATGAACTTAAAGGTAGTGTTATCAATGGAATTAGACAATAATAATCATTCAGTATTCTTGCTAAACTATCACTTAATATTAGTTATAAAGTATAGACGAAAAGTTATAAATGATGATATATCTAATAGGTTAAATGAAATATTTGAATATATATGTCCTAAATATAATATTGTATTAGGTGAATGGAATGATGATAAAGACCATGTACATCTTTTATTTAGAGGGTCACCGAATACAGATATATCAAAGTTTATTAATGCTTATAAAAGTGATAGTAGCAGATTGATAAAAAAAGAGTTTGAAGCAATTAGAAAACAATTATGGAAAGAGTATTTTTGTAGTAGGAGTTATTGTCTTATAACAACTGGAGGGGCATCGATAGATGTAGTGAAAAAATACATAGAAAATCAAGGAATGAAATGAGGTGACGTGAAAAAATGCTTAAAGCGTATAAATATAGACTTTATCCAAATAAGGAGCAAAGAATATATCTAGCAAAAAACTTTGGTTGTAGTAGGTTTATTTATAACCAAATGTTAGCAGATAGGATAAAATCTTATGAAGAAAATAAGGATTTAGATGTTAAGAAAATGAAGTATCCCACACCAGCACAATATAAAAAGGAATTCGAGTAGCTTAAAGAAGTTGATAGCCTTGCATTAGCAAATGAACAATTAAACTTAGATAAGGCATACAAGAACTTTTTTAGAGATAAATCTGTAGGATTTCCGAAATTCAAGAAGAAAAGTAATACGAATAGCTATACAACTAATAATCAAAATGGGACTGTATATATTGAAAATGGTTATATTAAAGTACCTAAACTAAAAACAATGATAAAGATTAAACAACATAAGTTGTTTGATGGATTAATTAAGTCTTGCACTATTTCGCAAGTGCCTAGTGGAAAGTATTATGTATCAATTTTAGTGGATGGAGAAAATGATATGTTGCCAATTGTAGATAAAAAAATAGGTGTAGATGTTGGATTAAAGGAATTTGCAATATGTTCTGATGGATATAGAGAACCTAATCCCAAACATCTTAGAGGATCAGAACAAAGGCTTATTAAACTTCAAAAGGATTTAGCGAGAAAGCAAAAAGGTAGCAATAATAGAAAAAAAGCAAGAATGAAAATAGCTAGATTACATGAAAAAATAGCGAATCAAAGAGCTGATTTCTTACATAAGTTATCAATTAAACTTATCAGAGAAAACCAATCTATAGTTATTGAGGACTTAAAAGTTAAGAATATGCAACAAAATCACAAATTAGCTAAAGCTATAAGTGAAGCTAGTTGGAGTGAATTCAGACGAATGTTAGAATATAAAGCAAAGTGGTATGGTAGAGAAATAATAATAGCTCCATCAAACTATGCAAGTTCACAGTTATGTTCAGAATGCGGATATAAAAATCCAGAGGTAAAAAATCTAGCACTTAGAGAATGGATATGTCCCAATTGTGGAACACATCATGATAGAGATATAAATGCGAGTAGGAATTTGCTGAAATTAGCTATATAATTTTGGTACTATAGCGAGGTTGGTTCGATCTTTAGAGCGTGGGTAAACTTGTTCCATTGGGGATATTGACCACGAAGCCATCCACTTCTATAAGTGGTGGTAGTTCACTTCAGATTATATTCTATAAAATAAGTAAAAATAAATATATAAAAGAAGTAACTAGTGTAACATTTTAACATGGGCTCCTATGCTATTAAACAATTTAATCGTATAAAAATTAATAAAAGGGGCTTTCGCAA
>NZ_DLNT01000014.1:0-3630 GCF_002477055.1 Clostridium sp. UBA7503
ATCTATTTTGCGAAAGCCCCTCTTTGTTCACTACTCTATTCTCCTATTAATATAGTTAATAATGCTTTGCATGCTTCTTCTTCTGTACCATACCTTTTTAATTGAGATTTGATTCCTCTTTCACTGTAGTATACTTCCCACTGATCCTTTTCCTTATTTAAGCAATATGCCTCATTGGGAAATCCACCATCTAAAGAATACATATCTCTAGGAATTTTTCTTTCCAATATTATTTCATGTAACTTTTTTTTATTCATTTTAATTTCCTACCTTTCTTATAACTTCTTTTTTCAATAATTCTGCTATACTACTAAATTCATATTGTATCCCTCCGCCTTTTTCTCCGAACCAAGGTGCAATTTTGCCAGCCTTTACCTCTACGGATTCGACAACTTCGAATACTGTATATGGTTTGCTATCTGTGCCTGGTGGAAGTGCTCTTTCGGTATATGGTGTTCCTTTTGGAGATACAAAAGTTCCCCCATCATAACCATATCTATCAACCAAAGTTCCTGGTTCTAATTCTTCCGTCGTTGGTGTCCCATCAAATCCTCTATTAGGTGGCCATATTGAGTTGCCGTCTTCATCAAACCATTTTGATGTATAATCATAAAAATATTTTTACAAAAGTATCTAAAAATGAAAATAATGACTTAGAAATTGAAAGATTTAAAAAAGAAAAGTCGAAATATGAGAGAGCACTTGAAAGACTTGAGGATTTGTATCTATTTGATGATGAAGGTATAAGTGAAAAAGATTATATAATAAAGAAAATAAAATAGTTGAAAATTTAAATGAAGTTAATAGCAAGTTAAAAAGCTATGTGAATTCAGATTGTAATAATGATAATTTTATTTTAGTAGCAAGTAACTTTATTTTAGGTAAAACTCTTGTTTTATCAGAAGAAAATATAAATATTAAAACTCTAATCAACAAAGTAGGAAGAGATTTATTAAAGAAATTTTTAAATGCTATTATAGATAAAATAATAGTTAAAGATAAAAAGATAATGTGTATTAGATTTAAAAATTGAATAGAAAATAGATTTATATATACATCTTAAGTATTGGTATTGCTATGTTTGTAATTCTTCTGTACTTATACATATGCACAACCCCATGTTTCTATAAAGTATTTTATCTTTTTATCTAAACCATATATATCAATCTTATTATTTTCATTCATTCACTACTTCCTCCATTTTTCCTTTTAAATTTCTATAGTATTATAGCATATAAAAGATATAAAAAGAAAGTCTAGTTAAGTAATGATTAATCCCTTAACCAGTGTAATCTATACAATCGAGTAGGAGGAAAATAATTATTCTATTTTCCGTCCTCTCACACCACCGTGCGTACCGTTCGGTACACGGCGGTTCAATAGAATTACCTACACCTTAAATAATTTTCGGTTAATGTTATAAACCCTTGTTCTTTTAGGTAGTTGTTAGATAATGTTCTTTCTAAAACAGGGCTGTTGGAGATTCTCCAATAGTCTTTTCTTGTGTTTGCATATTCCCACGCTTTGAAATTGTCTAATCCTAATTTAACTAGATTATCATGTTTTGTTTTAATTTTCTTCCACTGCTTTCAATAGCATAGGCGTAGCCTTCGTCTTAGCCATTTATCTAACTCTCTTAAAGTACCTTTTAAATCTGCTAGCTTAAAGTAATTAATCCAACCAGTTATTGTTTGTTTCAATTTTACTGCTCGATATTCCATGCTCATCGCATTACTTCTTCCAGTAATTTTCTTAAGCGTAGCTTTTAATTTTTCAACAGATTTATTATGTACTCTTATTCCCATTCCATCTTTCTTATTGTAGAAGGAGAATCCTAAATACTTTAACTTCCACGGTCTGTCGACCTTGCTTTTATCCTTATTCACTTTGAGTTTTAAATCTTCTTCTATGAACTTTGTGATACTATACATTACTCTTTCTGCCGCCTTCTTTGATTTTACATATATATTACAATCATCAGCGTACCTACAGAAGTTTAGCTCTCGTTTTTCTAATTCCGTATCTAGTTCATTTAACATGATATTACTAAGTAGTGGTGATAAATTGCCACCTTGCGGTACACCTTTTTCAGTAGTATTTACTACTCCATTTATCATCACACCTGCTTATAGATATTTTCTTATCAGAGGAATTACCCTAATATCTTTAACCTCTTTATAAACTAAGCCTATTAACTTATCATGGTTTACAGTATCAAAGTATTTCTCTAAATCTATATCAATAGCCCACTTATATCCATTATCCATGTACTGTTTACATTTAAGAATTGCTTGATGAGCACTTCTATTTGGTCTAAATCCATAACTATTCTCAGAAAACTTTTCTTCAAATATTGGGATTAGCACTTGAGCAATGGCTTGTTGTATCATTCGGTCAACTGCCGTTGGAATTCCCAGTGGACGCTTCTTTCCATCTTGTTTTGGGATTTCTACACGTCTAACTGGATTTGGTTTATAGCTACTGTCCAATATAGATTGCCTGAGGCTATCGCCATTTTCTTTTAAGTATTGTAGAAGTTCATCTACTTTCATACTATCAATACCATGACTTCCTTTATTAGCTTTAACTCTTTTAAAGGCTTGATTTAGATTGTTTCTATTTATAATCTTCTCTAGCAATCCATTGGAGTATTTAATTTCGGCGTCTTGTCGCTTTTCTAACGTCAATGAAATGCTAGGCGCTCCTACATGATCTTCGAGTTCCACTCTATCCTTCCGTAGATAACCTTCTATATGAAGTTGTCTGCTTGCATCACATTTCTTTGTGTTCTTCAAAGTTTCAAAACCTCCTATTGTTCAGTCCTTCCACTGGCTTTTGCGATTAGCGAGAGTACTATGACCTCTGCTGACTTCTTAGACTTCAGCTATGTATCACTACATAGGTTATTGCTTCAAAATTCATTTCTACAATGTATATCTAAGACCTCCCCAGGTAAAAACATAATCTTTCTCTCCATGTATCTGCCACATTTACATTACCTATTTTCGAGTAGTTATTAGGCTTTAGTTTGATTAGCAACCTCACCCATAGGTACTGCCTTATATCTAGTTTCTGTTCGCCAGACCAGAGATTTGCCGCCGACTTCCTTCAGATTCCACCTCGCGGTGGACACCCTTGTCTTAAGCTATACACTTACCACTACTAGGTCGTGTTAGGGACTTTCACCTTTAAGATTATGCCCATGCTGGGCGCACTAATAAAAGCACCTACTCTTTATTTGAGTAAGTGCTTATTACTTCTTTTAAATTTAAATTGCATCCATAATGTCTACTTTGTTTTTATTTACACATTATTTTACCATTTTCCATCATAGCTAATGGGCTTAGATTTTTTATCTGAAGTTTTAGCCTTTCCTTGAAGTTCCGGTACTGGATGAACTTCATTTTTAGGAAAGTGATTATGCTTATTACTTTCTGTGCCATGTGAATCTTTTGGATCTGGTCTTCTCATTCCTGCTTTTGCCATAATATTTTCCTCCTACTTATTTGTCACCATTAGTTTAAACAATATCAAAAGTTTTATACTCAAATATGTTCTCTATACATGTAAATAAGTATATTAAAATAAAAAGTACAATGCTAAATAATATTAAAATGTACCCTATATAGT
>NZ_DLNT01000003.1:0-12903 GCF_002477055.1 Clostridium sp. UBA7503
TTCCGGTCTTCAGCACCAAATGACGCGGGGTGGAGCAGTTGGCAGCTCGTCGGGCTCATAACCCGAAGGTCGTAGGTTCAAGTCCTGCCCCCGCAACCATAAGAGTGGATTGAATATATATTCAATCCATTTTTTCTTTTAAATAAGATTAGTTAATTTATAAAAAGTTTAATGAATTGAATTTATAAACAGAGTTCAAAAGTAAATATAAATATAAGTATATTAATTATTTATATTTATATGAAAAATATTTTCCCCATGAAACCTTTTATAATTATTATTCATGACATAAAAATATAATATATAAAAATAAGAGATTAAGAGGTATAGATTTACTAAAGTCATACTATAAGCCAAATAACTTAATAATTTAGAGCCATAAACTAAAAATCAAAAGAGAGATAAATGGAGTTTATTGTAATAAATTTCTTTATGTAGGTCCTATTAAATTACATTTATTTCCAACGAACATTGATATAATTAACCTGTAAAAAAAATACAGGTGGGTGAAATTATTATGCAATATGGAGAAAATATTAAGACGTATAAAAGAGTAAAAAGCAGTATGGTTATTAGTAATGATAAAGAAGGTGACGGAGCAAAAATAATAGCGAAGAGTATTATGTTTTTCTGTGTTGCTATATTAGTTAGTAGAGTAATAATGATAAATAAATCTGCACCTTTTGGAATTGCATTTTTACTTACAATACTATTCTTGGGGGATAATAAATTATCTTTATTTGTTGGGCTCGGATCTATATTGGGCTACATAACTACAATAGGTGTACTAGAAAATTCCTTAATGTATATAACTATAGTTCCAACTTTGGTTATAATATGTTTAATTTTAAATAGTTTTATAAAAAAGAATATTCAAAAATTTGTTATTATAGGGGCAACTTTAATAATGATTTTTGCATATACTATGCTAGTAAATCAGTATACACTACTGTTGGCACTTGGTAATACTGCATTAGAAGGAGTAAGTATAATACCTGTTTACTTAATACTGGAGTATAGTATTAACAGCTTTAAAAAGATAAGAACAAAGCATTTATTTTCAAATGAAGAAATAGTTTCTATGAGTATATTAATAGCTTTAATAATTGCAGGTACTTGGGGTATTGAAGTTTTCAATATATCAATTTTAAGTGTATTAAGTATTGCAGTTGTATCTATTATAGGCTATGTTTGTGGTACAAGCATAGGTGCTACAGCAGGAATTGCTATGGGTGTAATTGTGGGAATGTCTAGCCAGAATATTTTTGGTTATGCAACAGTATTGGGAGTATGTGCCTTAACTTCAGGGATATTTAGAGAAGGTGGAAAGTTGATTTCAGCTTTAGCATCATTTATAGTATTTTGCATAATGAAGATTTATATAGCTACTTATATACCAGAAGGAATTTCACAATTTATATTGGCAGAAGGGATTTTATCTACAGCGTTATTTGTAGTTATACCTAATGATATATATGAAACTATATCTGGGGAGTTAGATGTAGAGAAAAAAAGTAAAAGATATGAAGAAGGATATGTTAATAAAGTAAAGGGAATTTTCACAGATAGGTTAGATAAGTTTTCTGAAGTGCTTCTAAATATGGCTGGCACGTTGAATAATTTAGCTGATAATGATAAGCTGGATATGAGTACTAAAAGTAGTGGGCTTATAGAGAATTTAGCTAATAGAGTATGTAATAGCTGTGATACATGTGGAATATGCTGGGGAAGAGAAATGATAAATACCTATAAGGCTTTTGGAGAACTTTTAGAAAGTGCTCAGAATAGAACTAACATTTTTCCGCAGTTATTAGAAAAGAAATGTATAAGGAAAGCTTCGCTAATAAGGAATACAGAAGATATAATAAACAAATTTATTATAAGTGAAATGTGGAGAAGTAGATTAGCAGAGGGCAGAGAGCTAATTGCAAATCAATTCAATAACATGGCTAAGTCTGTAGATGAGATTATGGAAGAGTTTTCATCAGACTTTAATGAAGACAAAGATTCAGAAAAAAAGATTATAAGAATTCTTGAAAAGTACGATATAGAAATTGATGATGTATTTGCAATAAAAGACAAGAATGAAAGACTAAATATACAGATAACCTGTAATTGTTGCAATGGAAGAAATTTATGTATAAAAAAAATGCTACCTTTAATTAATGACTGTGTAGGTTATAAAATGAAATTAAAAGCCGATGGGTGTAAGATTAATCCTATAACTAATAAGTGTACTGCTATGTTTGAAGAAGTACCTAAGTTTGGAGTAACTACTAGCGTATCTAGGGCATGTAAAGATGGACAAACTATCTTTGGAGATAATTTTAATTTTGGAGAAGGATATGATGGTAGTTACATGATGGTTATTAGTGATGGAATGGGCTCAGGTCCACAGGCAGGAAGAGAAAGTAAGGCTGTAGTTGAATTAATTGAGAAATTTACAGGTGCGGGATTTAGTAGAACTACAGCTATAAATACAGTTAATTCTATAATGAGCCTTAAATTTTCGGAGGATGAAAAATTCTCTACAGTAGACTTAAGTGCAATTGACTTGTATAGTGGAGAAGTAGATTTTATGAAGGTGGGAGCAGTAGCTAGCATTGTAAAGAGTGGTGATACCATAGATATTATTAAATCTAGAAGTCTACCTATTGGAATACTAGATGAAGCAGATATAGAGATTCATAGTAAGAAAGTAAAAAATGGCGATCTGATTGTTATGTTAACAGATGGAATTACAGACTGTGATGAAGAATCTAGTGGTAAGATAGATTGGATATTGGATTATTTATGTAGAAATGATAATGTGAGTCCAGAGGAACTATCTAAGGGTATAATTAATGAAGCGAAGAGAATAGGAAAAAATAAGGTTAAGGATGATATGACAGTTATGGTTTCTAGAGTTCACACAGCTTAATTTGGGTTAAGTAAATTAGAAAGTTAATTATAGCTAATTTATAATGGTTATAATAAAAAAAGTGAAGAGGTGTGTAAACATTTCTTCATTTTTTATTATATTTGTTTTAAAATTCTTACATTTATGATATTATGACTTAAAACTATATTTTTAGGAAGTGTTTTTATGGGAGATAAAGAGTGGCCGAAAGTACATAATAATATGAGAAATCAAGTTATTAAAACTATTGAAGAAAATCGAATGTTGAATAAAGGAGACAAAGTTATAGTTGCATTATCTGGAGGTCCTGACTCTATAAGTTTATTGCATATTTTGTCTACATTAATGGATGATTATAATATAAAACTATATGCAGCTCATGTGAATCATATGTTAAGAGGCAGTGAATCAGATGAGGATGAAGCTACTTGTAGAAGGTTTTGCAAAGAAAATCAAATTGAATTCTTTAGCAAGTCTGTAGATATAAACTTCATAGCTTGTGAAAACAATACATCCACAGAGATGGCTGGTAGGGATGCCAGATATGAATTTTTTGAAGAGCTTCTAAAAAAGCTTAATGCAAATAAAGTTGCATTAGCTCATAATCTTAATGATCAAGCAGAAACAGTACTTATGAGGTTAATGAGAGGAACTGGAATAGAAGGGCTTATAGGGATTAAACCTGTAAGAGATGAAGTATATATAAGGCCGATAATAAATGTGAGCAGACAAGAAATCGAGGGTTACTGTAAAGAAAATAATCTTCCAGCTAGAATAGATCAAACAAATTATGAGCCTATATATTCAAGAAACAAGATCCGATTAGAATTGATACCTTATATACAACAAAACTTTAACTCAGATATAATTACAACCTTAAATAGAATGTGTGAACTTATCAAACATGATGAGGATTATATTCAAGAAAATGCAACCAAAGTTTTTCAAAAATATTGTGATATAGGAGAAGATAAGGTTATAATATATAAAGATGTATTTTATGTTCATCCATCTTTAGCAAGTAGAGTTATAAGAAAAGCTCTATTAGAAGTCAAAGGGGATATAAACAATATTCAAAGCATACATATCGATAATATTATAAACTTACAAAAATCTGGCACAGGAAAGTTTACAATTGTTCCAAAGGAAATATTAATCAAGAATGTATACGGTAATATTGAAATAACAAGGCAAAAAAAACAATGTAAAGTTGATATAGATACTATTATAAATCTTAATATGGGTAGTAATTACATTGAAGAGCTAGGACTTAAAGTATATATAAGATCTATAGATAGTTATAAAAAAATGAATTTTAAGTCTAATGATAACATAAAATATTTTAATGGTACTAATATAAAAAATATAGCATTAAGATTTAGAAGGAATGGGGATAGATTTTATCCTCTTGGGATGAAAGGTAGCAAGAAGTTAAAGGACATATTTATAGACTTAAAGATTCCAAGAGAAGAAAGAGATTTTGTGCCTCTGATTTGTTTTGATGAAGATATTTCATGGATAATTGGATATAAAATAAGTGATAAATTTAAAATCCATGAAGGAGTAAAAAAAATTATAGAAGTAAGTGTGGAAAGGCAGGAAAAACATGAATAAGGACATTAAAGAAGTTTTATTAACTGAAGAGGTTTTGACAGAAAAAATTAAAGAAATAGGGGCTAAAATATCAAAGGAATATGCAGGTAGAGATTTAATTGTGCTTGGTATTCTAAAGGGTTCAGTAATGTTTATGTCTGATTTAATGAAAAACATAACTATACCTTGTAAGATGGATTTTATGGCTGTATCTAGCTATGGAGATGCTACACAATCTTCAGGAATAGTAAAAATAATAAAGGATTTAGATTTTGAAATAAAAGGCAAAGATGTGTTGATAGTAGAAGATATTATAGATAGTGGAGTAACTCTTAAATATCTTATGAAATACTTAGGTGCTAGAAATCCAAGGAGTCTTGAAATAGCTTGTTTACTTAATAAACCTGAAAGAAGAAAGGAAGAACTAGATGTTAAATATCTTGGTTTTGATGTTCCGGATTATTTCCTAGTAGGATATGGTCTTGACTATGCTGAAATTTATAGGAATCTTCCTTATATAGGAATATTACATGAACACGTATATATGAAGTAGTAAAGTTTTATACTATATAGGTATAATCTTATTTATTTTTAAAATAGAATAGAATAGTAGTTCATTAATAATTAATATTATTGATGTTGTAAAGGAAAAACTCATATGATAGAATTTTTAGTGATATTGAACCGTAGAGAGAGGGGGGCTTTAAATGAAAAAAATTTCTAGTGCAACAATTTGGTTTTTAGTATTAATACTAGTTATATTTTCTGCATTATCATTATTCGATAGTACAGGAACTTTAAAAGAAATAAGTGTAACAGAATTTGAAAAATATATGCAACAAAAACAAGTATCAGCCATACAAACATCGTCTGATGGTACATCAGTAAGGGGTAAATTAAGTGATGGTACTGAATTCAGTGTAAATATTTTACAATCAAGGTATTCTCAAATACTTAAAGAAAATCCAAACCCTGATATGAATGAAAAATATGATCCACCTGCTACAGTTCCAGTTTGGATGAGAATTTTGCCTACGCTTCTTGTGATAGGAATGGTAGTATTATTTTGGGTAATGTTTATGAATCAATCTAGTGGAAGCGGTGGCGGAGGCGGCCGTGGGGTTATGAGCTTTGGTAAAAGTAAAGCTAAGATGGCTGTACCTTTAGAAGGTGATAAAAAGGTTACTTTTAAAAATGTAGCTGGTGCTGATGAAGAAAAGCAAGAGCTTGAGGAAATAGTAGATTTTCTTAAAAATCCTAAGAGATATATGGAAGTAGGAGCTAGAATTCCAAAAGGAGTATTATTAGTTGGTCCTCCAGGAACAGGAAAAACTCTTTTAGCAAAAGCAGTGGCTGGAGAAGCTGGAGTTCCATTTTTCAGTATATCAGGGTCAGATTTCGTTGAAATGTTTGTGGGAGTTGGAGCTTCAAGAGTTAGAGACTTATTTGAACAAGCGAAAAAGAACTCTCCTTGTATAATCTTTATAGATGAAATTGATGCTGTAGGTAGACAAAGAGGTGCTGGTATGGGTGGAGGCCATGATGAAAGAGAGCAAACATTAAACCAACTTCTTGTTGAAATGGATGGATTTGGTGTAAATGAAGGCATAATAATGGTAGCTGCTACAAATAGACCAGATATTTTAGACCCAGCTCTTTTAAGACCAGGTAGATTTGATAGACAGATAGTTGTTGGTGTACCTGATGTTAAAGGAAGAGAAGAAATATTAAAAGTTCACTCTAAGAATAAACCTTTAAATGAGGATGTAGATTTAAAAATACTTGCAAAGAGAACACCAGGATTTACTGGGGCAGACCTTGAAAATCTAATGAATGAATCTGCTTTATTAACTGTTAGAGCTAGAAGAAAAGTTATAACTATGGAAGAGTTAGAAGAATCTATAACTAGAGTAATGGCTGGGCCAGAAAAGAAATCCAGAGTTATTAGTGAGAAAGATAAGAATTTAACTGCATATCATGAAGCTGGTCACGCAGTAGTATCTAAATACTTACCTAATTCTTACGCTGTGCATGAAATTAGTATTATTCCAAGAGGTATGGCAGGAGGATATACTTTACATCTACCTAATGAAGATACAGCATATACATCTAAGTCTAAACTTAGAGATGATATGGTTGGTCTTTTAGGTGGAAGAGTTGCTGAAGCGTTAATTCTTGGAGATATAAGTACAGGAGCAAAAAATGATATAGATAGAACTACATCAATAGCTAAGAAGATGGTTATGGAATATGGTATGACAGATGCTTTAGGACCTATATCTTTTGGAAAAGAAGATGGTGAAGTATTCATGGGAAGAGACTTTGGAAGAACAAGAGATTTCTCTGAAGAGGTTGCATCTAAGATAGATAGAGAAATTAAAGCTTTAATTGATGAGGCTTATGAGAGAACAGAAACTATTCTTAAAGAGAATATAGATAAACTTCATGATGTTGCAAAAGCTCTACTTGAAAGAGAAAAACTTACTGCGGAAGAATTTAATGCAATAATGGAAGGGAAAACTCTTGCAGAATTTGATGCAGAAAAAATAGTGTTAGATTCTCCAAAAGAGAAAAATGATGTTCCTGTAGAAGAGAATAGTATTAGTTCTAATGATAAGTTTAAGGATTGGAATGTAGAAACTCTTAATGATGAAGTGTCAACAGATGAAAATCAGATAGAAGAAATTTCAAATAATGAGAGTAACACATACAAAGAAAATTAATACATTGTTTTAAAAGCACAGCTATTGCTGTGCTTTTTTTATAAAAGTAATTATGTTATAATGGACTTGAAAATAAAAGTGTATTGAAGAAACTATTGAGACAACTATATTCATAGTTATCATAGCTTAATTTATTTCTGAATTTTGAAAAAATAATATAAATAAATATAATACTTGGGAGGTTAATTTATGAAAACTGATATTGAAATTGCTCAAAGTTCAAAGATGATACCGATTTTAGAGGTAGGAAAAACCTTAGGCTTAACTGAAGATGATTTAGATCTTTATGGAAAGTATAAAGCAAAGATATCCTTAGATGTTCTTGCAAATAGAAAAGATAAGGATGATGGAAAACTTATATTAGTTACAGCAATTAATCCAACTCCAGCAGGAGAAGGAAAATCTACAGTAACTATAGGACTTGGTCAAGCACTTTGCAGTTTAGGCCAAAATGCTGTTATAGCATTAAGAGAACCTTCATTAGGGCCAGTTTTTGGAGTTAAGGGAGGTGCTGCTGGTGGTGGATACGCTCAAGTAGTACCAATGGAAGATATAAATCTTCATTTCACAGGAGATATGCATGCTATTACAACAACAAACAATTTGTTATCAGCAGCTATAGATAATCATATTCATCAAGGAAATGAACTTCGAATAGATTCAAGAAGAATTATATTTAAAAGAGTTTTAGATATGAATGATAGAGCTCTTAGAGATATAGTAGTTGGTATGGGTGGTAAGCCGAATGGATTTTTAAGGGAAGATGGATTCACAATTACTGTTGCATCTGAAATTATGGCAGTACTATGTTTATCTAACAATCTTATGGATCTTAAGGAGAGATTTGGGAAAATACTTGTGGCATATGACCTTGATGGAAATCCAATATATTGTAAAGATTTAAAAGTTCAAGGTGCAATGGCTATGCTAATGAAAGATGCTATAAAACCTAATCTAGTGCAAACATTAGATAATACGCCAGCAATAATTCATGGAGGGCCGTTTGCAAATATTGCTCATGGTTGTAACAGTATACTTGCAACTAAAATCGCGTTAAAGCTAGGAGATTATGCTATTACTGAAGCAGGATTTGGTGCAGATTTAGGAGCAGAGAAATTCTTTGACATTAAATGTAGGTATGGAGGATTAAAACCAAACTGCGTAGTTATAGTTGCAACAATTCGTGCATTAAAACATCATGGTGGAGTTAAAAAAGATGAATTAAATCTTCCAAATGTAGAAGCATTGTCTAGAGGTGTTGTGAATCTAGAGAAACAAATAGAAAACATACAAAAATTTAATGTTCCAGTAGTTGTGGCTATAAATAAATTCATATCAGATAGTGATGAAGAAGTTAAGTTCATAGAAGAGTTCTGTAAAGCTAAGGGTGTAGAAGTATCTTTGACCGAAGTTTGGGAAAAAGGAGCAGAAGGTGGAAAAGACTTAGCTAATAAAGTTATTTCAACTATTGAAAATAAAGAAAGCAAGTTTCAAGTATTATATAATGAAAAACTCGACATTAAAGAAAAAATAAAAGTTATTGCAAGGGAAATCTATGGAGCAGATGATGTTGAGTTTACAGCATCGGCTAAAAAACAGATTAGCGAAATCGAAAAATTAGGACTTCATAAAGTACCTATCTGTGTAGCTAAAACTCAAAATTCTCTTTCAGACAATCCTGCTTTATTAGGAAGACCAACAGGATTTAATATATCTGTAAAAGAAGTTAAATTATCAAATGGAGCAGGTTTTATAGTTGCTTTAACAGGAACTATAATGACTATGCCAGGACTTCCAAAGGTTCCTGCTGCAAATAAAATAGATATTCATGAAGATGGAACTATAGAAGGTCTATTCTAAATTCTTTAAATTTAAATTAGATTATATATTAATTAGCTTAACAGTTAATCAGATATAATTAAAAATTAGAATTTATTCACTAATCCTATGATTTTCATAGGATTAGTTTTTTTATAAATTTTAATAGACAGGAATTAAAATTTATTTAAACAGAATACTATAACTAAGATTATCTTAATTGTAGGAATTTTTAAATAAGAAATTCACAGAAAAATGAATTAAAACTTGCAATCAATATATACAAATGGTGTTAAATGTGTTATTATTATATACGGTAAAGTTAATATGTCAGGAGGCAGTAAAATGAATAAACTTGAAGTGTTTAATTCGCTTAAAGAGACATCACAGTTAGGTGGTGGAGATAGTCAATTACAAATGCAACACAACCTAAATAAACTTACAGCGAGAGAAAGAGTTCTTGCATTATTAGATGAAGGAACTTTTGTAGAAATTGGTGCTCTTGTTTCAGACAATGGAGCCGGTGTAATTACTGGTCATGGAACTGTAAATGGTAGACTGGTATTTATATATAGTTGTGACTATACAGTTGAAGGTGGAACTTTTACAAAAGCTATGGGAAGAAAAATAATAAATATTCTTGATAATGCTGCTAAAATAGGTGCTCCTGTAGTTGAAGTTATTGATTCCATAGGTGGAAAATTAAATGAAGGAATAGAATTACTTGGTTCCTATGGATTAGTTTTAAATAAGTATGCTAAGTTAAGTGGTGTAGTTCCAAGAATATCAATTATTTGTGGTCCTTGTAATGGGATAACATCATTAATTGGTACAATGAGTGATGTAGTGGTTGCTGTGGATGAAATAAGCGATTTAAGCATATCTTCTTTAGGTAAGCTTACTGAAAAAGAAGGTAAATATGTGGATAAATCAATGGTGAGCAATGGAGTAAGTGCTAATAAAAATAGTAATGCGCACATAAATACTGCTACTGAAGAAGAAGCATTCCAAGTTGTGAGAAATATAATTTCTTATATGCCATCAAATAATTTAGAATTACCTACTGTTAGTGATGAAGATTTAAATTTAAACTTAAGTAAGCTAAATCTTGATGAAATGGTTGAAAAGGATGATTATTCCTTAGATGAAATATTAAATACTATAACTGATGTAGATAGTATTATAGAGATATATGGAGAATTTGCTGCAAACTTTAGAACTGTACTGGGAAAAATCAATGGTTTGACAGTTGGAATTATATTAAACTCTAACAATAAAGAAATTGATAATTTAGGAGCAAATATAGTTGCAAGTTTTGTAAAATTATGTGACAGTTTCAACATATCAATTTTAAGTTTAGTAGATACCAAAGGAGCATCAGTTTCTTTAGAAGAAGAAAATAATGGACTTGCTAAAAATATAGGAAAGCTTATGTATTCGTTAATTGATGCTTCAGTTCCAAAGGTTTCTTTAGTTATTGGAGAAGCGTATGGCCTTGGATATGAAGTATTAGCTTCAAGAGAATCGGCTTTTGATGTTACAATGGCTTGGCCAACAGCAAAGGTATGTTTAACAAATCCAGAAGAATATATAAAAGGATTACACAGAGGTGAGATATTTAACTCAGAGGATCATAAACAAGGGGAAAAAGATGTAATTGCTAAATACTATGATGAAGTAACAAGTCCATATAATTTAGCTAAAATGGGAATTATAGATGATGTAATAAAACCAAGTGAAAGCAAGCAAAGGATATTTGCTATGCTAGATATGCTACAAAGTAAAAGAGAATTAAAATATCCTAAAACACATGGTAGTACACTAGTTTAGGAGGAATGAAATATGAAAGAAACATTATTCAGAAACTTCACTCTAGATAATTTATCCTTTGCATTAGGTATAGCTGCCATTGCTATGATAATAGTGTTTGGAGTGTTAATAGCACTTATGCTAATAATTAAGTTACAGAGCTTTTTATTAGGAAGAGATTATAAAAAGAAATCCAATACTAATGACGAGCCTAAGGAAGAGTCAATTATGGTAAGTGAAGTTGATAACACTGTGCAAGCAGTAGATATTAATAAAGAATATGAGTTAGTGGCAGCTATAATGGCATCACTATCTGCTCATACTGGTAAACCACTAGATGAACTAAATATAAAGAGTATAAAAAGGGTTAGTAATAATTCAAGTTGGAGAAATGCTTCTATTAGATAGAAGCATTGTTAGGAGGAGATTTCATATGAAAAAGTACAATGTTACAGTTAATGGGAATTTATATCAAGTAGAAGTGGAAGAAGTAAAGGGTGAATTTGCTACACCGGTAGCACCAATAGCGCCAGCACAACCAGTACAACCAACACAACCAGCAGCTACAGCGGTAGCATCAACTCCAGCACAAGCTCCAGCTGCATCACCAGTAGCATCAACAGCAGATGGTGCAAAGGTAGAATCACCAATGCCAGGAACAATAGTTAAGGTGCTTGCAACTAAAGGTGCAATAGTTAAACAAGGAGAAGTTCTCTTTGTGCTTGAAGCTATGAAGATGGAGAATGAAATAATGGCTCCAGTAGATGGGACTGTAGTAGAGATAAATGTAACACAAGGAGCCGCAGTTAATACTGGAGATATATTAGCTGTTATTGGATAATAGGAGGTCAACTTAAATGAATGTTTTTGAAGTAATTAAGGATTTGTTTGCCTCTTCTGGATTTGCAGCATTAACATGGCAGCAAGCAGTGATGATAGGAGTAGCTTTAGTTTTCATATGGTTAGCAATTGGTAAAAAATTTGAACCTCTTTTGTTATTACCTATAGCCTTTGGTATGTTACTTACTAACATACCATTAGGTAATATTATGGCCGAGCCTGTAGGTAAGGAAGTAGGGGGATTGTTATATTACTTATCAAAAGGAGTTAAGTTGGAGATATTCCCTCCACTTATATTCTTAGGGGTAGGAGCAATGACAGATTTTGGTCCATTACTTGCTAATCCATCTAGTGTACTTATGGGAGCGGGGGCACAATTTGGTATTTTCTTTGCTTTTGGAATAGCTATTCTTTTTGGATTCACACCACAAGAAGCTGCATCTATAGGAATTATAGGAGGAGCAGATGGTCCTACAGCTATATTCTTAACTAATAAGCTAGCAGAACATTTACTAGGACCTATTGCAGTGGCGGCATATTCATATATGGCACTAGTGCCACTTATACAACCACCAATAATGAAGGTTCTTACAACTAAAGAAGAGCGTAGAATAAAAATGGGACAACTTAGACAAGTTAAGCAAATAGAAAAGATTGTATTTCCTATAGTTGTAACTATAGTGGTAACTTTATTATTACCATCCTTATTGCCATTAATAGGAATGTTAATGCTTGGCAACTTATTTAAGGAGTCTGGTGTAGTTGGAAGACTTTCAGATACTGCACAAAATGCCCTAGTAAATATAGTTACTATATTTCTTGGACTTTCTGTTGGAGCAACTGCAACAGCAGAGGCCTTTATAAATCCTAAAACCATAGGAATAGTTATAATTGGAGTTGTTTCCTTTGCTATAGCTACGGCAGGAGGAGTACTTGTAGGTAAAATCATGTGTAAATTAACTAAAGGTAAGATAAACCCATTAATTGGATCTGCTGGAGTATCAGCAGTACCTATGGCAGCTAGAGTTTCTCAAGTTGTAGGTCAAAAGGAAGACCCTACTAACTTCTTACTTATGAATGCTATGGGAGCAAATGTATCTGGAGTTATAGGAAGTGCAGTTGCAGCGGGTGTATTATTAACCTTATTCGGAGTTTAATATTAAGTTAAATTGTAAATAGTTTATAAAAAAGGTATGTACTTTTTAAAATGTACCCTAAGTC